>JAIWHF010000083.1:0-10939 GCA_048629905.1 Methanosarcinales archaeon
CGATCCAGTTGAACTCGTTGCGGATGGCAAGAGTCGGACGCGTTTGGTGCTCGATCATGCAGGATGTCCCTTCTTGAATTCTGGAGATCCGGAAGATTTCATCCAAATGACGACAAAAACGAATTTAGGAGTTCTCGATCCAATATCCATGCTTTTAAAGAGGGAAGAGATCAGCTTCCCAATGGAGCTTACCTTCGTGGGCGGGACGAAAACGGGCACAGCAA
The DNA here is from genome assembly GCA_048629905.1 of Methanosarcinales archaeon. GTDB lineage: Bacteria > Chloroflexota > Anaerolineae > Anaerolineales > E44-bin32 > E44-bin32. The sequence continues at coordinate 225 of JAIWHF010000083.1, forward strand.
CTATCTCGGTAACAATGTTCTACTGCCCTAAAGGGGGCACGATGGTGTTCGGACAGTGTACGGATCCTGAAGCGGCAGAGACATCCTGCGTGGGTGACATCAAGATTCCTATCTTGGAAGCCAGCGCAAGTGAGGCGAGCGCATCGGAAGATGAAACGAGCGAGGATTCAAAGGATCTGGCAGTTTCCTTGGGTTGCCAACCTTCCTCGCCAAAGGTTGGAGAATCGATTAGTTGTACAGCGACTGCCAGCGGAGAAAAAGAAGGCGAGGAACTGGAATATCAATGGTCTCTCGAGGGTAGAACGGGTGCAAGGGGGAAAGAGAGAGCGTATTCATGGAAAGGGGATGAGGCTGGGCACTATGAAGTCTCAGTTGATGTCTTTGGAGATGCCCGCACGACATCAAAAACAATAAGAGTCCTCGTCGCAGAGGGCGAGGGATCGAAATCAGATGAGGAAGTTGGAAATAGCCCGACTACGGAGGATGTAGGCACTCCTGATCTTGTTCGCAGTCTGGAGGCATTTTTAGGCGCCGCAGGCCTCTCGGGTTTGGATCCAGCGCGAGTCGCTGCAGCTGGCGGCGCTGCGGCAGTGCTCATCACAGCCTGGGTGATCATCAACCATCGCGCCGGTGTCCCCATGGGCAAGCTAGAGCAGGCCTTGGGCCAATGGCGCTGGAGAGTGGGACAGGATCCTGGTCCAGTAAAAGCGGAGACTCCGAAGGAGGTTCCGGAGCAGATTCCGGAAGCGGAGAAGATTGGTGCCGGTGTAAAAAAACCCACGTCGATACCCGAGCAGGGGGAAATATCAGCAGACGCGGGTGTGCAGGCTTCTGCCTCGGCACAAATTGATGAACCGGAAGCCAAAGTGGGGGTCGAGGCTCAATATCCTGGTGCGCTAGCCGCAGGGGCACGAGCCCTCTCGGGAGAGTCGGGTGAGGAGTGTGTTGAACGAGCGGTGGACGATATAGAGGACTACCGCCAGGCATTCGACAAGACATTGGAAGGCTTCAACAAGGAGCTCGCAAAAGTACCAAAGGGAGTGAAGGATGGCGAGTTCTGGAAGAAGAATGTTGCGCCGAAGCTGAAAAAACTTGAGGACATGGCGATGAAGGATAAATCCGCCAAACTACAAGAGTTTTTGCGGGTGATGAAGGAATTGCTCGAAGTGCGAAAGCAAGTTGATGCGGGTTTATCATCCCTCTCGAAAGATGAGCGCGAGGGCATCGTCTGGTTGGAGCGAGGATTACTGGGTGGGAGTAAAGCGCTCAATAAGCTGCACAACAATCTGATTACCGATCCGGCGATCGCTGCTGCGAAAGCAATGTTGTCGAAGGACCTGGCTTCCGCCGCGGAAAAGTTATTTAAGCAGCATCAAACTGATTTTGAGAACATGACAAAAGGAATTTCTGAACTCCCGAGAAAAGGGGCGCAGGCGGTTATCAAGGCACAGCATCGTGATTTGATCAAGGGTCAAATTAAAAAGGACATGAACAGAGTATACGACCCGAAGGGGTTCAAGGATCAAACACCGGCTAACTTTGGGAAAGGCTGGGATAAAGCAGATCGAGCCTATCGAGCGGTCGCCGATACTGCCTCGAATGCCAAGAGGTGGCTTGGGCAGTATGTCGTCTTTCTGCGCGATGTCTCCCCAAGGTCTTAATGAATATGGAACCCGAATGATGATCTGGAGGAAAACGCGATGACGGACGCGTCAAATGAGCTAGATGCTGCCCTGCGAAGCGGGGATCCATGGGGGATCGGATTGGCGCAACTGGATGCATGCTTCGCACGGCTGGAGGGAGAATCCGCAGATGGTGAGCAGGGTGCGTTTACAGCGGCGCTCTCCTTTGCGGATCAGGCCATCGATACCTTCACAAGCATCCCTTTCCCCGGCGGGATGGCGCTGGCGCATCTCGCCAAAGCGACTATTTTCACCGACATGGCTCGCATGGAGGATGATGAACTCAGGAAGGCCGGGGCCGTCGAGCGTGCGCTGGACGCATGCCTGGATGCCCAAAGCGCACTGGAAGCTGAAGGGGTTCACGCAGGTCAGGCGTTCGACATCTACGCCTCCGTGGCAGCAGTACTATTACAGCTCAGACCCCTGATTGACGAAGCTGCCTACCAGGAAGCAATCGATGACTTGATTGAACAAAACGCCCGTGCTTTGGGTGAGATCGTCGCTGATGACGTGCAACTGCGTGAAGAAGGCAGCGCGATGCTCTTTACAGCTGGTGTGCTTGGCGCGCTCGCTGATCTCGAAGACGATGAGCAGGCGCGGAAGGAGATCTTAGTGGCGCAGGAAGGACTTGCGCTGCAGGCAGAGCGCTGGCTGGAACCTACCAGCGATTTTTCTTTATTGGAACGCGCCCAGGAAGTTGCAGCGCGGGCGAGGACAGAACACGATGCGGCGGAGAAAAAAAAGCAGGATCCGGGCGGCGAAAAAGTGTGTGCCCATTGTGGATTTAGTAATCATCCGGATAAAAGCTTCTGCACGCAGTGCGGTAACTCGCTGAAGCTAACTGACAAGCCGCCGGACTCAGGGTTTGCGAAACGTATATGCCCCGCCTGCGGGCTTGAGAATTCCGTCGACAAACGCTTCTGTACCGAATGCGGTCGGGGGCTGGGGGGAGGCGGTTAGGTGGCCCTTTTCTATCAGATCATCGGCTTTCTCTCCTTTGCCTTCGCGATTGTCATGACCGGGGTGATGCTCGTCACGTTCCGCGAACCGCGCCGTGTCACTGCGCTATCTACACTGGCATCGGTCCTGATCAGCCTCTTCCTGCTCCCGGTCTATCTGGCACTCAGCGGCGCAAATCCAGATCCGCGCATGGCCCTTCCTATCTTCAGCCTCGGACTCCTGGTAGGTTTCTTACGTGGCCAGACCACGAAACTCGAGTATTTCGGGGATGAAGTGGTGGGAAAGCACTCGCTCTTCTTCCTCATACTGTGGGGAGTTTCCCTGGCTATCAGCCAACTCTTAAGCATGTTCGATTCAGTGATCCTGCTCGCAGTAGGTTTGAGTTCTCTTTTTTTCAGCACCGGGACGCAAGTGGGTATTTATGGCAATCTTTTCTTGCGCCGTTTAGTCATGGTCCATCCATATGACGACACCGGTAGAATGAAGAGCGATACCTTCCAGCGGTTGGTCCTGATCGTCTTTGGCGGGTTGATCCTGATTTTCTTCTTTGAATCGATTCTGCTCAGCATCCCCATTTTGAAGATGATCCAGCGTGCCGATGTTGGCGGTATTGAGGATCTTTCCGCTGAGGAATCGCAAGCTCCCACAACCGACGAAGAAGGCGGCGCGCTGCTGCTAAATGTCACATCGACACCGGAGCCGTATTTTAATGGGGAGCAGTTTTTAATCTGGACACGACCTCTTGCGGTATTTCTGGTTGAAGGTCCCTTCGATCTATATGGTTTCAATGCAGACGGTTCAGGTTTTTCAAATATATATAGTAAATCCATAAGTATGATCGTTGGACCGCCTTATCTCTCACCTGATGGGTGGTTATGGATTTTTCTTTCCGAACGAAGCGGTGTGATCGAGGAATACCTCATGACTGTGGACGGAACGCGGACGTACCAACTAAAGTACGAGGGATTCCCGACGACGATCGGCGATTGGTCGCCTGATGGATCGCAGGCGGTCGTAGTAAGAGATGTAGGGGGAAACGGGGACATCTTACTCACAGATCGAGATGGGGTGGATTGGCGTGTCCTCACAGAAGACCCCGCGAACGACATCGATCCAAGATGGTCCCCGGATGGGCAGAGCATACTTTTCTTATCCCGTCGAGATGGGAACCAGGAGATATATCGTTTGGATCTCGAGGGAGATGGAGCGCTGATTAATCTCTCGTATCATCCCGGAGAAGATAAGCGGGCGGAGTGGGCGCTGGATGGTGAGCAAATCATCTTTCTCTCTGATCGAGATGGAACCCATGGGATTTACACTATGAATCGCGAGGGCGGGAGCGTTCGTAAAATCGATGATACGCATGAATGCACCTTCATGTTTTCTGTATCACCGGATGGCACAAAACTGTTTTACTTCACTTTCGAGTTAGACGAGGTGGAGGGCTCATGGGAGAAGTGTGTGAACCCGGGATTGAATATCGTATCCCTCAAGAGTGGCAATAACGTGCATATTGATCGTGGTGGTGTTTTCTCGACATGGTCGCCGGATAGCCTCCAAATCGCACTCGTTGGAAAAGGGGATGAACCCGATCCGTATCTCGGTTTTTACGCCTCGGATATTTTTATTGTCAACGCGGATGGAACAGGGCTGAGGAACCTAACACAAAGCGTCGACGATGAATACAAGTTTTCGTGGTCTCCTGACAGTACCCAAATCGGATATATCGCCTCGCAAAGGATGGAAGATGCTCCGACCTTGCGGAAGATCATGGTAATCAACGTGGATGGAAGCGAAAGAACCGAGTTAGTGACGGAACCCTTCCCAAACAGGGATATCATCCCTGCTCTCGAAGGTTATTATTGGCCGTGATTTCAAGGACCCTCTCCGGAGATTTGGCTTGGGGACGACAATATTAGCTACATAGAGGTGTTGGAGCTGCCATTTGGTCAACATGCAATACGTGTTGAACCCACGGGCGAGGGGGGATTGGTCACCTTTATTATTATAGAATCGGTCACGTCATACGGTGAAATAGATGGAGGATACGATGCAATGTGAACGTTGTGGGGCAGACATCCCTGAGGAAAGTAGTTTTTGTGGACAATGCGGCGCGCCGAAACCCGCGCAAGAGACCGTGCGCGACACAGCCCCGGAGGCCCTACCTGACCAACAGGCTGCAGCGGAACCGGCGGTTATCGAAACCCCAGCTCAACCAACAGGGACATCGGCGAGAAGTACGGGCCGCACCTGTCTGTGGATTGGATTGGGGTGTGCGGGCTTTATTGTGATAATGCTCTGTGTGGGCTTGGCCATCGCCTTTCCGCTGGTGAATTCTATGCTGGAGGGTGTTGATTTCACGGAAATTGAAGCCTTGGCAACGGCAATGATTGATTTTTCTGAGCTAGAGGATCTCGAACAAGAACTGCTCGAACCGGCGGCCACACCAGAACCCACCGAAGCTCCAGCGCCGGATGTGTGCTTCAATACAATATGCTTCTCCTACCCGGAGGGGGAGGATTACGGCGCGGTCCCATCCGTTCTCCCAGCCGAACTCGAGATGGCGTGGTTTGCGGTTCCAGAGCATGTCGATTTCACCTTTTATGATTACCCTCTCACCGATACCTTTCACAAAGCATATATAGCGATCTACCCGGTGGCGGAATTCCTTGAGGTCAACCCACCTGCGGAGGAGACGGTAGTAGAGTTGGAAGCTTTCCTCGCGCTGAAACCAGAGGATCCCGATAAGGTGCCCCTGGTGCTGCCGATCTTCAATGCTGCGCAGATGATCACCGTGCAGGTGGAATATCTCACATTTGAAGACGGATCTGGTGTGCGCTTCGTGAGCCAGTACGGGCAGGCTGCATGGCCGATTAATAACAGCGATCTCTTCTACGCGTATCAAGGACTCACGGACGATGGTATGTATCTGATCTCGGCGATCTTGCCGGTTTCACATCCGAGTCTGCCCGCAGATGGAGATACCTTCATCGGCGATGAGTATGACGCATTTATTAACGCCTACGAGGGCTATCTCCTGGATGTCGAAAATCAGTTGGCGCTTGAGAGTCCTTTGAGCTTCTTCCCAGAGCTTACTGATCTCGATGAGATGATGGAGTCGATGCAAATCGAGAGTCCCTGATCGAATCCTTGAGTTCGGTGTAAATCGAACGGATTTCCGGTAGGTAGTTAACTGGCAAATGATGTCATGAAAAACGGCTGCACTTCTTGTGCAGCCGTTTTGGTCAAACAGGGAGGGTCAGGTTTAGACAGACTCAGGCGCCCGTTCTCGCGGCCTAAGCCTGACCCATAGAAAAGTTATACGAACAGACCTACAAACCACTCCAAGAGCCAGTAGACAACGCCAATGGCGATGGCGGAAATCGCTGCCCCGCCGAACCCGCTTACCTCGAGGCCCGGCATAACTTTTGCTGAGAGCATTAGGACAACGGCGGCGACGATCAGGTATACGATCGCGCCAAGAAACCCGCCGCCAATTGTGATGCCGAAAAGACCTAGGAACCACATCAAAAGGAATCCCACAACCGAAATTGCGAGCGCGGAGACCATGGCATTGACGAGGCCGCCGACTTTGAGGCCGACGTTGACTTTATCAACGATCAACAAGACCACCGCTGATACAAAAAGTGCGAACAAAAAGCTAATAAATGTCATTACTCTCTCCTTGAAGGTTGTTAGATGTTAGTTGCCATCCCGGGTAGGGCGCCATATTCTCGGGAGGGTCCATTATTGCATATAGGACAACCCCAATTAAGGGAAAAGGATACGCTTATTCCAATCGCTGGAAATGCGCTCGTCGCGTGGATGACACCTTCATGTATGTTGAGTTCTCCTGTTCCATAACTACACCTGCGGAGTCCTACATTTATATGAAACCTGTGCCCCTGCGCAGTCTTCAAAGCCCCGTCCGAAGGACCTGCAGCGTGCTATTGATGGACCAACTCAAACGCAGCACGAGGATCTATTTATTGTAGAATGAAGGAGTCTACATGTTCGTGTGAAGAGGGTGGCGAACGGAGGAATTTCGATATGCCCCATCATCAAGGACCTCATGACCGCATATTCTATGAGATCAATCGTCCGCGGGAGGAAGAATCCGTTTCCATAACGTTTCTTCATGGACTCGGGTCCTGTGGTGAAGATTGGATTCTGCAGCTACCGGCCGTCACAGAGGAGTACGATGTGCTTACCGTGGATTTGCCCGGCCATGGGCGGTCCTCAAAACAGTCAACTTGGCCGCGCATTTCTTTTTTCGCTGATGATGTTGCCGATCTGATTCGAACATTAGGGCTTGGACCGACACATGTGGTTGGGCTTTCGCTCGGTGGGGCTGTGGCGATGCAATTGGCGCTTGACTACCCGGAAGTTGTCCGCTCGCTGACATTGGTGAATACGTTTGCGAAGCTGCACTCGGGCTCAAGCGGGTTTTTCCGGAAGCTAGTAAGGATTGCGTTTGTGGTGCTGGGGCAGATGGACCAGGTGGGGCAGTGGGTTGCGGAGGGGCTTTTCCCTGAGCCGGATCAAGAACTTCTGCGCCAGGCTGCAGCCGAGCGTATAGCATCGAACCCGCGCGGCGCATACTTGCGGGCGATATGGGCAGCCACTCGTTTCGACATCCGCGATCGTCTACATGAAATCAACGCCCCGACGCTTGTCGTCGCCGGGGAACTTGATCAGACCGTATCGATGGAAGCTAAAAAGGAGCTGGCGGGCAACATCCCCGGTGCACATCTGGTCGTAATTCCCGATTCCGGCCATGCCACACCACTCGACGCGGCCGAGGAGTTCAACCGAACGCTGCTTGAATTTCTGTCGAATTTGGAAAGTGGGTAGAAAGGGCAGTATAGACCTGCGAATTACTCCCCGAGTTCGTACTCGATGATCTGGATAAAAGCTGAAAGCGGCTGTGCCCCGACCATCGGAATCCCATTAATGAAGAAAGTCGGTGTGCCAGTGATTCCGAGACCTGAAGCGTAGCGCGCATCCGCCTCAACCTCTTCGCCGTAGCGTTCCTCGTCAACACAGGCTAGTAAATCTTCGACGTCCAGGTCGAGCTTCTCTGCGTAGGCTGCGAACGCGTCGCGATCTAAATTCGCGTATTCACCTGAGAAAAGCAGATCGTGGAACTCCCAGTAAGCGCCTTGTTCGTTGGCGCATTCTGACGCAAGCGCTGCTTCGAAACCGCCGACGACCGGGAAGTCGCGGTACACAAAGTGAATCTGGTCCGGGTACTCTGCCATCAGGGCACCAAACGTCTCGTTGTGGAACACGCCGCAATAAGGGCAGCGGAAATCGCTGAATTCGACGATCGTGATCGGCGCGTCCTTCGGACCGAGCGAGGGATCGTCGTCTGTGCTGATTTCAAAGCGCGTGGGTTCTCCGGGTGCTTCAGGAGTGGTCTCTTCAACGACAGCTACAGGAGCAGCTTCTTCAACAACTGCTACAGGAGCAGCCGGATTAGCTGGTGGGACAGAGTCGCGACCCCAAAACAGATACCCGGCGGCTAAACCGGTAACAAAAGTTACCGGCAGCAAAGCGATGTAGAAGGAGCGGCGCGTAAACTTGATCGTCCCCGTGTCCTCAACTCCTTTTTGTTCTTCAACTTGGATGTTTTTATCTTCTGTAGACATGCGCCGGATTATAGCATAACAGACCTTATTTATCCTGCTTGACACTGCGGGTACAACAGTATACATTGGAGTAGACCGACTGGTCAGTCTAGAATGGATTCGCAAACCGAGCTCAAACAAGAACGCCGAAAACAGATCCTCGACGCGGCCGAGAAGGTCTTCACCCAGCGCGGGTTTAATAAGGCGCGCATGGATGACATCGTCGCCGAATCCGGCCTCTCGAAAGGCGCGCTGTACTGGTATTACAAGAGCAAGGACGAAATTATCCTCGCCTTGATGGATCGTTTCTTTGCTGGAGAGATGCAGGCGGAGGAGGAACTTATCTCCACCGAAGGAGATGCGAGGCAGCAGTTGGAGGTCTTCTTCGATGCAGCTTTCAAAGATATCAGGCGTTTTGAAGAGCGCATGTCGCTCGGCTACGAGTTCTTCTCGCTAGCAGCCCGCACGGAAGAAGTTCGAGATGCCATCCGCGGATATTATCGGCGTTACCAGGCCATCCTCTCACAAATCATCCAGCAAGGGATTGATTCCGGCGAGTTTATACCCATCGACCCAGACGATGCTGCAACAGCCGCCATCAGTATCTTGGAAGGGATGGCGCTCCTGTGGTTTATAGACCCTGAGATTCTGGATTGGGATCGCATTGGCGACCTGCCCACGCGGATTTTCTTGCAGGGCATAATGGAAAGGGAGCTTTAGATGGCCACGGTCTTTATGAAGTGGCTCGAGAGGCGTCCAGCCGATTATGACCGCGGCATCCGCCTGCTCACACTCGGCCGCCTCGAATCGATGCACCATCTGATCGTGGAAGAACTCGTTAAAGAGGGGACGCGAGTTCTTGAGATTGGCTGCGGAACCGGCGCTCTTACGGTGGCGATGGCGAAGGCTGGAGCGAACGTGTCGGCGATCGACATCAGTCCCGGGATGCTCGCAGAAGCTTCCAGACGAATCAAAAAGGAAGATGCAGAGGAACACGTCGATCTCCGGCGCATGGATGCGGTCATGATCGATGAGCTTTTCGAACCGCAATCGTTCGATCTGATTGTCAGCAGCCTGGCACTTAGCGAGATGACCGAACGGGGGCGCCGTTTCATTCTAAAGGCGACGCGAAAGCTTCTCGCTCCCGCCGGGAAGCTCGCTGTGCTCGATGAGGTGCGACCGACTTCGGGGGGATCCCGGCTTCTCTTTACTATCGTGCGCGCTCCGCTGCAGCTCCTCACATGGCTGCTCACCCGTACTACGACCCACCCTCTGGTGGACTTTGAGGGAGTCTTATCCAGTGCTGGTTACGAATGGGCCCTGCTCTCGGCTGAGCTGGCAGGCAGTTTGCGCCTCTACCTGGCCGCGCCCGTGGAACAGGATGAGTCCGATCTCAAGCCGGAGATGTTTCGCGGTCATTTGAGCGGCGAGCGGACTCTACGGACCATTCTGATCGATCTATGGGCATCCCTTTTCCGGATCCTACCCCCGTATCCACAGGTAAAACCCGGTGTCTATGCGGTTGGGGAACCCGGTCGGGAATCGCCCTTGCTCGTCACCGGAAACTTTGAACTCACCGTGCGGCGCTTGGTTCGCGCGATAGTGGGGGAACTCGATGCCTGGATCCTGGTGGTGGATTCGGGCGGCATTAACGTATGGTGCGCCGCTGGAGGAGGTTTCCTCACGGCGGACAATATCATCGGCGCGCTGCATATCAGCGGGTTGAGCGACTACCTCCAGCACCATGCGTTGATCCTCCCGCAGCTATGCGCTAACGGAGTCGAAGGCTGGCGTATCCGCGAGCAGACCGGTTGGGGCGTCCACTGGGGACCTGCGCGGGCGGTTGACATCCCCGATTACATCGCCCGCGGCCGGAAAAAAACCGATGACATGCGCTGGGTGACGTTTCCGCTGCGCGATCGGCTGGAGATGATCGCGGTTACGTTGGGTTTATACGCTCTGTTAATCTTGATCCCGATCGCGATATTCTGGCGCAGCATATTTTGGCCGACGCTCATCGCCATGGTCGCTTTATCGGCGTTCTATGCCGTAACCCTACCCTGGCTGCCGGGGCGGGACGGTCTGGCAAAGAGTCTGCCGCTGGCGCTGATCGCCCTCGCGGGAATGCTCGTGTATTCTACAATCTGGGATCCGGCATCCATCGATGTTTTATTTGCCCGTGCTATTGGCATCACGGCGCTTTCCGTTTTCATTGCCGCGGAGCTGCAGGGGATGTCTCCGCTCATGCGCGGTGAACAGGCGAACTGGGGCTGGGAAGTGGTAATCGGGGGCCTTCTCGGCTTAACCTATTGGTTGGTCCCGAACATTATGGGTTGGAGGTAGTGAGTGTCTGAAGGGCCAAATTTTGGATCTCTGCTGGCGGAGCATTGGTACTTGGCTCGCAAGCTCCGGAGCCTGGAAATCCATTTCGCTCCCGAGCGCT
>JAIWHF010000084.1:0-10868 GCA_048629905.1 Methanosarcinales archaeon
GAGAAGGGTTTCGCTGATGATTAAATCCTTGGCTGACGCTCGCGTCGTTAAGGATTTGATGCCCGTCCGCAGGCGTTCTGCCATCTCCGCCGGTGTAGCGCTCCAGATATCCTCTTGATTGGGGATGCTCCCCCAGGCGATCCGCCCGCCGCGGGCCAGGAAGTCTGTTAGTTCTTGTGGGTAAAGAGCGAGGTTATCGAGATACCCGTAGGCGTCGAGATTGAGGATGTCTACCTGTGTCTTGAGTAAAACCGACCAATCCGTGTTGGCGCAGCAATGTACGCCGGCAAGCGCGCCTTCGGCATGGATGGCGTCGAAAACCTCGTCCAGCATTTGAACGACAGCCTCGCGGCTGAGACTGATAAAGGCGGATCCGAAGGAGGCCATATAAGGCTCATCGACGAAGAGGATGATGTTGGGGCGCACCTCTTTTAATCGGCGGATCTGCCAACGCGCGTTCATCGCGCTGTTCTTAACGATTGCGTCCGCCAACAACTCGTTGTAGAGGCTGGCGCGCAAATCCTGGTCGGTCACCGTCAGGCCAAAGCTGATGGGTCCGGTCACCTGCCCCTTTGCCCATTCCCCTGTCGTGTTTTTGAGCACAGCGAGCATCTCGTAGAAGCCCTGCGCGTTCTCCTGCGGAAGCGCAAAGGCATCCATGTCCTCGGCTAGATAAGACTCATAGAACGGTGTCAGGGAGATGGCGAGGTCATCATCGGTGTTGAAGTAGATTTTTTCGGCAGCGTCATCGATAACCAATGCCGGAAGGGGAGCACTGTATTGAACGTACATGTTCTCCCGGAATGTCCGGCGCGTGAGTTGAGGCCAGGCAGGGACATCCAATTCCGCCAGGCGCTCGCACAAGCTGGCGCATGCCTGATGGGGAAAGCTGCCGATGGCGGTTGTGGCGAATGGGGGAAGATCTTGCATGGGTGACACCCTCCGAGTTGGCAGATATGATGATCTCTTCTTGTAGATCGTGACTAGCCTGAGCGAGACCATCGTTGCTGCCTCTCATTATCACTTGGGCGGTTCGAATCATCAAGGGCGTTCTTCGGCAGGAGTCTACTTGGTGAAACTTGCGTACAGATTTTGCCCGCGGATTAACTGTTGGCCTTGACAGCTGGGCAACAAAGCTATATTCTAGTACTAGAATATAGAGAGGCCAAATGACCAACGCAGAGTTTGCCATTCTCTCCCTGATCGCTGAGAAGGATCGTCACGGCTACGAGATCGAATCCCTGATTGAGGAGCGCGGCATGCGCGAGTGGACCGAAATCGGGTTCTCGTCGATCTATTACATTCTGAAGAAGCTCGAGAAGAAGGGTTGGATTAAAGGCAAGGTTGTGCGCCAGGCAGGACCCGGACGGTCGCGGGTTGTCTACCACATCTCCGCCGCGGGTCGGAAAGCATTGCGAGCAAGAACGCTTGAAGCGCTCTCGGTCCCCCATCGCGCCTCATCCCCCTTGCAATTAGGGTTAGCTAACCTCCCGGCAGTCTCGAAGGATGAGGCGCTCGCCGCCCTACGCCAGCAGCGCGAAGGACTCGTCGAACACCGGGGATGTATCCAGGCCAGGTGGGAATCTCAGCAGCCCTTGCCCTTCTTTGTAGATGCCATGTTCGATCTAAGCATCACAAAAATCACCACCGAGCTTGATTGGCTGGACCGTTTCATCGACCAACTGGAGCATAAGCATGACGAAAATTGATTTTAAAAAGGAATGGAAACACTTATACAACCCTCCGAAAACGAAATTCACGATCGTTGACGTGCCGAAAATGCAGTTCCTGATGGTGGATGGTCACGGTGATCCCAACACGGCCCAGGAATACCAGGATGCCATCGAGGTGCTCTATGGTGTAGCGTACAAAATGAAGTTCATCAGCAAGAAGACCCTGGAAAGGGACTATGTTGTACCTCCATTGGAAGGGCTTTGGTGGGCCGAAGATATGGCCGCTTTCAGCACCGCTCGTGACAAAAGCCAATGGGATTGGACGATGATGATCATGACCCCTGAATGGGTCACGGTGGACATATTAGCGAATGCGGTCGCGCAGGTGCGCGAGGCCAAGAATCCATTGTCGTTAGATAAAGTCCGACTGGAGGGTTATCACGAGGGGGTGTCCGTACAGATCATGCATGTGGGCTCCTTTGATGATGAAGGTCCTGTATTGGCAGAGATGCACAGCGAGTTCATCCCCGCTAATGGGTATGTTGAAAACGGCAAACACCATGAGATCTACCTCAGCGATTTCCGCAAGGTATCGCCGGAAAAGTTGAAAACTGTGCTCAGGCAGCCAGTGCGGAAAGTGAAGTGAGAGAAAATCACTTTAACCACACGGGCCGCGCGGGGAAAGCTCTGCTAAAATAGCTCCATGGGCACGCTCTACCTGGTTTCTACACCGATTGGGAATTTAGAGGATATCACCCTGCGCGCCTTGCGGGTTCTTCGCGAAGTGGACACTATCGCCGCAGAGGACACGCGCCATACCGGTAAGCTGCTTAAGCGCTATGAAATCACGACGAAGCTGACCAGCTATCACGAACACAACAAGGAAGCGCGCGAGGAGCGCCTGCTAGATATTCTTGAGGGGAGCGATCTGGCATTGGTCTCCGACGCGGGAACGCCGGGGCTTTCGGATCCGGGCTTTGAATTGGTGCAGGCGGCGCTGGAACGCGGGCATGAGGTTACTTCAATACCGGGCCCTTCGGCGCCGATCGCAGCGCTGGTCGCCTCGGGTCTGCCGACGGATTCGTTCATTTTTCTTGGCTATCTTCCACGAAAAGCGAAGGCACGTCGAGCATTCATCGAGTCGCTTGCCAATGAGCGGCGCACACTCGTCCTTTTCGAAGTTCCCCACAGGATGCAGAAGACGCTGGGAGATCTGATTGCGGTCCTTGGCGAGGACAGGCTTGCTGCTTTGGGTCGAGAGTTGACGAAGATGCATGAGGAGATTGTGCGCGGCACGCTTGGCGAGGTGCAGGCGCATATTGCCTCGGGAGAACCGCGCGGTGAGTACACGCTCGTTCTCGGAGGGGCGCCCGCGCCGGGCAAATGGACGGAATCCGAAGTGATGGAGGCGATGCGGGCGCGCATCGATTCAGGATTGAATCGCTCATCGGCTGCGCGGCAAATCGCCACCGAATCGGGGTGGAGCCGGGGGGAAGTTTATCGATTGAGTCTGGAGGAAAGATGAATTTAGACGATGTCTCGCGATTCGAGGAATTAGATCCCGGGGGGATGCTTGCTGAGATCGATGGGCTTCCCGATCAACTCGAATCCGCATGGAAGCTCGGATGGAAGCACCCTCTCGGAGAGATCTCCGGAGTGCGCAAGGTATTAATCGCCGGCATGGGGGGGTCGGCGATTGCCGCTGATCTCCTGGCGGCGTACGTTGCCCCGATGGCGACGGTGCCAATTATCGTCTGGCGAGATTATGATTTACCGGCTTTTAGCGCTGACCACGATACCCTCGTGATTGCCTGCTCACACTCGGGGAACACAGAGGAGACACTGTCCGCTTTCGCCGCGGGTGTGGAATCTGAGGCGCAATTGTTAGCGATAACCACCGGTGGCGAGCTCACGAAACAGGCGAATTCGAACGGTGTTCCGCTGTGGCACTTCGATCATGTTGGCCAACCGCGCGCCGCAGTGGGCCACTCCTTCGGCTTGCTATTGGCGCTGATGACGCGCCTGGGTTTGATTCCCGACCCCGAAGGTGAATTATCCGCTGCGGTAAGAGAGATGCGTTCTCAGCAGGAGGACCTTCGTGCGCAGTCACCTGTCGTTGAAAATCCCGCCAAGCGGATGGCCGGGCAGTTGGTAGGGCGCTGCCCGACAATTATTGGGGCGGAGATTCTGGCGCCGGTTGCGCGCCGCTGGCGGACCCAGATCGGCGAGCTGGCGAAAGCGGTGGCGGGGTTTGAAGCGCTTCCAGAGGCGGATCACAATATGGTTGCCGGCGTGTTGCATCCTGAGTCGCTGCTATCAAACACGATGGTTGTCTTCCTGCAGGGATCGCAGGTGCACGAGCGGAATGCTCTGCGCTCGCAGGTAACGCGTGAAATCCTGATGGTGGAGGGTTTCGGTACGGACGTCATTGAAGCTCGTGGGGACACAAGACTGGCACAGCAGTGGACGGCGCTGCACTTTGGAGACTACACGTCTTATTACCTGGCGATGGCCTACGGCGTCGATCCCACGCCAGTGGATGCGATCGAGGATTTAAAGCGCCGCCTGCGAACGTAATCCCGAGTGTGAACCATCTAATACTCATGCGGGGCAGGATTCACATCCTGCCCCGTTTCATGTTAGAGCCGACGTCGGGAGAAGGCTCAATTGCAGCCCGGGTGGTCACGGCGTGTATAATGCCGGCATGTTAAACAGGCAACGGCGACGATTTCCTCTATGGGGCTTTGGCGTACTCGGGTTTGTCCTGGGTGTCGTCTTGGTGGGGGTATTGGCTTCGCCAAAAGTGATCGCTGTGGAACCCGGCAAGAATGCGACCGAAGTTCCCTCCACTGCGCCGGTTCGCATTCTCTTCAATCGCCCCATGGACTCACAATCGGTGCAGTCCCATCTGCAGATCCAACCAGAAAGTTTGGGTAAGGTCACTCAGCAGGGGAATCAGATTTCTTTTTCGCCGCAGGAACCCTGGCCGTTTGGCGAGACGGTAACGATAACACTTCGAGCCGGGGCTCGCTCGGACCGCTTCCTACCACTTCTGTTTGGGGAAACATGGTCCTTCCAGGTCGGGGAGCCGCGTGTGGTCTATCTTTGGCCCGCGAGTGAACAAGCGGACCTGTACACTCTTTCGATAACAAATGGCGAGGAACCTCAACAGCTCACCGAGACGGCTGCGCCCGTTCTTGACTACAATCTGAGCGCGAATGGGGTTCAGATCGTCTATGCAACTGTACGGGAGGATCGCGGCAACGACCTTAGAATTTATGACCTCATCAGCGGGGAGGATCGCCTAATCCTGGGGTGTGAACCCGAGGTGCGCTGCAAGGCGCCGAATATCTCGCCCGATGGGGTCTGGCTGGCATATGAAGAGGAGTCGCTATCAGTCGGGGTTGGAGGTGTGGCGGTCATGGCCAGGAGCCGCGTCTGGATCGCACCTGTACATGGTGAGGCGGAACCAATCCCGATGGGTCCCGAAGAACATATCACCGGCAATCCTGGATGGTCTCCAACTGGCTGGCTCACCTATTATGACACCAGCTTGCAAGCGATTGCATTAGTTGACATCGCCGAAAACCAGACGACATCACCTTTTAGCTATCTGCCGAGCAGTCTAGGAGTAGCAGGGGCGTGGTCTCCAGTTGGGCTCTATATGGTTTATCCAGAGATTGTCTTCCCCGAAGATGCCCCAGGTGAGTTTGAGCATACTGAGGGGAGAGTGGAAGGGGAACCACTTTTTTACAGCCACCTATATAGAGTGGAAGCTATTTCGGGTTTGATCGAGGATATATCCCCCGGGGAAGAATTGATGGTGGAGGATGCCTCACCTGTCTACAGCCCCGATGGAAATTGGATCGCTTTCACGCGACGGTATCTTGATCCTTTACGTTGGGCACCCGGCCGCCAGATCTGGCTGATGCGTGCGGATGGTTCAGAAGCCCATCCACTTACCGATGACACCACAAAACTACACACATCTATCGCTTGGAGCCCGGATTCTAAACGGCTTGTCTTTATGCGCCGCAGTGCTTCTGACTTCTCACAGTTGGCAGAGATCGTCTGGGTGGATATCAGCGAGCCGCAATTGAGACCTCTTGTTGAAGGAGGGTTTTTACCAAGATGGATTCCCTGATTCAGATTAATCATCCTGCGCCTGACTTCGAACTGCCCGATCTCCTGGGCGCTCCGCATCGTTTAGCTGGCGCTCCTGGGCGTATGCTGGTACTTAATTTTTGGTCATCAGAATGTCCCTGGGCACAGCGAGGCGATGAAATTCTGGCGGAGCTGAGGCCGGTATGGGGAGATCGGGTCGAACTATGGTCAATCGCTTCCAACGCCAACGAGACGGATGAGCAATTGGCGCTCGCCGCTGCGGCAAGAGAGCCAGGGCTTGTATTGAGGGACGCCGAGCATGTGGTCGCTGATCTCTATGGAGCGGTGACGACACCGCATTTCTTCGTCATTGATGAAAAAGGCGTTCTTCGCTACCGTGGGGCGCCAGATGACACCTCGTTCCGTCAACGCGAACCGACGGTGCACTACCTCAGTGATGCTATGGAAGCGCTGCTGAACGGCCGCGAGCCCAATCCGGCAGAAACTGCGGCATACGGCTGCACAATTGTGCGCCATGCTCTTTAGATGTGCCCCCCACCCGAGATGGACTCTTTGGAGCAAGTATCAGATCCACTCACCAAGCTGATCTCTTTTTCACCCAGGGAGCGACGTTTTCCTGCTGGGTAAATTCTGCAATTCCCATGCTATAATCTTGTCGCCGCTTGGATCGGGCCACGACCAAGACGGCTGGGCGCCACCAATTTAACCGTCCCGCCCCAATGGCCTGGGCGGGTCTTTTTTTAGGCCGCAAGGCGTCTCACTCTGGCAGGAGATAGCCATGTCAACACAACCTCCCCATTCAGATCGCAAGAAAGTTACTACCCTATCTTTCCGTGAAAAGAAAATTAACGGCGAGCCGATTACGATGCTGACAGCCTATGATTATGGGACTGCAGCAGTGATCGATCGGGCGCGGATTGATTCGATCCTGGTTGGCGACTCGCTGGGGATGGTCGTGTTGGGCTACGAGAATACCCTGCCGGTGACGATGGATGACATGATCCATCACTGCAAGGCGGTCTCACGCGGGGCAAATTACGCTCTCCTAATCGGCGACATGCCCTTTATGTCCTACCAGGTCAGCATCGGTGATGCTATTCGCAACGCCGGACGATTTCTGCAGGAAGGGGGTATGGACGCGGTCAAGCTGGAGGGCGGAAGAGAGCGCAGCGAGACCATAAAGGCGATTGTGGGAGCCGGAATACCGGTTATGGGTCATCTCGGGCTCACGCCGCAGTCGGTCCACCAATTGGGCGGGTTCCGCGCCCAGGGGAAATCGGCGACAGACGCGCAGCGGTTATTCGAGGATTCACAAATTCTGCAAGATGCGGGTTGTTTTTCGCTCGTTCTCGAATCGATACCCGCTCGGCTGGCGAAGCTAGTCTCCCAGCAGCTTGAGATCCCGACGGTAGGGATCGGGGCTGGACCTGGCTGCGATGGTCAGGTTCTCGTAACGCATGATCTGCTGGGCTTGTTCGATCGTTTCACCCCCCGTTTTGTGAAGAAGTACGCCGATCTCCACCTCGAAATGACCAGGGCTTTTGAAGCGTATATTCAGGACGTCGAAGAGGGAGAGTTCCCAGAACAGCAGCATTGCTTCTCGATGCCGGATGAGGCGTGGGAAGCTCTCTTGCGAGAACTTGGCATTGATGCGTGATATGGAACCTGCTAAACAACAGGCTTGGGCAGGTTTCGACCATTTGCCGGTAAGTTCCAAAGAATCACAAAACATACGTGTAATCGGATAACCATCGAAATGAAGAGCGAAAAGATTCTCATCGTGGGTACTGGTGCCATGGCCAGTCTGTTTGCGGCAAGGCTCGCGGGGTTCGCTGAGGTCACACTTCTTGGAACGTGGGAGGCAGGTCTCGACGCCCTCGAAACGCGTGGTGTGCGTTTGGTAGAAACCGACGGAAGGGAAGAGTCGTTCCCAGTGTGTGTAGCGAGATCTCCGGAGGGGTGCACGGGAGCGAAACTGGCGATTGTCCTGGTGAAGTCGTGGCAGACACGTCGAGCGGCTGACCAATTAGCGGAGTGCCTTCATCCGCAGGGGATCGCGCTAACGCTGCAGAACGGTCTTGGGAATCGAGAGATATTGGAAAATGCCTTGGGTGTAGAGCGCGTCGGGTTCGGCGTTACGACAACAGGGGCCACCATTCTCGAACCGGGCCGCGTACGATCCGGCGGCGAAGGGCCGATCCATTTCCGACCGCATCCCAGTATGACCCCCCTGGTGGAATTATTGACCCAAGCTGGATTTGCTCTGGATCCGGTCGAAGATGTACAGGGATTACTGTGGGGCAAGTTAGTGATTAACGCTGCGATCAACCCGCTTACAGCGCTGCTGGAAGTGCCGAACGGTGCGCTCCTCGAGTCACCATCTTTGATGGATGTGATGGTGGGCGCGGCGGAAGAAACTGCCGCTGTGGCTGATGCCCTGGGGGTGAAACTTCCTTTTGCTGATCCTGGCGCTCAGGTGATGGATGTAGCCCGGAGTACGGGGGAGAATAGTTCCTCGATGCTGCAGGATATTCGCCGGGGTGCACCAACAGAGATCGAGGCCATCAGCGGGGCGATTGTGCGCGAGGGGGAACGCGCAGGTATCTCAACGCCCATCAACTGGACACTTTGGCACCTGGTGCAAGGAAAAGTTATGCTAACGCATGGACGGGGCACATGAAAGTCGTTTCGACATTGGATGAATTGCGGTCTGCGAGGGGCGACCTCCTCTCACCATTGGGGCTGGTCCCAACGATGGGTTTTTTGCATGAGGGCCATCTCTCTCTGGTAAAACAGGCAAAGGCGGAATGTAAAAGCGTCGGGGTGAGTATTTTTGTCAACCCCACCCAATTCGGTGAAGGGGAAGATCTTGAATCCTACCCTCGAGACCTGCCGCGGGATCTGCGGCTGTTGGAGGAGGAGGGGGTGGACCTGGTCTGGGTGCCGGCGATAGAGGATGTTTATCCCACCGACTCACAGACATGGGTTGTGGTCGAGGAGTTAACCAAGCAGTTGGAAGGTGGGCAGCGGCCAGACCACTTCCGTGGGGTCACGACCGTTGTGGCTAAATTATTCAATGCCTTCCAGCCGGATCGTGCTTATTTTGGACAGAAGGACGCCCAACAAGCGCTCGTCATCCGCCGCATGGTCAAGGACTTGTTGTTTCCAATTGAGATTGTCGTCTGCCCGATTGTGCGCGAAGAGGATGGTCTGGCGATGTCCAGCCGGAATGCGTATCTGAACCCGGAGCAGCGAAGAGCGGCAATTGTTCTGCACCAAGCTCTCCGGGACGCGGCTGAGCGATTCAAAAATGGGGAAAGGGATGCCGAAGTTCTTCGCGGGAGCATGCTCGCGATTATTCAAGATGAGCCGCTAGCGCGAGTGCAGTATATCTCCGCTGCGGACCCGGACACGCTCGAAGAAGCGCGGGGAGAGATCCAGCGTGCGCTGCTCTCAATGGCAGTTTATTTTGGAGATACGCGGTTGATCGACAATGTGATGTTGGGGATCGACTGAAGCTTTGGTCAAATTGATTCTATACTTGTGAAGCTGCAGGGCCGAGTTCGTTTGAACGACGAGATTGAAACTCCATTATTGGAACAAGAATTGACACCATCGCAAAGCGAGAGGATGCATATATGTTGCTGGCAATAGACATAGGGAACACAAATATTACGCTGGGCTTATATAGAGATTCCGAGCTCTTGCAAGCGTGGCGGCTGGCGACCAGGCATGATCGGATGCCAGACGAATACGGGCTGCAGATGCTTGGTCTGCTGGAGCATGTGGGTTGGAAAGGCGCTGATCTGCAAGCGGTTGCATTGGCTTCTGTTGTCCCCCCGCTCACGAGCAACTTCCAACAAGCGTGCCGGAGCTATCTGGACCTTGACCCCTTCGTCGTTGATGCAGGCGTAAAGACTGGCCTGAAGATTCGTTATGAAGACCCCAAGCATGCGCTTGGAGCTGATCGAGTTGTAGACGCGGTTGCGGTGCTTCATTTCCATGGCGGGCCTGCCTGTGTCGTGGATTTCGGTACGGCGACCACGTTCGACGCCATCTCCGGAGAGGGGGAATACCTTGGAGGTGCGATCGCGCCCGGGATGGGTATCGCTGCAGATGCTTTATTCCAACGGACGTCCAAGCTGCCGCGAGTCGATATCAGCCGGCCGCCATCCGTCATCGGGCAGAATACGGTGCGCGCTATCCAATCCGGGCTCCTGTATGGCTATGTCGGCCTAGTAGAGGGGATGGTCGAACGCTTTCGGGCAGAATTGGGGCAAGAGATGAAGGTCATTGGGACCGGTGGATTGGCTTCGATCATCGCTGAGGAGACGAAAGCGATTGAAATCCTTGCCCCCTGGTTGACGCTTGATGGGTTACGGCTCGTCTGGGAAATGAATCGCTAGGTTCGCGCGATTAGCCTAGAGCTGAGGCGCTGGGGCACTCCGGCTGGATAGGAATTAGCGCCGCGAACCCTCGCTCAATCGACAGTAACTCGTGCCGCTTCCCCGGTCACCTCCAGCTCATTGGTATTCGGCTATGATAATAAAATTAGGCTCTAATAGATTTTATAAATTTCCAATCTATTGCAATGGTCTGATCAACCTCATCTAAGAGGCTTAAATGAGGTTTCGATCCATGCGCCAACAGGACCTGCACTCCCTCATCTTTAGCAATTTTAATAGCAGGGATGAAATCACTATCTCCAGTGATGAGTATTGCTTGGCTGATCGCGCCTCGATAGCTTAGCCGCAATAGATCAATTGCCAGTAAAATATCTACTTGCTTTTGTTCCAAGATGGGATTGTTCTTGATATCTTGTCCGCGGTAGGCTAGCCGCCCAAGTCTTAGTTCAAAGTTTGGAATCCTTCTTAGATAATTATGGAACCGTTGAGCAGCTGAAAATCGTTTACTTTCATCATTAGTTGGCGGGTTGCTTTGCCACGGTTCACAAGTGTAATAATACGATCGGAGAAGTGTATTGCTAGAGGTAAGACCAAGTATTAATTTTTCGTAATCGATTCTTGTTCCCTTAAATTCATCACGTAAAACAGCATCGAGGTAACCACC
>JAIWHF010000085.1:0-10808 GCA_048629905.1 Methanosarcinales archaeon
GGACACAGGCATAACAATCCGAGGCGATGCCAGAAAAGCGTTTTTTATTTTCTGCAGATGTACTCATTTCAAATCTCTACTCTAATCGTCATATAAAGGCTTTGGACCCAGTCGTCCCGCACAGTTCTTCGCTTCCTTACTTTAAGAAACCCAATCTCGAACCATCAATTGCAAATAGCGATTCCCGCGAGATCGGATGGGGTTGAGATTGCTATTGAGGATGAGTTTTATCATCTGCGCAATACAGCGGGAGCCAGAAGAGTGGTTTATTTTCCAAGAATCTCGAATTCATGCGTGACTTCGGCTTTTCCGGAGACCGTCGCGGCTACCGAGCAATACTTGGTCATGGAGAGGACGATGGCTTGCTCGACTGCTTTGTCCGTTAAATCGGGTCCGCTTAATACATATTTGAGATGAATTTTGCGATAGGTCCACGGCGGGTCGGGCTCTTGTTCACCGTGAACTGTGATATCTAAACCATCGAGCTGAAGGCGTTTCTTCTGCAGGATGTTCACAACATCATAAGCGCTGCAAGATGCCAAGGAGAGAAGCAATAACTGAGAGGGACTCATTCCGGTATTGTTCGCTTCGTCGTGGGACGAGATCACGATGGAATGTTTTCCACTATCCGTGCCGATGAATTGCTTGTTGCCCGTCCATTTTACGAGCACATCTTTCTTCTCCATATTAAGTATCTCCTTATCAGTGGATTAATCCCGATGGATATTCAACATCCACGGTTTATTCTACAGATGACCGCATTTTGATAAACAGGTGATCGAGTCGAACTACACTGGAGCTTCGATCTTTAGATTCATGTCCAATTATGAAAAAGACCGCCAACTTCGTCGACGGTCTCTGGTCGGGGCGGGCGGATTTGAACCGCCGACCCCTTGCACCCCATGCAAGTGCGCTACCGGGCTGCGCTACGCCCCGAACATGTCCGATTATAGCGCGCCGGGAGTGTTCCTTCAAGGTACGAATAGTAGGCGTCCTCGCGGCGCTCCCCCAACGGATCACGACATAATGGCGACTGGCATGGGTATCCGCCGCGGGTTTTTAAGGTTTGCTGAATTCAGCCATGATGCGCACGGTATGGCGGACACCGGATACGAAGTTATCAATCACGATGTTCTCATTCGGCGCGTGGATGTTTGCCTTTGGGTAACTGATCCCCGCGGTTGCCACAGGGACTTTTAGATCGTGGATGAATGGGTGGTTGGGACCGGAGCCGGGCGACATGGGCAGGATTCTCTGGGGTACACCGTAAACATCTTCTGCCGTGTCAACGACGAGATGAAGGAAAGGATCGTCGAGGTCAGTCCGGGCTGGATTTTCACCCGCTAGGTACGTAACCTCCACATCGTGGAAGCCCTCGTTATCGAGGTGGTTCTGCAATTGAAGAACGACCTCTTCAGGATCCTGGTCGGGCACAAGACGGAAGTCAACCTTCGCGCTCGCCAGGGCGGGGAGGACGGTCTTCGATCCTGGTCCCTGATAGCCTGAGGTGAGCCCACAGACTGTGCATGTTGGGCTGAATATCTCCTCCCGCAGCAATTCGGCGCCGCCCTCGATGCCCTTTAGAAAACCACTCAGGTCGTAGGTGCTGCGATACTCATCGGCCATATCTGGGAATTGAGCTATGAGCTCGAGATCACGCTTGCTCGGTGGCAGGACGCGGTCATAAAAACCCGGCAGGCGGATATGTTCATCGGGTCCTTTGAGTGAGTTCAGCGCCCATATTAGCCTCCAGGCGGCGTTCGGAAAAATCGAGCCGCCTAATCCGGAATGGGCATCGATGCTGGCGGATCTCACGGCGAGTTCAACATAGCAAATGCCGCGCAGCCCCGCGACTTGCCCCGGTGTGCCCTCGTGATCAACCCCTCCGAATTCCCAGATGCACGCGTCCGCAGCCAGAAGGTCGAGGTTGTCGCCGATGAATTCGGGGAGGTTTATGCTGCCGATTTCCTCCTCCCCTTCAATCAGGAACTTGATGTTGCAGGGAAGGTCGCCCTCGCTCTGCAAAAAGGCGTCAATCGCCGCCAGACGGCAGATGATATGACCCTTATCGTCGCTCACGCCGCGAGCGAACATCTTCCCATCGCGCAGGGTGGGCTCGAAGGGCGGCGAATCCCAGAGGTCGAGCGGCTCTGGTGGTTGGACATCATAGTGGTTGTAGAAGATGAGCGTTCGGTCCGCCCGGCCTTTACGCTCTGCGTAAACCACCGGGAATCCCTTTGTCGGTAAGATCTGCACTTCGAATCCTCGCGCTTGCAGCAGCTCTGCGGTCAATTCGGCACACTCAACCATGCCGATATTTTGCGCGGCGATGCTGGGTTGGGCGCATAGTCTGCTTAGATCACCCAAGCTTGCCTGTAAATTTTGTTGGATTGTGTCGTCGAGCGCTTTGAAATCAACCATTGAATACCGTACTCCTTATCGTCTCTAGGATTATAGTGATGTGCATTAATCTGCCAATTGATTGTTCCTCGATTCGAGAAAGGAACTTATAATCTCCCCCATGGAGGATAGGATGAGAGTGATTGATATCTCTGTTCCAATTAGTCCGGATTTACCGGTATGGCCGGGTGACCCGCAGGTTGAACTGGTGCGCATTGCCAATATTGCGGATGGGGCAAACGCAAACGTCTCCCGCCTTGCTTGTGGGGTTCACGTTGGCACGCATGTCGACGCTCCGGTTCATTTCGTCGAGGGAGCGGCAAGTATTGAATCGCTGTCTCTTGATCGATTGATCGGGCGGGCTTATGTCGCCGAGTTTAGCGAAATCGATGTCATCGACGACAAGGCTCTCGATTCGGCTGATCTACCTGCCGAAGTGAGCCGGCTGCTCATCAAAACGCGGAATTCAGCTTTCTGGTCGGAAAGCCCGGGTTCGTTCCACGAGGATTTCGTCGCCATCGATGCCCGCGGTGCGCAATGGCTAACGGATCGCGGGATTAAAACGGTAGGCGTGGATTACTTGTCGGTTGCGCCCTTCGGAGATAGCCGCCCCACACATACCATTCTTCTGCAGGCAGGGGCGGTGATCATCGAGGGTTTGAATCTGGCAGGCGTTAACCCGGGATGGTACAGTCTCTATTGTTTACCCTTGAAACTCGTCGGCAGCGACGGCGCCCCGGCGCGGGCGGTGCTACTTCAAGATGAGTAAGCCGCCAGGCGGCGGAAAGTGAGGATTAGATGTTTACAGGAACGACGCTTATTTTTATTCTTGGGATCTTTTGTGTGTTGATTCTGCTCATACTTGGAATTAGGAAAGCCTCCGGTTTTCGGGCGCAATCTACGGAACCTTCACCTTTGGAGCGATTAAATCCGTTGCTTTCCGACGCGGCTCTGGTAGATGGTGAGGAGCAGGCTTCCCCGATCAGCGAACAAATCGAGGGGATGGTTCACTTACGGCTTGCTGAATACCCTGACCTGGCCGGGCAAGTGGTTGACTTCGGCACGGCGGAAGATGGGTCGCTTGAGATCTGGATCGCCGACAAGCGGTATACCAATGTGGATGATATCCCCGATGCGCGTGTGCGCGATGCCATTTCGGAAGCCGTGGAGGCATTCAACATCTAGGCAGTTTGTGGATTTGAATACAATGAATGCGTGCAGTGAAATCAACCTGGCCGGGATCTACCCTCCGATCTCAACACCGTTTACAGATCAAGGTGAGATTACCTTCGATCACCTGTCCGCCAATCTGTCGCGCTGGAACGAATTGCCGTTGGACGGATATGTCGTGGGAGGGTCGAATGGTGAATTCGTATCCCAGTCGTTTGATGAGCGCGTGGCGGTGGTCAAGGCAGTACGCGAGGAGATGCCCTCTAGCCATCTTTTGATCGCTGGCGCGGGGATGCATTCGACCCGAGAGACAGTGGACCTCGCGCAGGCGATGGCGGCTGTCGGTGCGGATGCCGTGCTGATTGTGACACCGAGTTTCTATAAATCGAAGATGGATCTGCGTGCATTGCGCGGCCACTATTTCGCGGTGGCAGAAGCATCCAGCGTGCCGGTGATCCTCTATAACGTGCCCGCGAATACCGGCGTGGATATGCCCGCGGGGACGATCCTCGAGTTGGCGCAGCACGCGAATATCATCGGGATTAAAGACAGCTCTGGTGACCTGGCGAAGATGGAATCGGTGGTTGATGCGGCTCCGCAGGGTTTCCAGGTGTTGGCTGGTTCGGGGAGTTTCTTTCTGCCTGCTCTCGCCATCGGCGCCGTTGGGCTCATCGCTGCGCTAGTTAATATTGCCGCCGCTGATCTTGCCCGAATTCATAAGCTCTTCAAGGATGGGCAGCTCAGCGACGCCCGAAAGCTGCAGCAGAGACTGATCGAAACAAACAGCGCGGTCACCTCGCGTTTCGGTGTAGCGGGACTTAAAGCAGCGCTCGATCTCTTGGGGTTCTATGGTGGACCGGTCCGCTCGCCACTGCAGCCGCTCATGGCTGATGAGCGGGAAGAACTTAAAAACATCCTTGTGCGCGCAGATCTTCTCTCCGCGAACGGTTAATCCTCACTAATCCCCTTTCGACAATTATAGTTGCCCCGTTTGTTCCCAGGATTTGAGCAGCTCTTTATATTCAGGATCTTCATAGCGAGAAAGCTGGAACCACGGTGCGTAGGGGGGTAGATCGGCGCCAGCGATGTGTTTGCTGAGCAGCTCACCGCAAGCAGGAGAAGCCATCAACCCGAAGCCGGAGAGCGCACCGATAATCCAAGCGCCGTCCAGGCGGAGGGGGCCCACAAGGGGGCGGTTTTCTTCAGTCTTGGTGTAATAGCCACCATCTAACCAGGGCTTTGGAGGACGATCAAAGTAGGTCTCCAATGCCGGCAGCATGCGCGCCAGCCCCCGCAAAGCGATCTCAGGATAATTCGAATCATATGTTATCGGAAACGTTGGCAGGACCGGGTCGATATCGTAGGTCCACAAGATCAGCACAATGGGGCTGTCCTCAGGGCCTTCTGGTCTTGCATGGACACCCTCAGGGAAAGTTCCGAGCAGGTGGCGTGTTTCATCATCCTCCGCCAGGATCGCTCGTTCCTCGTCCCGCCATGGCAGCTGGATCTCGTCTGACCAGATTAGCAGCGGGGCGCTCCGGGGGAAAACCCCGAGATGATCGTTGATTGAAACCTTAATGTGCAGTTCTGAGAATACCGGCAGATGCTCGTTAAGAAGGACTCCAACCGGTTTAATAAAGGGTCCAGCGGCATTGACGAAATTAGGGGTGTCGATTCGGATTACACCCTGCTTCGTCCGAGCCTGGACCGCCTCAACGCGTCCCCCCCGTTGTTCGACGCGGTCGACATGTCCCTCGACTAACTGCACCCCATGTTGGCGAGCTTGCTCGAGCATATGCATCCCCAGCTGTTGGGCTGAGAACCAGCCGGCACGACGAGGATGGATGACGGCGACGGTATCCTCGCTCAAGTAGGGGAAGTTTTCGCGGATTAATGCCTGATCTGTGATCAGGTCGGCGCCATCAGGTTGATCCCGGTACCCCTCCATTTGAAGAGCTTGGTAGGCTGGCCCTGCAGTCTGACCATCATGAATCCGCAGCGCGCCTGCGCCTAGAGACTCAGCTTCGCGTGCGTGGGTTTTGAACTCCTCAATACGCGCTGGGTCTGCTGTGGCAAAGAGGTAGCCGCGGCGATTGAGATTGAAGCGGTTACCACTCTCTTCGGCCAGATCTTCAAGGATATCAATGCTGCGGTTCATCATCTGAACCATTGCGGGGCCTGGGCCAGGCCACCAATTGCGATAGCACTCCGTTGATTTGTCAGAGGTTAGAGAGAGGGGTGGTCGCTCATCAACCAGGAGCACCTTACGAACGCCAGCATGGACACTGAGATGATAGGCCGTCGATATCCCTGCTATCCCAGCCCCACAGATGACGACATCAGCGGTCTGACGAGACATGATCTATTTTTCCACCTTCCTCAAATTTATGATGTGTTGAAGAGACTTGATAGGATATCAAATAAATTCTATCTTTGCCGAAACTATTTCAGGGAAACATATTTAACGCAAGATGCATATACACCCTCTCGATTGTCCACGTATTGACAATCGATAAAATTGTACTATTATATGTACGATAAACCGTACAAAATTATGTACAAAATATAGACAGGTGAAATATGTTTCGAACCGCAACTGTAACTGAATTAAGATCTGGACTTGCTTCCTATCTTCAAGATTTGGAAGAGGGTCCAATCATTGTGCTTTCTCATAGTCGTCCCGCTGCAGTTCTACTAGAGCCCGATATGTTCGACGCTATTATGGAGAAATGTGAGTTGCTAGAAGATATTCTAGATGGACGTCGAGCTCTTAATGAGTATATGAAAAAACCGGGTGTTGCTGTTGATGCTGAGGAGGTTTTCGAGCGCCTGGGTTATTAACGATGTCATACACATTAAAAATACATCGAGATGTAGAGAAGCAACTTTCGCGAATACAAAAGACCCACAGAGAGCGTTTGGTAAAAGCCTTACGCTCTCTTCGCGGTGATCCGAGACCGACTGGCTGTACGAAGTTAGATAGAAATCTATATAGAATAAGGGAAGGTCAGTATCGAATTATCTATGGGGTTTTTGATGACGAGGTAGTCGTTGTTGTATGCAAAGTAGCAAGAAGAACAGAATCTACATATCGTGATTTGCCAGTGTTAATCGAGAGAGCGTTAAAATTACTTGAAGACTGATAACCACATGAGCTATCTATTCACTGAAATCCAATCCTCTTCCCGGCAATTGAGCTCAAATCCGCGTCTTGTGGTTGTCACCGATTAAGCGAGAGAACTACATCGGGCCTGGGGTTGAGCTCCGCATCCTCCCGTAATTCATGAGCGATTTTCTCTAAGGAATCTCCTGTTATCGGGTGAAGGAAATCCGGTCGGAGTTCAGCAAGGGTCACCGCAAGATGCGCTCGCTTCAAGAGATCGGGGTCCGGGAGGGATAGCAGTTCATGATCGAGCACTCGGTCCCCTAATATGCACAGATCCAAATCGATCGTCCGCGGCGCGAACTTGTCCTCTGTGCGAATGCGCCCCAGGTCCGCTTCTATCTCACGCAGTTTTTTGCGGATCGTCAAGGGATCGAGGGCGGTTTCTATTAAGACGGCCGCGTTAAGGTAATCCGGCTGCGGCTCGTCGGCGATGGCGGGGTTCTGGTAGACCGTTGAAATGGCGATAGGATTGCCAAGCTCGGAGAGCCGTGTTGTCGCGAGTGGCAAGTTCGTTTCAGGATCGATATTCGAACCCAAGGCTATAAATGCAAGTTCAGTCAAAGTCGCTCAGGCTCCGCTCGATTTCTACACCGACTGATTTCGCGAATCGCAAGGCTCCCGGTTTTTCGACCCGAACTTGCGCGCGCTGAACCCCCTCTGCGCTCAGGCACAGTTTGGCGATGTCAGCGGCTAAGGCTTCAACCGTGTACCTGGCGGCCTCCTCCACGTGCTGGATAATTTTCTTCGTCAATGTCCGGTAATTAATGGTGTCCTCGATCTTATCGCTCTCGCCGGCCGCTCGCAGGTCACCCGATAGAGTGATGTTGATCAGGATGTCCTGTCGTTTTTCGCGCTCCCAATCATTAATTCCGATGATTCCACGCAGCAGCAAATCCTTGATGATGATGCGGTCTTCGTTCATGGTTCCATCCCTTCGTAATGCTCGATCTCGTAAGGTTCGAGAATGATGATCGCAGGTAAGATATGTGTATTGTAAATCGTCAAACCTGTAGAGAGATTGGCTTCTTTGTTGGAGCTATTTTACACAGAATCTCACAATATGACGGGTGCCCATGTATATTTCCTGTCCCAGAGTGGATCGCGTTTGTGATAGGATTTTAGAAATAGGCACCATAAGAGGAGAGAGAATATTATGCACAATATTGATGCTGCAGCGGAACTCTTGGATGGCGTCGGTGTAGCGAAGCCAGAAATTGAAGCCGCGGTGGGTTCACTTCTAAAAGCATTTGGAGAAGACGCTTGCCGGGAAGGTCTGGAACGCACCCCCGAACGTGTCGCCCGTATGTATGATGAGCTGCTTGCGGGGTATCGCGTAGACCCACACGCACTCATTAATGATGCTGTTTTCGAAGTGGACTATGACGATATGGTCATTGTCCGCGACATTGAATTTTACAGTATGTGCGAGCACCACTTGCTGCCCTTCATTGGGCGCGCGCACATCGCCTATCTTCCTAGCGGCAAGGTCATTGGCCTCTCGAAAATACCGCGCGTCGTCGATTTATTTGCTCGGCGGCTGCAGGTTCAGGAGCGGATGACACGTCAGATAGCGGATTTCCTGGAGGCGGCAATCCACCCGCAGGGTGTCGCCGTCGTCGTTGAGGGGCTGCATCTTTGCTCGAAGATCCGCGGCGTGAAGAAGGCCAATGCACGCATGGTCACCAGTGCCATGACCGGGACCTTCAAGACCAATGACATCACCCGCAAAGAGTTCCTGGCGCACATCGCCAGGGACACATCTAGCCTGGCGGTTTAATCGCTCAAGTCGTCATGATATTAGATCAGGTTTTTCGGTCTTTCTAACGAGAGCTCTGATCTCCAAGCAAGATGAATCCGCCGTCGATGACGATCGTCTGCCCCCGGATCATGTCAGCCTCCTGGGAGCATAGGAATGCGACCAGATCGGCAACATCCTCCGGAGTCACAAGTCGACCGGCGGGGGTTATCGATGAGACACGCTTAATTACAGAATCGTCTTGTGCCACATCGAAATGCTCCAGGGCATCTGTCCTCACGACACCCGGCGAAACAGCATTCACTCTGATGCCCAATGGGGCAAGCTCAACGGCGAGATACCGGGTGATGGTTTCTATTGCGGCTTTGCTGGCGCCGACGACAACGTAGTCGGGAATGACGTGTGAAGCGCCCGGACTGGAGAGGCTTACAATCGCGCCGCCGCGGGATTTCATAAGCCGCGTTGCGTGTTGAGCGCCGAAGAGCAGCGAACGAGCGTTGATGTTCATCGTCCATTCCCAACCCTTCGGTTTCTGCTTCAACACCGGACGGTTGTACCCGGAGGCTGCGTTGCTGATGAATATATCCAAGCCACCAAACGCTTCTTCCGCGCCGGTAAACAGATTCTCGAGTTCTTCCAGGTCGCCGACATTGGCTTTGATTACGACTGCCTTCCGCCCTAAGGTACGGATTTCCTCGGCTGTATCTTCCGCTGGGGTCCGGTTGCGGAAAAAGTTCACAACGATGTCGGCTCCATCTGCGGCCAGACGCAAGGCGATAGCTCGTCCGATCCCCCGGCCTGACCCTGTCACCAAGGCAACCTTGTCCTTAAAGCGCATAATTGCTTTCTCCTTTAGCTGGCGTTTAACCTGCGCTCATCTTACCATTTAGGGAGAGGCTATAGCGTAGTATTTTGACTCCCTGGCGAGAATCGCCGGAGAGGTCTTATTCACGAGAAGGGAACGATCGATGCCAAAGAGTTTGAGCGGCGAGCTGCTTACACTCAAGCGAACGATACGCAGGGAATTAGAAGATGCCGAGCAGGCACGGATCGAGGGCAATGAGGGGCGGGCGAGGGTCTGCGCTCGACGTGGTGCTGGTTGGGCGGTGAGCTTCACGCGCAGTTTGAACGAGGAGCGTGAGATCGAAGCGAATGCTTATGAGATGCTGCAATGGTTGGCACAGCAAGCTGACACCGCGGAACCTATTCGTGCCGCTGCAGCTCGGCTGACGGCTCGTGTGAGTCTCGACCATACACTGCCTTTCCCAGAAGATCCACTTGAGGATGCCCGGACGATTGTTGAAGCGCTCCTGGGAACGAATTGGGCAGAGACGGTGGAGGCCAAGGACTCTGGGGATTCTACATAAGCCAAAAGAGGTACGAGATGCCTCATCAAAGCGAGGTGAAACCTGAATCCACGAGAAGAGAATACCGATAAAGCTGAGCAAATAAGCGAAGGACGGGACCTGCGCGCCTACGCGAGCGGGACGACATTTCGGCTTGTTCTGGGCGGCTTAGCCCTGGTCCTGATCGTCGGCAATGTGCTCATTTGGGCCTTCTATGGACAAGGGGCGGCCCAGTTATCGCTGCTTTGCATGGGCGTTACGCTGATACCGGCTCTATTGATAGCCGTGGTTCTCTGGGTGATGGGCTGGATCGTCCGCAAGGATAGAGAGGCTTGATCCTGTACTTTTCGCCCTCGCTCATGGATAGTTTCCTTTCTATTCCATCAGGGCGAGGTGCATGTAGATCCGCTTCCTGAAATTTCACGGGTGAAACAGTGATTGAACATGCTCTTTCCACATAACCCGCGTCCTGAGAAGAAAATGGATTCTCGGGTCGTCTATATTAAGCATGGGATGAACCTATTGCATGCTAGGTTTTGCAAGCAATTGGGATAGATTGTAGTGAACTATATTAAAATGACCGGATAGAAGTATTTTTGAAGGAAATTTTTATGAAAGCCATTGTATGGACAAAATACGGACCACCGGATGTTCTTGAACTAAGAGAAGTAGAAAAACCTGCTCCCAAGGATAACGAAGTCCTGATACGAATTCATGCGACGACGGTGACTGCAGGGGATTGTGAGCTTCGAAGTCTCAAATTCCCAATTTACCTCAGTCTCCCAATGCGACTGTGGCGGGGTTTCTTAAAACCAAGAGAAAATTCCATTCTGGGGACTGAGCTAGCCGGGGAAATTGAAGCAGTGGGCAAAGATGTAAAACGATTTAAAGAAGGCGACCAAGTATTTGGATCTGCCGGTATGGCTTTTGGCGCTAATGCAGAGTATCTATGTTTACCTGAAGAATCGGG
>JAIWHF010000086.1:0-10713 GCA_048629905.1 Methanosarcinales archaeon
ATTTAACTCATTCACGTTCAACCAAGGTAACTTTAGTTTCCATTAAGAGCCAGTACGATAACCCGGAGCACTTATTATAAGACTGCTGAAATAGGCTTAATCAACCCCCTATATCCCCCAATCTTGGGGGACTTTTACGCTGAGAGACACCCCCAGACCCCCGGCAGGAAGTATCCTGCACCTCTTTTTCAGCGGTCTCTTATACAGGTCCCACTATATATCCAGTTTCAGCTCATGTCCAACAGTTCTAAAATGCTGCCCGGTAGACTAAGTAACCGGCAAATGCATAGCCAAAGCATTTGATTGTCGTGCCTACAAAGCAGACGAGGAAGAACTTGTAAAACGGATATTTAGTTGAGCCGCTAATAGCAGCTGCCGGCTTGTTCCACGGACCGGGAATAGCACACGATAAAAAGAGGGCGACCGTGCCACCACGTCGGCTCATCCAGTTTTCTACCCTGGAGTAGCCTTTAATTTTTGCCAGTTTATTTTTCACCCCATAACCACCTGAATAATAGGGCGTTAAACCTATTGGCTCGGCGATTCCCGCTGCAAATGCCGCCAGTACGGGATTTAGTCCAAGGCTAGCAAAAACGAAAGCAGCCAAAGGACCCGCCATAGGCCAGACAGGTGAGAGGGCACCCATGATGCCTGAGGAAAATACCGCAACAATGCCAAGGATAGTATCGGAGCCGGTAACTCTACCTACGAAGGTGAGAATCAGCATCAAGATGGAAAGTAAGAGGAGTAGCAATAAGAAGTAAAGGCGCTTCTTATCCTGAGGCATGAATTCCAGCCGTCGCCTCCGCCGAAGTGGGGATGACTCTGCTTCAACGGCATCGGTCTCAGCTGGCTGCGGTGATTCAGTATGCAATATGGCAAACCCAACGATCAATGGCTTCCCTGCTGTTGTCCATGACCTGGTCGGAGAATTTCATCATTCCGACGTTTGAGCTGCTGCTGCCATTTACCTCCCTGTTTGGCATCTTGCTGTTCTTCATGACCCTGTCTTTACTCTTCAGTATGCTGCTGCCAGCTCGCAGCATGGCCAGCATGCTGGCCGGAATGCTGGTGGTTGCCAGTTTCTTTATCACCTTGCTCTCAGGGGTTGTAGATGAATTGGAACGAGCTGCTGATTTCTCGCCATTATCCTACCTGGAGACAGCCACAGCCATCGAGGATGGCCTCAACTTAACCTGGCTTGGTGTTATCCTGGCCATCAGTCTGTCGCTGGCCCTGATCTCATGGGTGTTGTTCCAACGCCGTGACGTCCGTGTCGGCGGCGAAGGCACCTTGCGTTTGAAGGATCTCGTCACCGGCAAATGGAAGGCCAAACCGGTTGAAAACCTGGCTGAAATAGAATCATCGGCCGCCGATTAGGTTTGGGTGTAGTCTAAAATACGATCAAGCCCCGGTTTCAGTGAACCGGGGCTTTTTTGTGCAGCCTGTGTTTCATCCCACATTCTGGATCTCATGCGCCCAACAGCTATCAATTTTCACCAGAGGACTGAGCAAGCGGTGACTCTCTCGCGTATCTGTAAATCGTTTCGATCTGCTATATCTGACGACCTGTCCCCGCGACCAGCCCCATGTGATCATGTCGTCAGGTTTCATTCCTGATTTCCTCACTCACCCATTGAGGCTAATCGAAATTGTCTAAAACTGCCTTCTCAGAAATAGCGATCCTCGTGTGAGGAAGGTGGGTGTGATACTATCTGCACCATGTATTCTGGTCAACACATTCCAAATTTACGTTCCTTATGAATCCAGAAACCACCTGTGCCGGAGGTATTTAAGTATGAAGAGTATTGTGATTACAGGAAGTACACGCGGGATCGGTTTTGGCTTAGCAGAATCGTTTCTGGCTCGAGATTGCGCGGTTATGGTTAGCGGTCGCAATCGAGAAGGCGTCGACAACGCTATTAATGAGCTCCGATCGAGGTTTCCGGAAGATCGAGTGTTCGGTCATCCTTGCGATGTAAGAGACCCCGAGCAATTACAGGCACTCTGGGATGAGGCTATGTCTCGATTCGGAAAGATTGACATATGGATAAACAATGCGGGGCTTAGTGGACCGCAGATGATGATATGGGAACTTGCACCGGAACAAGTGCAAGAGGTTGTCGACACGAATATCTTAGGCGTGATATTTGGATCACAGATTGCCGTTAGAGGCATGTTGGACCAAGGCTATGGAAGCTTATACAACATGGAGGGGATGGGGGGTGATGGGCGAATGCATGAAGGGCTTATCCCTTACGGTATGACGAAATACGGCGTGAATTACTTTACCAGAGGGTTGGTGAAAGAGACAAAAGGCACATCCCTCATCATAGGGTCGATCAGGCCCGGAATGGTCATAACATCATTTGTCACAGACCAATATGAGGATCGACCAGAGGAATATGAGAAGGTCAAGCGTATTTTCAATATCATTGCGAATCGCGTTGAGGACGTTGCCCCATGGCTTGCGGATAAAATTCTTGAGAATGATAAGTCTGGAAAATACATCTCGTATATGTCGAGGTGGAAGCTTCTTTTCCGTTTTCTCTCTGCTCCTTTTTCCAAAAGGGATATTTTCTAGAGTGCAGGACTGAGCTACTCAACTCCACTTAATAAACAAGGCGCAGGGACCAACCCGTGTGTCGGCCCGCCGCCACCAAGCAGCCAGTTATTATCGGTTTTGTATGTGGATCTCAAAGTATTCCGTTAACCAGCCTGTAGTCAATTTGCCCAAACTCCAGGGATTTATTGGGGGAAAAGATGTCCTAGAATCGAGGGGCATTGGGACTGCATGAGCGTGAGACGTGCCCTTAAAGAAACACCCCCAGACCTGAGGGGGGCAAGCCTGGGGGCAGTCGAGACATTGGCAAAAAAGCCATGTGACGACTGTTAAATTATAGAATCTAGCAAGAGACAAATTCCATAGTCCATTGGTCATATCGAAAAAATAGTAATGGGGGCCTGGCGGACATTTCTCGCTTAACGCAAAACCTCAAGACCACGTATATTTCGCATAGAAGGGGGCAAAAGAACCGTCAATTCGCATCTTTTTCAAACGCTTCCAGGATCTCCTTGCTGTGTTCTGCGGGTTTGACTTTCTCGAAGACCTGTTTGATTTTCCCCTCTGGATCGATCAAAAACGTCATCCTGTGTACGCCCTCATACTCTTTGCCCATAAATTTCTTGGGACCCCACACACCATAAGTCTCGCTGATCTTGTGGTCATCATCGGCTAGTAGGGTGAATGGCAGCTGAAACTTCTGTTTGAATTTCGCCTGCTTTTTTACCGTGTCAGGGCTCACGCCCAGGATGACGACGCCCCGATCTGAATATGCGCTGTAGTCATCGCGGAACGCACAAGCTTCTTTCGTGCAGCCAGGCGTATCGGCCCGGGGATAGAAATATAGTACAACTTCCTTGCCGAGATAATCAGAGAGATGGATCGTCTCTCCCGCATCGTCAAGGACTTCAAAGTCCGGAGCGGCATTGCCTATCTTGGGGATGGACATGTTCTGAGACCTCCTGAGTTAATGTACAGACGGCTATCTGGTTAAAGCGCGTCGGCTAAGTAATTGTAAGTCATGACGAAGGATTTCGGTTCTGGTAAGAGTCAGCCCCAAGTTCGAAGAACGAGATGCTTCACTTCGTTCAGCATGACATTTAGGGGCTACATTCGGTTTCAGAGATGGAGCTTTCACAAGCAACATCCCAGGGATTTCTCGGTCGCCGCTTCACGGCTCGCTCGAAATGACAGGTACCTGGCCAAAGTCATTCTGAGGAGCATAGCGACGAAGAATCTCGTTCGAGGCCAGGAGAACCCGAATGTTCGAAGAACGAGATGCTTCACTTCGTTCAGCATGACATTAAGGAGCGTCATTACAGGGATTTCTCGGTCGCCGCTCCGCGGCTCGCTCGAAATGACAGTTACCTGGCCACTAATCAATAACGGCGATGATTTCCCCCATCGAATCGGTTGAGTAACCCGGGAGGGAGGCTACTGTCTCCTGGAATTCGGGGTCGCCGAGTAATTGGAGCAGGGGCATGAGCCTGGCGCTCTCGTGGTGTTCCTTTGGGATGATAAGATCGTAACGCTCCTGGTAGAGCGGCAGGAAATCGAGTTTGAGCGCGGCAGCGGCAGCGTGGATCGCTAAGCCGCAGTCCGCACGGCCGGAAGCAACCGCGGCGGCAACAGCCAAATGTGTATATTCCTCGTGCTGATAGCCGCGGACAGAAGCGGGTTCAATCCCCAGTTGCTCCAGTTGGTAGTCGAGCAGAATACGGGTGCCGGCTCCGCGTTGGCGGTTGACGTAGGCAAGGTCTGAGCGTGCGATATCCTCCAGACCATTGATCGATTTTGGATTGCCCGGGGCCAGGATGAGACCCTGTTCACGTCCGACCAGGCGGACAACCACGACGGGTACGTCAGGTAAATACCGCTCGATGTAGGGTAAGTTGAATTCACCTGTCTCGGGATCAAGCAGATGGCTGCCCGCCAAATGCGCTTCGCCTCGCTGCAGAGCAATCAGCCCCCCCAGGCTGCCCAGGTTTCCGGAACTAAGGCGTGAGCCGCGCAGGGAGAGAAACTGGGCGAGAAGATCCAGCGTGAGATCGTGGGAACCTAGAGCGAGAATTGTGCGTTCGAGTTCCTGCCTCGATCTGTAGAGACGGACCGGGACGATTTCACCGGCCTGGATCCCCTGAACGCCCGCCGGGATCTCGACAATCCCATCCGCGCGCACCAGGGATGTGATCACGCCTGCTCCACGGGATAAGGGTGATGCGATCCACTGCTCACCAACCTGACCAACGGTGACACGAAGGTATTCCAGGTCGCCGGCTCGTGAGTGGACTTTACGGGCGAGCTTTGCAGTTAGGATTTCAGGTTGGAGCTCCTGTTTGCTGAGCCAACAGCCAAGAAGTGGTTTTACGAAAATCTCCCCGGTTAAAGCAGCCGAGACAGGATAGCCCGGAACACCGATAATTGGAATAGATTTTTCAACACGAGGGGTGCCGCCTTTCGATGCTTCCTCGATCATTCCCAGAATAACAGGATGACCGGGGCGAACGGCGATCCCATGTACGAGCAGGGTGCCGAGCGCCTCGACGACATCAGCCGTGAAATCCTCGGTGCCTGCTGAGGAACCTGCGATTATCAAGACCAGGTCATGGTTTATAGCTGCATTCGCTGCAGCATCAATAATCCTCTCGAGTTCATCTTGAACGATGGGCAGCCGGTCAGGGAGTCCCCCCCAGCTCTCGACTTGCGAGGCGAGGACGAGTGAATTGAATTCTATGATCTCGCCAGCCTTCACAGGCTTCCCCATCGCTCGCAGTTCAGTCCCTGTGGGGATGATGGCTACGCGCGGTTTTCGCCAGACTTGGACGCGATCGTAACCGCTGGCAGCGATGGCGCCGAGGTCGACGGGCCGAAGTTCATGCCCTGATGGTATGACAAGCTCGGTGGCGACCATATCCTCCCCTAAAAGGCGTACATTTGACCATGGAGAGGTAGGAGCCATGAGCCGGATCGATTTCTCTTGCGGCTTTGGAGTATCGCTGAGTACTTCAAGGTCTTCGATCGGGATTACAGAATCCGCCCATTCTGGCAACGGATCACCTGTATCAACATATTGTGTTTGTGGACCCACAATCAGTTCCACAGGATTCCGGTCACTCGCACCCTCGGTCTCCGCAGCTTGCAGAGCGTACCCATCCATGGCGGAGGCGTGGTAATGCGGCGAGGATATCTGCGCCCAGATTGGCTCAGCGCTGATCCTTCCCAGTGCCTGGTCCAGAGGGATGCTCTCGGGTTCGAGCGGCTTCCACAGGCCGGCATCCCGCAGGGCCTGCTCAAAACGGGAGCGTGCCTCTTGTAGTGGGACATCCTGTAAAAACACGGATCGTTGACGGTTATCAGCCATCGATGCTTCCCTCCGGTCTTAAATTCATCACAGTTCCGATCAGAAGAGTGTGACCAACACCTCGGTGCCCGCGCTCAACCCGGTTGCGTCGGGCGGTATATGAATTAAACCATCGGCGCGCACAAGTGTGAAGATCAGGTTTGATCTACCAAAAACTGGCTCGGCGATGGTTCCCTCTTCCGACTCTTGAAGCCGAACGGGGAGGTAATCCTCACGACCCGCTTGCGAGACGACATTAACGCTCAATTTAGCCGCAACCTGAGGTGCTGGCAGCACTCGTTGAACACCCAGGAAACGGCGGATGAGAGGGGCGAGGATTAATGTTCCCACGACCAGGGCGCTGACGGGATTCCCCGGTAAACCGATTAGGGGGATGTTGTCAGCGATGGCGAGAATCGTCGGTTTGCCGGGTTTGATCGATATCCCATGCACGAGCACACCGGGTTCTCCGAGCGACTGGATGACATCCCCGGTGATGTCCCGGGCGCTCACAGATGACCCGGCGGTGATGACGATCAGGTCATCCTCTTGGTGTGCTTGCTTAACAACCTTCAAGAGCGCATCGTGTTGATCCGGCACGATCCCCCTGAGAATGGGTCTTCCACCGAGCCGATGGATGATTGCTGAAAGGGTATGAGAGTTGATATCGCGAACCTGTGCGGGTCCTGGTTCTATTTCGGGAGGGACGACCTCATCTCCTGAGGAGAGAATCCCCACCCGAGGGGAGATGGCAACCGAGACTGATGTCATCCCGAGCGCCATCAACCCGCCAATCTCCTGCGGGCGAAGAAGGGTTCCAGGCTCGAGGACAATATCACCTTGCTGAACATCCTCGCCTTCGAGGAGGATGTTTTGCCCGACTCCAGATGCACGGTGAACCTCGATTTCGCTGCCGTCGATCAATTGGGTATCCTCGAGCATCACTACAGCGTCTGCGCCAGCAGGGATCGCCCCGCCAGTGTGCACCTGTGCGGCCTGTCCGGGGTGCACTTCAAGCGTGGGGGATTTCCCCATCAGGATTTCACCAATCAAGCGCAGGTAGGCTGGCAGGGCGCCTGATGCGCCGAAAGTATCCTTAGCCTGGACGGCGTAGCCATCGACCGTCGATCGGGGAAACGGCGGCAAGGGGTGGGGGGCAGCAACTCGCTCGGCCAGGACCCGCCCGTGCGCTTCGCTCGTTGAAATAACCTCAGTGCCTGCAGCCCAAGATTTGGGTAAGGCATCGAGAATTTTCTCCAGTGCAGTAGATGGTGAAATGAGATGTAAGAATTCAGGCATGTCAGCTAAATATGTACCCCATCAATTCCAGGTAGGCGGTCATTGCGAATAAGGCGAGCGCGCTGAGCGTGAATGTGCGCCAGCGTGGAGGAAGCCCTGCTTTAATGCGATTCAACTGCCAGACCTGCGCGATTGCCAGGGGAAAAGAGATCAATGCGCCAAGCGCCACACGGTCTGGTAAGCCCAGGACGTAAGCGGCTAAGAAGCTCAGGATCGCGAAAAGGATGGCTAGATCATGGAGCTTCATTGCAGTTTCCCATCCGAGTCGAACCATCAGCGTCTTCCGGTCCCGCTTCAGATCAGAGGCGTAATCAGGGAATTCAGAGGCGATAAACGCCGTGAAGAGCAATGCTGCTAATGGGATCGTGCTCATGGGGAGCAGCCGGTGGAGTTCCCCAGTTTGCAGTGTAAACGAGAATATGGGTATAAAAATAGCGATAACGATTGAGGCGATAATTTCACCAACCCCACTGGTGACCAATCTCACGGGTGGAGTGTTGTAGAAGAAGGCGGCGAAGAAGCCCATCAGCACGAATGCCCATGGAATAAAACTAACATTCTTCACAATCAGGAGGAGAGCAGCGAGCGTTGCCGAGATCGTCAGCGTGACGATAGTGGAGATCAATGCAGCCGTATACGGTAAGTGCTCTGGATCGAGCGCTTTTCGATCTCCACTGAAAAGGGACTTGAAGGTAACTTCTCGAGGTGGAGTGCCATCGAAGAATGCAACCATGGACTGAGCCATCAATTGGATGGATGTAACGAGAAACTGACCGAGAATGTAGAGACTCCAATCGATGGGCTTTCCCAGGTAAGAGGCGATTGCGGTGCCCAAACCGTAAAGCAGAAATCCACCCAGGAGAAAATGCGGGCGGCTTAGACGCAAGAACAAATTTAGATATTCTTTCGATCGGCTCATGCTTCAAATTCCCAGGGAATCTCTCGATCCCCAGAGTGTTCCCCCTCGGCGTGTGTGCTCAGGCGAATGAGAAAAGCCGGATCTTGCAGTGCGCGGCAGCCGAAAGCCACGCCGAATGGCGCCAGGACAAGCGTCGGTGTCTCGGCGTGAAGATGGTGCCAGCGGCCCTGTGATGGCGAATCCTGCCGCAGGTCATGCCAGGCGAACTCTACTTGTCCTTCTATAAGAGCCCACACCTCGTCCGCCACTTCCCGCAGGGTTAAAGTCTCGCTCCGCCCTGGTGACTTGCGAATTACCTGCACCTGACCAAAGCGCCGCAGAAGGTGATCCTCATCACTCAGCACGTGGAATTTCGTCAAGCCATCGGTTTCTTCCACCGTGAGTTCGCGGATATATAGGTCATGTATGGGCTGTTTTTTTGTCAATGCACTTCCCTTCTGCGTTTCAGCAGTTGCGGTTGAATTGACACTGTCCCGGCTCAAATGCGTACGCGGCGCATTCGACGGATTAACTCACGTAGGTGCACTTGAGTCGGATATTCATTGTACCGCCCGTCCGTCCGAAATTCGAATCTGAATGAGATGAGCGAGGTTGGGTCCCATGCGTTTTTCTTGAGAGTGCAGCGACTTGAGTGGTATTCGTATGCCAGATTGCGCATTTCAAGAGACATTATAGGGATTTCTCGCTTCGCTCGAAATGACAAGTAGAGTCATCCAAAAGAGTGTCATTTCGAACCCCTGAAAGGGGTGAGAAATCCCTATGACGAATCTCATAAGCGCTCAAGCTGTGGAATTAAGCAACCAACCCTATGCCTGATAAGAACTGAGCCCGGAGGTTCAGCTCCGGGCGGAGCAGGGCAGCTATAAACCACTTGAATTCCCCCGAATTTTGGATAAGGAACAATTAGAACTACCGTTTTTGATGTATTCTATATTGGTAGTGAAATCACCCCGTTGAGATTTGCTTTGGGACGTGGCTTAAGCGGATAATCGCTTGAAACTTAAAATCAACCTCAGCCCCTCGTCATCGTTCAATTTTTGTGCTGGTTTAATCCAATGGTCGAAACCTACACATCGGTATTAATCGGGAGCTATGTATGCAGCGCGTTCGCTTGATCCATTGGAAGGAATCTGAGGCCGAGGAGAAAGTTGAATACTTGAAGAATGCAGGATACAAAGTGGAATCCTCGCTTCTTGACCCTGATAGTTTGCGTCAAATGAGGCAGGATCCACCCGCTGCATTTGTAATCGATCTTAGCCGTCTGCCATCGCAGGGGAGAGATTTCGCTTTGGGAATTCGCATAAACAAAGCGACCAGGAATGTTCCGTTGGTTTTTGTCGGAGGGGAGTTAGCAAAGGTCAAAGGCATCCAGGAATTGCTGCCCGATGCTGTTTACACGCAGTGGGATCAGATTGATGAACCGCTCCGAAAGGCGATTGATTCTCCTCCTACCGATCCGATTGTCCCTGATTCGGTTATGGCAGGTTATTCTGGGACACCGTTGCCGAAGAAACTCGGTATCAAAGAAAACGCAGTTGTCGCTCTGGTTAATGCCCCAAATGGAATCCAAGAAACCCTGGGTGAACTGCCGGAGGGCGCGGTCTTAAGGTCAGGATTACAGTCCATTGGTGATCTAACACTTTGGTTTGTTCGCTCTCGTGCGGAACTTGAGAAAGGCATGCGCAAGATGGTTGACTTCGGTGAATCGGCCGGGTTGTGGATCATCTGGCCGAAGAAGTCCTCAGGCATGGAAAGCGATCTCACCCAGAATATCGTGCGGAAGATTGGCCTTGCCTCCGGTCTGGTGGATTTCAAGATTAGCGCCATTGATAAAATCTGGGCTGGTTTGCGTTTCACCAAGAGGAAGACCGCTCAGAAGTAATGAAGGTAGTTAGACTGGACCTGTCTATCTCGCGCAACGAGGAGACGGATATTCCTCGCTTTATTTTAGTGGATGAAAGGAGATTTTGTAATGAAAAACTTCGATTTCTGGCAGCGTTGGCTGCTTGTTGTGAGCTGGATTATCGTCTTGTTCGGATTGGCGATGGCATTCTTGAATGCGACTCCTATCTTTGATTTTATGAACGACCGCGTCAATCCGGTATTCTGGGGCGATGGGCCAGTCCCGCACGCAAGCGCCCTCTTCATGCAGTGGATCTATGGCGTTTTAGGTGCGACCGTCGCCGGTTGGGGCGTGTTCATGGTTTTCATCACCCGCTACCCGTTTTACCGGAAGGAGCGCTGGGCGCGTGATGCCATGGTTGTGGGGTTGCTGTTATGGTATGTCGTGGACATGAGCATCACGCTCTATTTTAAAGTCGCTTTCAATGCAGCATTGAATACGACGCTCTTCATCATGGGAATGCTGCCAATCGTGATGACGTGGAATTCATTCACCAAAAGGGATGGTGATTATTAAGGTTATCGTCCTTCGACAGAACGGCAGCGGTTTGTTGTGTTGTGGATCGTGATAATGAATTCTGACAGATCAGATCAGCTGGTGATGTCAGCTATCCAGGAAAAGCATGGCGACGATCCGATCGAGTGTAAATATCCCTGGATGTATCCTACATTATGGCGAGGGATTCTGGA
>JAIWHF010000087.1:0-10495 GCA_048629905.1 Methanosarcinales archaeon
CGTATTCCCATTGCCAGGAAACCGGGTCAAGATGCAAAAGAGGATTATGAATATTCAAGAAAAGGTGTTGCAAATATTTTCATGGCCAATGAGCCATTAGCAGGCAAACGGATTGTTGCGGTAAT
Organism: Methanosarcinales archaeon; assembly: GCA_048629905.1. Taxonomy (GTDB): domain Bacteria; phylum Chloroflexota; class Anaerolineae; order Anaerolineales; family E44-bin32; genus E44-bin32. The sequence goes on from JAIWHF010000087.1 coordinate 126, forward strand.
GAAAAAGAAAACGAAAAAAGAATGGGCTCATTTTATAAGAGATATTGCTGACATTCATTACCCAAAGGCTGTCAAAATAAGACTTGTAATGGATAACCTGAATACACATACGCCTTCAGCTTTGTATGAAACCTTTCCCCCACAGGAAGCCAAACGGATCTGGGACCGGCTGAAGGAGGAGCACGGATTCACCGGCAGCTATACGATCGTCAAGGATTACGTGCGGGAGGCGCGGCAGCGGCAGCAGGAGATGTTTGTGCCGCTGGCACATCCCCCGGGTGACGCGCAGGCGGACTTCGGCGAAGCGTTGGTGGTGGTCGATGGGAAGCAACAGAAAGGACACTTTCTATGCGTTGATCTGCCGCATTCGGATGACTGCTTCGTAATGGCGTTTCCGGCCGAGCGGACAGAGTCCTTCTGCGAGGGGCACAACCAGGCGTTCGCTTATTTTGGTGGCGTCCCCCGAACCATCGTCTACGACAACACGAAGATCGCGGTGGCCGAGATTCTAGGAGATGGCAAGCGGAAGCGGAAGCAAACGGCGTCACACCGACGGAATTTATCATCGCCCGCGACGCGATTGCCATCATCGTCAACCATGAGAACCCCGTTGACAATCTTACGCTGCAATTAATATCCGACATCTACAGCGGGAAAATCAATAACTGGAGTGAAGTTGGGGGAGAAGACCGACCTATAGTCCGCCTCTCACGGGAGACGAATTCCGGGACACACGTGTACTTCCTCGAAAACGTTCTGCGTCTCGGGGATAAGGAGAGCGAGACGCTTTTCTCTGTTGAGACGCTTCTGCTTCCATCCTCGGAAGGAATCACATCTGAAGTCCGCGAGAATCCGAATGCGATTGGATACGACGGTCTCGGCTACGTTACAGATGAGGTAAAAGTGGTTGGTGTAGGCCTCAGCCTCGATGGTCCCTTCGTCTACCCCTCTCCCGAGACTGTGAATTCAAACCTGTACCCCATTGCCAGGGATCTCTATATGTACACCGTTGGAGAACCAACTGGTGAAATCAAAGCGTATCTAGACTGGATTTTATCCCCGCAAGCCCAAGAAATCGTCAGCGAACTGGGGTTTGTGCCCGTCAACCCATGAGGGAAAAATGAAGGCTGGTAAATTCAAAGATATCCTCATCACATCGGTGATTAAAGTTTGCGGTTATTCTGCCATCATCTTTGTAGGTATGATCTTCTTCTTCTTATTTAAAGAGGGATCGCCGGCACTCATCAGGGTTCCACTTGAAAACTTCCTTCAACTTCGTTGGTACCCAATCGAAGACCGTTTTGGGCTCCTGCCTCTCATTGGGGGATCACTGATCGTCACGCTCGGAGCTGCAATTTTCTCCGTTCCACTCGGTCTCGTTAGCGCGGTCTATATCGCAGAGGTGGCTCCCCGCTGGGCACGCGAGATCTTAAAACCATTGGTGGAAATTTTAGGCGGACTTCCATCGGTCATGTTGGGGTTCATCGGAATCCTGGTCATCGTACCTGCCCTTCGAAAAATTCTAAACCTGCCGACGGGTCTCACCGCCTTCACGGGCGCATTGATTCTCGGCGGAATGGCAATTCCAACGATCGTGAGCGTAGCCGAGGACGCGCTCGATGCCGTCCCTAAAACATACCGAGAAGCAGCTCTTGCCATGGGCGCAACCCGCTGGCAAACGATTTGGAAAGTGACTCTCCCGGCAGCAAAATCAGGGGTTCTCACCGCTGTCATGCTGGGGGTCGGCAGGGCCATCGGTGAGACTATGACCGTCATGATGGTTACAGGTAACGCGGCTGTCTTCCCAACAGGATTCGGAGCCATATTCAAACCCGTGAGAACGATGACAGCAACGATCGCAGCAGAAATGGGGGAAGTCGCTAGCGGGAGTACCCATTACCACGTTCTCTTCTTAATCGGCATTATCCTTTTCCTTATCTCACTAACCGTCAACCTCATCGCGGCAAGTGTCGTATTCCGCCAGCGAAAGCGAACGGAAAGAATCCTGTCTTGAGTTTCCATCAAGCTTCATGAAGAAACGAGTATAAAACGAGCGGCAGGGAGAGCATGGCAGCAGGAAATAACTTCAGCACGGCTGTGGAGAGACGAGTAGTTTCATCATTTTCTCGGCGCAGAAAGTGGATTCAAAGGATCGGGTTCACTGGTTTAACGCTGGCGGTACTCGTAACCGTCACGCCAATTCTACTGATCGTCATCCACATCTTCTCCAATGGATTGCCTGCTATCTCTTGGGAATTTCTTTCTGAATTCCCGCGCGATGGTATGCGCGCCGGCGGGATATTACCTGCGATTGTAGGGACTTTCTGGTTAACTCTTGGGACTGCTGCATTCAGCGTGCCGTTGGGGATCGGCGCAGCCATCTACCTATCCGAGTACGCAACTGAGAACCGTTGGACGAGAGCCATCCGCATCGCCATAATCAACCTCGCCGGCATCCCCTCTATTGTCTATGGACTCTTCGGCCTAGGTCTATTCGTCATCTTCCTGCGTATGGGAACAAGCATCCTCGCTGGTTCCCTGACTCTCGCCATCATGACTCTGCCGGTTATCATCAGCACGACCGAAGAGGCGCTCCGCGCCGTGCCCAATAGTTTTCGAGTTGTAAGCATCTCGCTTGGCGGAACGCGCTGGCAGACAATCCGTCGGGTCGTGCTCCCTCAGGCGCTTCCCGGGATCCTCACTGGAGTTGTTCTAGGTCTCGAGCGCGCTGCCGGGGAGACAGCGCCAATTCTCTTCACAGTCGCCGCGTTTTACCTCGCCCGCCTTCCTTCTTCCATTTTCGATGCAACCATGGCCCTCCCCTACCATCTTTTCGTAATCTCGACGCAGGTGCCGGGAATGCCTATCCAGATCCAATACGGAACAGCAGTCGTTCTGCTCACTTTCGTTCTCTTGATGAACATCACCGCCACGGTGATCCGCTCGTGGGCACGCGCCAGGAGACAATGGTGAACGCGTTCCATTCTGACCGAAACGAGCCCTCACCCGCCCCAATGGAAGTGAAGCCGCGCGCCCTGAACGCCTCAATGGAAATCGTCCTCACCGATCCGAAAATCATCGTTGAACATCTTTCGATCTCGTACTCCGACGGTACAGAATCGCTGAAAGACATTTATCTCGCCATCCCCAAGAACGCTATCACCGTGCTCTTCGGTCCAGCCGGGGGTGGGAAATCTACGCTCCTCAGAACGATAAACCGCTTGAACGACCTTGCTGATGTGGTCAAAGTTCAAGGGCATGTATGGCTCGATGGGGTTGACATCCTTAGCCCGGAAATCGATGTCATCAAGCTGCGCCGGAAAGTCGGCATCGTCTTTGCGCGACCTGTCGTTCTCCCACTAACCATACGCCAGAACCTGACCTATGGCCTCGAGCTCGCTGGACAAAAAGATCGCTCTATTCACGCCGAGGCAGTTGAGAGAAGCCTAAAAGCCGCAGCGATCTGGGATGAGGTAAAAGACCGCCTGGATGAACCTGCCGTCTCCCTCTCAGGAGGACAGCAGCAGCGTATATGCCTGGCGCGCTCCCTTGTCCTTGAACCTGAGGTCATTCTGCTCGATGAACCAACATCGGGTTTGGATCCAATTTCTACCGGAAAGGTAGAAACGTCACTGCAAACGCTGAAGGAGAATTACACGATCGTGCTCGTACCTCACTCCGTCCAGCAAGCCGCGCGTGTTGCTGATTACGCTGCGTTTTTCCTGGGAGGTGAGTTGATCGAATACACCATCGGTAAACAGATCTTCACGAACCCGCTCGACTCCCGAACCGAGGATTACGTCGAAGGTCGCTTTGGATGACAGTCGGTGAGGGAACCTCACCCTAGTTATTTTCAAGATGAATAAACTTGACCAACGGAAGCATCCAACATATTCTTGTGATAACAGGCGCCCCCGCTGGTCTGCGAATAATATGCAGATCGGCGGGGTGCTTCGCGTCTTCCTGATAGGAACACTTCTCTCATTAGCTACCTATGGGTGTTCCACCCCGATCAGCCCCTCTTCAACTTTAACATCACCTCCAGCAACCCCGGTAAGAATGCCTCCCTCCCCGGAAGTTCTACAGACAGAAAGCCCCACCCAGCTTCCTTTGTTGGCAACTGCTACAGAGACAACCTGTTCTGGATCAGAGGGGCAAATAATTCTGGCAGAGATCGATCATCCCTCACTCCCCAGAGCCCTACCCTTCAGAGTCTATCTTCCTCCATGCTACGATGAGCAGCCTGAGCGACATTATCCGGCGCTCTATTTACTGCACGGTTTACAGGGAACGGACGCACAATGGGATGAGCTGGGAATCGACGAAGCCGCAAACGCCATGATCGGGAGCGGCATTCTGCCACCCTTTCTAATCATCATGCCCTGGCAACGGACCGGTATTGATATAGAGACTGCAGTCATTGATGTGCTCATGCCACACATCGACCAGACCTATCGCACTCGCTCAGAACCGGAATGGCGGGCGATCGGCGGTGTTTCAAGAGGCGCAGGGCAAGCCCTACGGATTGCGCTCACTCATGCCGATATGTTTTCCATCCTCGGGCTCCACAGCCCGGCAACCCTTAATGCCGAAGGGCTCATCCTTCAATGGCTGCTGGCAATCCCAATTGAGCAGCGTCCGGATGTATGGATGGATATTGGCGACCATGATTCGCTGCTGCCCAGCGCCCAAAATCTCCTTAACCTTTTCTCAGAAAACAATCTGGAAGCAGATATACAAATCAACCCCGGCGATCACACGTCTGATTACTGGCGCGCACACATTGCCAGCTACCTACGCTGGTACGCGGCTCATTGGATGAACGCTTCATCCCTCGAAGCGTGGAAGCTCGAACGCATTATTGATTAATGCTAGTCCATCGTGTTCTTGATGAGTTGTCATTCAAAGCTAAAGAACAATAGGGCGAAGAATCTCGTGGTTCCTAAATAGGCACTATCACAAGAGCAGATCGAGATTATTTAACGCTACACTGCTAATCAGGTTTACGCCGAGGGTACTTTTACTTGACCTGCCGCTAAGAACTTCACTTGAAGGGTTAAAGATCAAAGCCGTGCTCTGGGCTTGTGACTCCATAGCACGGCTTTGATGAGGAGAATGCAACCTTAATCATACATTTTTAGATTAGCGTAAAATGAATGAAAGCTTAAGGTTTCTTAAGCGTTGTCGATCCTAGGTGAGAAGTGCTGAGCGGATCTCCTCTTCAGAAATCGGTCCCACACGCAGTATCCTGGGCGGATCCTGCGTGCAATCCACTACGGTCGAGGGTTGACCGCCAGGCGTTCTGCCCCCGTCAACGATCAAATCCACTTGCTCACCCATATTCGTTTCGATCTCTTCAGCGGTGCATGCTTCTGGATCCCCCGAGCGATTCGCGGAGGTTACAGCCAATGGACCCGCTGCACGAATTAGCTCTTGTGCAATCGGATGATCAGGGATGCGAACGCCGACTGTGCCATGAGCACTGATCGCGTCCGCAAGATCGGAAGCCTGCCGTAGGACAATCGTCAAGGGTCCCGGCCAGAACTTTTCGACCAAACGCATCGCCAGGAGCGTTGTCCGGTCGATGACATCGACAAATTGCTCAAGGTTCGCAACGAGAACCGGGATAGCCTTCTCCTGGCTGCGACCCTTCGCCAGATAAAGCTTCCGAACCGCCTGATCGTTGAAAGCATCCGCTCCGAGGCCATAGACAGTATCTGTCGGAAAAGCGACCAATTCCCCTTGCGCGAGCGCCTCGATCGCTTGCCTTTTCCACTCAGAATCGATCGTTGCCACGATTTCCATCATGATCCTTGCGGGTCTGTTCTATCGAGTATGACCACTCGATCTCTTCCAGATAAATCTTTCAAGACGTCAGTCTTTACAGAAGAATACATGGATGTAAGTTCTCCTGCCAACACGTGGGCGTGAGATGAATCCACCTCCAACAGCGCCCTTCCACCCGGAGCCAGCCATTCAGGCAGCTCACGCGCTAGACGCCGGAGCACCGCCAGCCCATCCATTCCGCCATCTAAAGCGAGATTAGGTTCACGTTCGGCGACAGCCAACCGTTGCAGCCGCTGCGATGGAATATAGGGTAAATTCGCACAAATCAAGCCGAACTGGAAATCGAACGGACGCAAAAGGTCGGAGACAACCAACGTAACCCGATCTTCGACCCCATGCTCTCTGGTATTTACCCGCGCTACTTCAATCGCAGATTGCGAGACATCGGCGGCAAGTACTTGCAGGTCGGGAATCTCCAAGGCGAGCGAGATGGCAATGCAACCTGAGCCGGTCCCAATATCGGCGCAGAGCCTCATCTTTGGGTGAGAACGAAGGAAACCAAGCGCATTTTCAATCAACAATTCTGTCTCCGGCCGTGGGATGAGAACATCCGCTGTCACATGAAACGAACGTCCATAAAACTCCCACGATCCGAGCAGATAGGGCAGCGCTTCGCCAGTGACCAGCCGGTCAAGATACGCTTCGAAAGTTGATAATTCGCTGGTTGAAAGATGATGTTCGGAGTGAGCGAGCACCCACTCCTTTTTGCGTTTGAGCGTATACGCCAGGAGCAGCTGTGCATCGAGGAAAGGGGTTTCAGAAATTGAAACTAGAGCCTGACGACCGTGCTTCAGCGCCTCGCTTACCGTTACGGGATGACTCAACCTCAGTTGCTCACAGCCTGCAAACGGTCAGCCTCCTCACGGGTGGCGAGTTCGTCTATGAAAGCATCGAGATCTCCATCAAGGACGGCTGGTAAATTATGTGAGGTGATGCCAATGCGATGATCGGTTACGCGCGATTGGGGGAAATTATAAGTGCGGATCTTCTCGGAGCGCCCTCCTGATCCTACCTGCGCTTTGCGGTCTGCGTCTTCCTCCGCCTGCTGTTCATGCACAGCGATATCATACAACCGGGCGCGCATGATGCTCATCGCCCGCATCCTATTCTGAAGCTGAGAACGCTCATCCTGGCACTGGACTACCATACCGGTCGGGAGATGCGTCAACCTGACCGCCGTAGAGTTCTTCTGGACGCTCTGACCCCCGGCACCGGCGGAGCGATAAACGTCCATCTTCACATCTTTGTCCGGGATAAGAATCTCCACCTCATCCACCTCTGCTAGCACGGCGACTGTCGCTGTAGAAGTGTGAATGCGACCCTGAGATTCGGTGACAGGCACTCGCTGCACCCGATGAACTCCCGATTCGTATTTCAAACGAGAATAAGCGCCCTTGCCTTTAACGAGAAAAGCGATCTCTTTGAAACCACCCACACCCGTCTCGTTCTGGGAGAGGATTTCGACATCCCATTTCATAGCTTCGGCATAGTGGCTGTACATCCGAAAAAGATCAGCAGCGAAGAGCGTGGCCTCATTCCCGCCCGTACCGGCACGGATTTCAACGATGACATTGCGCCGATCGCGGGGATCGCTCGGCAGCAGCATGGTCTTCAGTTTCCCCTCGAGTTCCTCTAACTTCGGCTTCAACCTCCCCAATTCTTCAACCGCAAGCGCACGCATGTCGGGGTCATCGGAGTCTTGAAGCTCCCGGGTTTGATCAAGCTGTTCTGATACAGATTTGAACTCTTGGTAAGTCTTAACGAAGGGTTCCAGTTCTGCTCTTTCACGGCCAAGCTCAGCTGCGCGTTGATAGTCCTCACCGACCTGGGTGAGTTCTTGTTGAATTTCCTCGAACCTCGCTTCAATTCCGGCTAATTTATCTCTCATTTTCAACACATAATAAACTCCCACGGCATTCTGTGGGAGAGCTTTCCGTATTGTACCACGCAGATACAGCAGCACTTCTCCCGGCCGTTACCTTTTTTAGCAAACCATCCTTAACATCAGGGAACCAACCGGGATAGAATTTCGTCTTGCATGTAGAACCGAAAGTAAACAAATGGAGGTTTATCATGCGTCGAAAGATGTTCCTGCTCCCAAATATTCTTTTGCTGATTGGGCTTCTACTCTCCGCGGTGCCTGCCTATGCCGATGGCATCATCATCCCCCAGCCACCGATCTGCCACCCCGGACCTTGCCCGCGGCCGATTCCGATTTCACAACTTGCGATCGTATACCACCATGTTGACGTTGAAATCCGAGACCAGGTTGCAGTCACACATGTAGATCAAGTCTTTCGAAATGATAACGATTGGACAATCGAAGGCATCTATGTTTTCCCACTTCCAAAGGGTGCGACGGTAACCGCGTTCACACTGTGGATCGATGGTAAACCCGTAGAAGGGAAAGTCTTAACTAAAGAAGAAGCCCGAGAAACCTATGAGCAGATCGTGCGCGAAATGCGCGACCCCGCTTTGCTCGAGTATATCGACCGGGAAGCTGTGCAAGCCTCGATCTTCCCCATCCCCCCGGGTGGGGAAAGCAGAATCGAGCTGGAATACAGCCAGATCCTGGAGGCCGATAACGGTCTGATTCATTACCGCTACCCACTGAACACGGAGAAATTCTCAACCTTGCCGTTGGAAGAAGTCGTCATCAACGTCGATGTAGAATCGCCGCAGTCTGTGCGTGCAGTTTATTCCCCGTCGCACGAAGTAGCGGTCGACCGGGATGGTTCGCACCGATTCACCGTCGGGTATGAGGCATTCGACATCACTCCTGACAAAGACTTCGATCTGTACTACTCCATTTCGAGCGAGGATATTGGGCTTAACCTGCTCACTTTCAAGGAACCTGAGAGCGACGATCCGCATGGCTTCTTCCTTCTGCTCGCTGCGCCGAGCTTCATAAGCGAACAGAGTGAGAGTGTGGCAAAGGATGTTCTTCTCGTGCTCGATAAATCCGGCAGCATGGATGGGGAGAAATTCCGCCAGGCGCAGGATGCGCTCCGCTACGTCCTGGATCACCTCAATCCCCAAGATCGCTTTAATATCATCGCCTTCAGCACGGGAACCGATTCCTTCGCCCAAGAACTCCAGCCCGCACACGAGGCGGATGAAGCGATCCGTTGGATAGATTCGCTCTCCGCCGCAGGATCTACGGATATCAATCGAGCCCTGCTCGAAGCGATCGATATGGCCAGCCATGAACGACCCACAATCCTCATCTTTATGACCGATGGCCTGCCCACGGAAGGCGTCACGGACAGACAGATGATCCTTCAGAATGTGGACCGTGAAACCTTCAAAGCCATCCGGCTGTTCGCCTTCGGCGTCGGCTACGACGTGGACACATACCTGCTGGATTCACTCGCACAAGAAAATCGAGGGACGACAACGTACGTCACCCCAGATCAAGCGATCGATGAGACAGTCTCCGCCTTTTACAATAAAGTGAGCATGCCGGTTCTCACAGACATAGAGATCGACTTTGGCGACATCGTCACCTTCGACATCTATCCGCAACCGCTCCCCGACTTGTTCGCAGGCAGCCAATTAATCCTCGTCGGACGCTATCGCGGCTCTGGCTACGAGACGATCAGCTTGAGCGGCGTGGCAAACGAAGATGATTTAACCTTCGAATACGAAGGGCAGCGTTTCCGTTCCTCCGGGGGTGAAGACTTCCTGCCTCGCCTCTGGGCGACGCGCAAGATCGGCTCCCTGCTGAACCAGGTCCGCCTTCAAGGTCCGGATGAGGAGACTGTCGCCCAAATCGTCCAACTGAGCATCCGCTACGGGATCGTTACGCCATACACATCCTATCTGGTGACGGAACCGATGGCGCTCGGCGCCAATGCGCAGGAAGGCATCGCCGACCATGCCTTTGAGGAGATGCTGGCTGCCCCGATGGAAGTCACCGGCGAGAAAGCTGTCGGGCGAGCGGCCGCCGAGTCGGAAATCCGTGAGGCGAATGTAGCCCCGCAACTTGACCAATCCAGCGCGGATGTCGTGCGCTTAGTCGGATCGAGAACATTCAGCCTGATTGATGGGGTTTGGATGGACACATCCTACGATCCAGAGGCAATGACGACGCTGCGGGTTCCCTTCCTATCCGCTGATTATTTCACGCTGGCGGACTCACGCTCCGAACTGGGCGACGCGTTCGCGCTCGGGCAGAATGTGATCATCGTTGTGGAAGGCGTTGCCTATGAAGTCGTTGGGGCAGAGGACTCCGGGGATCGAATAGTTATACCCGAAGCACAAGCCGAGGAGGACGAAACCATCGTTGATGATGAGACAGATGAGTTCGTTGCCCCTTCAGGAATTTTGGAGAACGCCAAGTCAATCTGCCCGGGGTTCAGCATTCTCGTCGGGCTTTCGTTCTTCCCGGTTTGGATGGGAACCCGCCGCAAGAAGGTCTAAAGGATTCCAAATCTTATTGGGGTAGACCCGTAATATATAAAAAGGGGACCGATGAATTCGGTCCTCTTTTTTGGTTGAAATCCAGCTTGGTTAATTCCTTT
>JAIWHF010000088.1:0-10429 GCA_048629905.1 Methanosarcinales archaeon
TCCTCGTCCTCGCGGTAGCGGCTCGCGTCGTTGGCGTAATCGGGATCGACGTCGGTGTCATACTGAATGGGAACGCTGCTGACGCGCACGACCACCCATCCCCTGCCGGACCTGGCGCAGGAGTTGGAAACGGCCGGATATACAGCGCAAACGGCCGTCTCTCGCCTGGGCGGCAGCTTGCTGCTGGTGGCAGCGACGCGGGCGGGAGAAACGGCCGTGACCGGGCAGCCGTTACTGCTGGGGCGCCTGCGCCACCAGCCCACCTTGCGCACGCGGCTGGCAGATCTGTGGCTGCTGTTTTTCCGCATCATTCCCCCATATCCGAAAATGCGGCCCGGGCTCTATGCCGTGGGCGCGCCCGGCCCCGATTCGCCGGTGCTGGTGACCGGCAATTTCAGCCTCACGGTGCGGCGGGTGGTGCGCGAAATCGATGGCCGGCTTGATGCGTGGCTGCTGGTGGCCGATTCGGGCGGAATCAATGTCTGGTGCGCGGCGGGCGGGGGGTATTTCACAGCGGACAAGGTCATCACCGCCGTTAATACATCAGGCTTAGCAAACGTGGTGCGGCACAAGGCGCTCATCTTGCCGCAGCTGGCGGCCAACGGCGTAGACGGCTGGGAAATCCGGCGCGAGACAGGTTGGGGCGTCCATTGGGGGCCGGCGAAAGCGCGTGATATCCCCGCATACCTGGCGGCGGGACGCAAGAAGACGGACGGTATGCGCTGGGTAACGTTTCCCTTGAAAGACCGGTTGGAGATGGTGACGGTGACGCTGGGCTTTTACGCCCTGCTGATCCTGCTGCCGCTGCTGATTTTCTGGCGCCATTTGTTCTGGCCGGTGACGGCCGCTTTGCTGGGGCTCTCTTACTTTTATGCGATTGTGCATCCCTGGCTGCCGGGGCGGGATGGGCTGCAGAAAAGCATCCCCTTGACCCTGATCGCCCTGTTGGGATTGGGAGTGTATACGACCGTTGTGCAGCCGCTGCCGTCGCAGCAGTTGTTCAACTGGACCATCGCCCTGATCGCCTTGTCACTCTTCACCGCCGGAGAACTGCAAGGGATGTCCCCCTTGATGCGCGGCGAACAGGCCAACTGGGGTTGGGAAGCGGCCATCGGGGGTCTTCTCGCCATAACTTATTGGCTGGTCCCGAACCTTATGGGCTGGAGGTAGTGAGTGTCTGAAGGGCCAAAGTTGGGTTCTTTGCTGGCGGAGCATTGGCACCTGGCTCGCAAGCTCCGGAGCCTGGAAATATATTTCGCTCCCGAGCGCTGCAAGGGTCTATGGCAGTGCTATGAGGTGTGCCCGGTGGGCTGTTGGACGCCCGATTATGATGTTCGTTGTGTAGTCTTTCATCATGGAGAACGATGCATTGCCTGCGGCGCCTGCGTTTTGCAATGCCCCGAGGAAGCCATTGAATTGAGGTGAGACATGATTGAGAAAGTGGCCGATCGAGAACCGCCGGGTGGATTTCTTCGTGCCTTCGCTCGAGCGCCCATAGGATTTTATCGGCTGGGGCTCGGCTGGCTATTCGGTGGGCGCTTCCTGATGCTCACACACACAGGGCGTGTAACCGGCAAACAGCGTAATGTCGTCCTCGAAGTGGTCCGAAGGGATGCGAAAAATGACGCCTTTTACCTCGCCTCAGGCTGGGGTGAAAAATCCGATTGGCTGCTCAATATTGGGAAGGACCCCAATGTGAACGTGCGCTTTAAACGCAGATCATTTGCTGCTGTTGCCGAGCGACTTTCGGTGGATGATGCAGAGCTCGCGATGCTCGATTATGGGCGGCGGCATCCGGCAGCGTTGATGCAGCTCGCCCGCGTCATGGGCTATCGGATAGAGCCCACTGAAGCGGACTATCGAGAGCTTGGGCGGTGCGTTCCTATGATCCGCTTGCGGGCTGTCTCTGCAGGACAACTTGAGTGAGGCATTTATTTGACTCGAACTAAAATTTACCTATCAAGCATCGATCTTGTTTACCTCAAAAGGAGGCGTTGAAATGGAAATCTTGATTGTGGTGGCGGCAATGGTCGTGGTAGGTTTGCTCATCGGCGCGCTCGCCGGTGTGATCTGGAAGGATAATCGCCCGATAGGCGTGCGCGGGGATTATATCGCCGCAGTAATCGCTACGGTTGTGACCGGTTTGCTCGACTGGTATGTGATTCCGGCAATGGGTTTCAGCGATACCCTGAAATACATTGGCATTTTGATTGAACCCCCATTGGTTGCTCTGTTCGTCTTATGGGTGATTCGCAAAGCGAAGGATTGATACCAACGGTGAACTCGAACGAGCAGATCATTATCGAGACTCATGGCTTGACCCGCGAGTTTAAGGAAACGCTGGCGGTTGATTCGTTGGATCTATCGATTCGGCGAGGGGAGCTCTTCGGTATCGTGGGACCCGATGGCGCAGGGAAAACGACGACACTGCGTCTTCTAACGGGCCTGCTCAAGATCACCTCGGGAAGCGGGACCCTGGTTGGGTTCGACCTGGCCACACAGCCAGAAGAGATCAAACGCCACGTCGGTTATATGGCCCAGGAGTTCAGCCTGTACAGCGAGCTCACCGTCATGGAGAACCTGCGGTTTTTCGCCGAGCTATTCGACGTTGCTGCAGAAGATTTTGCACTGCGCAGTGAGCACTTGCTGGAATTCGCAGCGTTATCACCTTTTCGAAATCGCCGGGCGGACCACCTCTCGGGTGGTATGCAGAAAAAGCTAGCGCTGGCGTGTACGCTGATTCACGAACCCGAAATCCTGATTCTAGATGAGCCGACAACTGGCGTCGATCCGATCTCGCGGCGTGAGTTCTGGGACATCCTCGCGGAGCTTTACGACGATAGGACGACCGTAATCGTCAGCACACCCTACATGGATGAAGCAGACCGCTGCTCACGGGTAGGTTTGATGTATGAAGGGCGCATGGTCGTGTGCGACAGCCCGGAAGCGATTAGAAGCCAATTAGAGGGGGAAGTCGTCCACGTCCGGCCTGACGATTGGCAGGCTGCGCGCGTTGTGTTGGGGGAGCTGCCCGGCATCCTCGAAATCCAATCCTATGGAGAATCGATCCATTTACTGGTTGACTCGGCTGAGGTGAGAATCCCAGAAATTGAGTTAGCTCTGAAGGAAAACGGGGTCGGTATCAAGGAAATCCGCCCGGCCCCAGCGCGCATGGAAGAAGCCTTTATCTCCTTAATCCGCGGGTTGGCGGCGCATGAAGACGCTCCGGAGAAATCATAAGATGTCTCCCAGGCATGTTTTCGCTGTCGTACGCAAGGAGATCCAGCATATCCTGCGCGACCGCTCGACCTTTGTGTTGGTCCTGCTTGCCCCCACCGCGATGATGCTGCTGATGTCCTATGCGTTGACGGTGGACATTCAACACGTTCCAATCGCTGTGCTGGACTATGACCGCAGTTCGACTTCTCGTGATTTCGTTCAGCAAATCACGGCGGGTGATGATCTCGATCTCTACGCTCAAGTGAGCTCGATGGAGGAGATTGAGACGCTCCTAATGCGTGGTGAGATCAAGGCAGCCCTGATTCTGGCGCCTGGTTTCGCGCGTGATATTCGCTCCCTGAGCGGCATGCCGCTGCAGATCATCATCGATGGCACTGAACCACAGAGCGGCGCCTTTGCTGTTGAACATGTCGGATGGCGCGCGGAGGAATTCCTGAACCAGGCGCTCTCGGCTCAAATGGGCGCATTGGGGGTAACTCAGGGGATATCGCAGCCAATCGACCTGCGTGTTCGTGCCTGGTACAACCCCAGCTTAAAGCCCCGTGTCGATATGATCCCGGGGTTGATATCAATGGTGCTGGGATTCCCGGCCCTATCCGTCGCCCTGACCCTCGCCCATGAGCGTGAGCATGGCACGCTTGAGCAGTTGATGGCCACACCGATCACGCGCGCTGAACTGCTGCTCGGGAAGATGATCCCATACGTACTTGTGGGGTTGGTGAACGTGATCCTCCTACCGCTTCTAGCAATGCTCTTGTTCAGGATACCCTTCAACGGAAACTTTATCGTTTTCTTCCTGCTCTCAGCGGTCTTTTTGTTCGCGATTTTAGGCATGGGACTCATCATCGGCGTGTTCATGAAAACCCAGCCTGCCGCTTTAGCTCTCTCCTTCCTCTTAATCTTCTTTCCCGGATTCTTCATGACGGGAATCTTTTTTCCGATCGCCTCGATGCCTGAGGTGATGCGGATGGAGGCGCTTGCGCTGCCGGGTACGCATTACGCGATCATCACCCGGGGCGTCTTCCTGACGGGCGTGGGCTTGGAAGTACTCTGGCCTTACGGTGTGATGTTGGCCGGGCTTGGAGTCATATTTCTGGCCATCGCTGGACTGTTCTTCCGAAAGAGGTTGGGGTAATCATGATGGCCACGTGGCGGAGGATATGGTCCTTATCGATTAAGGAATTCATCCATCTACGCTCTGACTGGTGGCTGCCGGCCTTCATGATTCTCGGCGGAGCGCTTGAGCTCTTACTCATCGGATGGGCAACTTCTCGCCCTATATCCAATCTGCCCCTTATGGTCTTAGATCACGACCGCAGTGCGGCAAGTCGTACGTTCGTCGTCAGCTTGGAGAACACCGAGATCTTTAACATGGAAGCGGAGGTGTACGACGACGCTGCTATTGAAGATGCACTCAGGCTGGGTGAGATCAACGCGGCGGTAATCATCCCCCCGGATTTCTCGAGCGAGTTGAGTTCAGCCACAGGGCGTCCAATCGTGGCAGTTTTGTTGAACGGCGCGGAGAGCATCCCTGCGACTGCCGCATTACGAGCCATCGAGGGGGTCACGCGCGAGATGGGGGACCAGATACTCGTCCAACGACTCGGGTTACAAGCGGAGGAATTCGAGGGGTTCATCCCCAGCCTACGTGTGTGGTTCAACGAATCTTTAAGTGAAGCGCTATACACCATACCGGCCGAGCTGGGGCTGATGATGGAGTTCACCGTGCTTCTTTTTGCTGCGCTTTCCTTTACCAGAGAACGAGAGCTCGGCACGCTGGAACACTTGCTCGTCATGCCTTTCTCGACACTGGAGCTCGTCATTGGCAAGTCAATCCCCGTGGTTTTGGTGGGTTTTATTGATTTCGGTCTTATGCTCGGGATCACTCATTGGGCGTTTGGTGTCCCTGTGAGCGGTTCACTCTCGTTATTGCTTGTGTTGGCATTTGTGTATATTTTGGTCGAATTATGTAAGGGTTTGATGATCTCAGTTATGGCCAAGACGCAGCACCAGGCTTTCTTGTTGGTCCTGATGGTGGGCATGGCTGATTTTATGTTTACGGGTTACGCGGCGCCGGTCGAATCGATGCCACAGGTTATCCAGTGGGTGGCAAATTTCATCCCGGCTCACCACTTTCTAGCGATCGTGCGCGGGATTTTATTGAAAGGGACGGGCATGGAAGTCCTTTGGCCGCATGTGCTGGCCTTGATCGTTCTGGGGTTATTCATCGGCGGCTTTTCGATGCGCTTTGTCCGCCGGTCTTTAAGTTAGGCGAGAATAGACAACATGACATCTGAAAGATCAACGATTGTTACCGAGAACTTAATCAAACGCTTCGGCGAGTTCACCGCCGTCGACGAGGTCAGTTTCGTTGTTCACCCGGGCGAGATCTTCGGCTTTCTAGGGCCCAATGGATCCGGCAAAACGACGACGATACGTATGATGCTCGGTTTACTTACACCCACGAGCGGAAATATTGAGGTCCTGGGCGTGCCCGTACTTGAGCAACCCGAGGCGATTCGCGGCCGCGTAGGCTACATGTCGCAGCGCTTCAGTCTGTATAACGACCTGACGGTCCTGCAAAACCTTCGGTTCTACGGCACGGCTTATGGTCTGAGCAACAAGGAGCTGAACCAGCAGATCGACCGGGCTCTGCAGATGGCCGGACTCGAGGGTCGGGAAAATGTGCGTACGCATGAGCTGTCCGGCGGGTGGCGCCAGCGCTTAGCGTTAGGCGCAGCCATCCTGCACGAACCGGAAGTGCTTTTCCTGGATGAGCCCACGGCCGGTGTAGATCCGCTCTCACGACGGGATTTCTGGGAACTGCTGTACCAGCTTGTCGCCGATGGCGTGACGGTCTTCGTCACGACTCATTACATGGATGAAGCTGAACACTGTCATCGATTGGCCCTTTTACAAAGGGGACAGATCATCGCCAGCGGCTCGCCGGACGAAATGCGAAATCAAGGTATGCACGGCCAGGTGCTCGAGATTGTGTCCTCTGACAGCGCAAGGGCGGTGAAGGTTTTACGCGCTGCAAAAATTGAGGGACGGCTGCCTCTTGAATCGGTGGAGCTTTATGGATCACTCGTGCATGTCATCGCCGAGGGAGTCGAATCGCTGCAAGATGCGCTCGCCCTGGAGCTTAAGCAGTCAGAAATTGAATCGGGACGGATGGCGGTAATCGAGCCATCCCTGGAGGATGTGTTCATCGCCTATATGCGCGATTGAGCGCCAACGAGATGGGCAGGCGCTCGCCAATAAAGGTTGTTGGAGGTAGAGATGAGAATTTTGAAAAAAAGCTTGGCGCTTACACTCATGGTCTTCATTGCGTTGACCGCAGGTGCCTGCGATGCATTTAATAGTGAAAGCGAAAACCAGTTATCTGCATCCGGCATCGTGGAGGCGCGGGAGATTGCCATAGCCTCCGAGCTGGGCGGCAGGGTGATGTCTATTCACGTCGAAGAGGGGGATTCGGTCGATGAAGATGAAGTGCTTCTGATCCTGGATGATTCCATGCTGCTGGTGCAGCGTGATCAGGCAGCAGCAGCTGTAGAGTCGGCCCAGGCTGCGCTCGAAGCGGCTCAGGCGGGGGAGGCTTCTGCCTCAGCCATCCTCGAGGCAGCGCATGCGCAAGTTGAGATGGCAATGATCCAGGTAGAGATGGAGCTTGCACGCGCGCGCGCCGAATACTGGTCGGAGAGGGTGGGCGGATGGTCCGGAACGCAGCCTGACTTGTTTGACTTGCCGGAGTGGTATTTCGAAAAAGGGGAGGAGATTTCTGCCGCCCATTTGGCAATGGAAGATGCGGAACAGAGTTTAGCGAAGGAGCGCAGCCAGCTCCAGGAAATGCTTGAGGATGTCGGTGGGAAAGCGCTGCTTGAAGCTGAGGATCGGCTGGTAGAGGCTCGAGCGGTGTTCCAAATTGCAGATGAGCTCTGGAAGCGATTGGCAACCGGAGACGAGGGACAAGATATCCGCGACAGAATTCGGGAAATCCATGACCAGGCGATAGACGATCTTAATGACGCACAAGATGATTATGATGATTTGCTTACGAAAGACGAAACAGAAAGCCTGCTCGAGGCGCGCTCAAATCTGACGGTTGCCCAGGAACATTATCAGATCGCGCAGGAGTACTATCAGAGTCTTCTCAAGGGTGAGTACGATCTCCGAGTTCAGGCCGCGCAGCTAGCGTTGGTCCAGGCTGAGGCCGGGGCTGCCCAGGGCGAGGCTGTCCTTGCGCAAACAATGAGTCAAATCCAGTCCGCTGAACACGCTGTCAACCAGGCGAAGGCGATGCTCGCATTGGTCGATCTCCAGCTTGAGAAAATGACGATCCGGGCGCCTGAATCCGGAGTGGTCCTGACTCGAAGTGTAGAGCGTGGGGAGGTGCTTGCGCCCGGGTTATCGGCGCTCACAATTGGTGATTTGGACGAGCTGCATATTACCGTATATGTGCCTGAGGATCGTTACGGGGAGATTCGGCTCGGCGATGAAGCACAGGTTTCCGTAGATTCGTTCCCTGATGAGACATTTGACGCGGTTGTGGTCCGCATCGCCGATCGCGCTGAATTCACGCCGCGCAATGTTCAAACTGAGGAAGATCGCCGGACGACAGTGTATGCTGTGCAATTGCTGGTCGAGACGCCGCTCGGGAAATTAAAACCGGGGATGCCGGCGGATGTGTTGTTCGAGTTGGCCGAGTGAAAGCGTAAAGCACGCTGTTAAGGTATGGATCCGCATGCCGAGTTATGAGGAATGTGCGCGTGAAATTGAGTTTCGTTCATTTCTAAAGTATGATGACCTATAGGGTGCCATGTGGCAGCAATGTTGAGCAATACAATGCTATGCCGAGCCCGTGAAGACGCTTATCGAGGATGTTTATTAAATCCGTCGGCTATTGCGCCAGACCGAATTGCGAGGGAGAACGATGTCTGATCAATCAGGCCAAGAGAAGTACGAGAAAGGTCTAGAAATGGATGAGAAGACGGAAGAGAAGCAGTACGAGAAGCAGCACGAGAAAATGGATGAGAAAACCTGGGAGGAGAAGCACCGCAGCGATCCTCTCAGCAGGGTGATATGGGCGGGGATATTAATTTGGGCAGGTGTAGTCCTGCTGGCCAACAACCTCGGCCTCCTCAGAGATATACCTCTCCTGGGGGGGATGAGCGCCTGGTCGATCGCCTTCGCCGGAGCCGGGTTGATCATTCTCGTGGAGGTGCTGATCCGATTAGTCATCCCGGAATACAGCGGACCCGTTATCGGCAGCCTCATCATCGCGCTGGTCTTTCTCGGGATCGGGCTGGATGATGTGATTGGCTGGTCTATCGTCTGGCCGGCCATCGTGATCGGGTTCGGTGTGGTTATCTTGTTCCGCGCCCTTGTCCGTAAGGAATAAGGACGAAGCCGGGATAGGGTCAAGTTATTAATGGGATGCGTATTTTCCCCCATCTCCCGATTCCATACGTTTGATTCTGGAAAAGCTTTACAATACCCTAGGCGTTCTTCAATGTAATCAGCCGTTTCAGTGGATCAGCGGTTCGATTCCGGAACCACTGAGGCACGGAGAGAAATGATTTCGCTGAAAAAAACCTTTGAGGGACTTATGCTGTTTTCCCCCGTTATGTCCAACAACCCCTAATAAGCAAATTCCTATTGGATTGCATTACAAGCGACCGAGGTTGAACGTTTTAAACTCGTTCCACCAATAGCGCAGCGGGGTCCACCAGCGCTCACGACCGATGCAGCGGAAGTACGGTGGCTCCAAGGCCAGAATGAGATCGCCGATGCGATAGCGGGGGAGAATCGGCGTTGAGACAACCAGGCTTCCCGTCTCACCCGGCGACATTTCATGCAGCATCTTTACCCCGCTTCGAGTCGATACCTCAAAGAAGAATAAATCGTAATTGGGCACCCAGGCGCGCTTTTCATCGCGCTGCTGCCCGAACATCCCCTCTGTCGTTCCATAGATCTCACGAATGACCACCGGACCGTAAAGAGCGGTGAGTGATGCTTTGAAGGTGGTGTTGATCCCGGGGACACTTCCCAGGGTCATGATTTGCGGTTTCCAGATATCCTTGGGGTAGATACCATGTTTGCGTTTCGTGTATCGACCGAAGAGCACAATCGTCGGCGCCACACCGCCTACTAAAGTGACGTTCTCGTCTTTACATTTCTGAAATGCTAATTCGAATCGGGCATCCCAATCGCGCTGAGTCTTCCCCCCGCCGAGGGCATCGATTTCCTCCTGGGAGGGAACGGAACGGATGGGTGTGCGCTGGGAGACGAATTTGGTATAGATGCCTGAACTGTACCCGTATTCGACTTCGCGGTCCCCGACGCGAACGACGCCAACATTTGAAGGGAAATTGAGATTGAGATTCACGCCGCTGAAGAGGTCGAACCTCTCGTTTGTGAGCACGTAATTCATCATCGCTCTGCCGGCGCTCACCCGCATCTGGAGATCCGTGGGGGTCATGGGGATGAATTTCGACTCCCCGGCGGTTGTGCCGCGCGTGATGGCCCAGCCAACTGGCTCCTCGGGGAGAAGCACATCGACCTCGCCAGCCATGACGCCTTCGATCATCGGTTTGAAATCTTCATAGGTTGCGATGGGGAAAGCTTCGCGATAGTCCTCGATGGTTTGGACGCTTTGCGCGTTGTGCTTCTGGCCGTACCCGGTCTTGGCGTAATCCTGCAGCAATCGCACCAAAACGGCATTCTGGGCGCTGGCGGGGCCGGCGATGGAATCGTGCCACGGTTGAAGCATGGCGCGGAGCATAGCTTTTGGATCTTGGTTTTGCATGGTCCATCTCCGATTGAGATTTAGATCCGCAAGTTTATACCGTTATTGAGAATTCGGACATGCCGAGGGCATAGCAGTCGTGTTCGCGGGTCACGCAACCGGGGTCATCGTACTGAACGAGTACGATTATTCCCTCCTCGAGGACCTCAAGGCCTTCATGGAGAGGCTTGCACCTGAATCCCCCGGATACAGTCACCCCGTGAACGCCGACGCCCACCTCCGCTCCATGCTGTTCACCCCCAGCAGGGTGATCCCCGTCCACGACGGCCGCCTCGGACTGGGGACCTGGCAGAGCCTTTACTGGGTCGAAGCCGAGAGGAGACCTAGGCGTCGGAGGGTCGAGGTCACGGTCATCGGGGAACCCGTGTCAGCGGACAAACG
>JAIWHF010000089.1:0-10414 GCA_048629905.1 Methanosarcinales archaeon
CCGTGTTTTTTCTCCCTCTTACAGCGTGCCCCAGCCTCAGGCTGTATTAAACGGGGTGGAACTCGCCGATGGAGTCAACCCGTTGCAGCTTTCAGCCTATCGCCGTTACATGGAAGCCGCTGTGGGGCTGGATGCTGGGGCCTATGATGTTACCTTGCCATCCTTCCCGGATGGCAATCCCAGCACTCCGTGGGGTTTCCAGGCGGATGGGGAAGCGCTCGGCCGGCTGAACGTCGAGTGGATCGCCTCTGACTATCCCCTCGAGGATGACTCGCTCACACCTTTCGATATTGTCGATGGGGTCTATCTTTACCGGCTCGAGGGATCGCGAACCAGGTCGTGGATGGAGATTGGGAGTTCGGAGAACGGCCTCGATTGGCAGCCGGTCACGATCACGCAGTGGACACCGAATTGGATCCGGCTGCAGGCGGCTGGCCCGGGGGTCGTTGTTTTGAGCGAGGTAGCCTACCCTGGTTGGCGAGTGCTAGTCGACGGAGAACCATCTCCGCTTATCACCGTGAATGGCTTGTTTCGAGCCGTTGAATTAGAACCAGGAGAACACGAAGTCATCTTCCAGTTCTATCCGACAACCCTCATGGTTGGGATCGCGCTTTCCGGCTTTGGGTACCTTTTCCTGCTATATCTATGGCTTAGACGATGAAGAGACAAGAACGGCTCTGGTGCTTATGGTATGGGGTGATCCTGGCCGGGATCACAACGCTTCCTTATCTCATGGGGATGGCCGTTGAGGGGGATAGTTGGCTTTTCACAGGTTTTGTCTTCGGTGTTGAAGATGGGAATTCCTACATCGCAAAAATGCTCCTGGGGAATACAGGGGATTGGTTGTTCCGCACCCCGTATAGCACTGAAATCCAAAATGGCGTACTTGCCTTTCTCCCTTACTTGCTGCTTGGAAAATTGGCTGCCCCTCCTGAAGTGCACATTCAACTCGTCGTGCTGTTTCACATCTTTCGGGTGCTCTGCATACCCTTCACCGTATGGGTGATCTACCAATTTATCAGCATTTATATCGAGGATCTCCGCTGGCGGAGGTGGGCAACGATCCTGGCGACGATCGGCGGCGGATTGGGGTGGCTTATCCTCGCAATGGGCGGGAGCGGTTGGCTGGGGAGTCTGCCGCTGGATTGGATCTCACCTGAATCGTTCGGGTTTCTCGCGATTTACGGATTACCGCACCTTGTCCTCGCCCGCGGGCTGCTATTCCTGACGATGATCCTTTTCCTGCGCGCCGAAGACAACCCAAAATGGGCATGGCTTGCTGGATGCGTTATTTTGCTGCTGCTTCTGGTCCAGCCTTTATCCGTGCTCACGCTCGTCGCAGTGATCGGAGCGTATAACCTTCTGGTCCTTGTTCATAGTTTGCTGCAGAGAGAACCACAGATCTACCGGCCTCTCTTTTTCAACACTTTACGAATGATGGTTCCACCGCTGCCGTTATTCGCTTACTTCGTAGTTTCCTTCTCGACCGACCCTTTTTTGACGGCGTGGACAGGACAGAACCAGATTCTCTCACCCCATCCACTTCATTATCTCCTGGCGTATAGCTTGATGATCCCATTCCTGGTTGTCCCTTTCCGCAAGAGAGTATGGAAAACCCGCCCTCAATGGTTCCTGCCGATTGGATGGCTGACTGCAGGGCTATTGCTGGCATACTTCCCCTATAATCTGCAGCGACGCCTCCCTGAGGGGATCTGGGTGGCGATTGTTACGCTTGCCGCGCTGGGGATGGCTGAGCTGTGGCAACGCCGCCCATGGGGCAAGATGTTCGTGCGTTTCTCCATTGCGTGTGCCCTTATTTCAAGCGCTCTTCTCCTGCTTGGCGGTCTGCAAGCTGCCGCCAGACCAGATCTGCCCATGTTTAGACCCGATGGGGAGGTTAGCGCCTTCCAGGAATTGGAGAGGATCTCGCCGCTGAACAGCATCGTTTTGGCATCCTATAACACTGGAAATGCGCTGCCGGCGTGGGTCTCCGTGAGGGTTCTTGTTGGGCATGGCCCGGAAAGTGCCAACCTGGAAGAGAACTTACCTGTAGTTTCGGCGTTTTTCGACGAGGGGTGGAACGCGAATCAGCGCGAGAATTTCTTGGAAGAGAAACAGGTTGATTTCATCTTCTATGGACCTTTCGAGAGGGAGTTGGGGGAGTGGGATCCTGATTCATTGTCCGCGTTGACCCTTCGTTACGACGAGAACGGATATCGTATTTACGAGGTTTCATTATCACCGTGAAAATCCAGCGCAATCATCTCGTTTGGATATTGATCGCCATCGGACCGATCCTGCTCTTTGGACCGATGCTTGTCAAAGGTGAAGTCCTGTACTGGGGCACACCGATGCTCCAGTTCGTCCCGTGGCATCAGTTTGCGCTTGAGGTGCTCAAATCGGGCCACCTTCCACTCTGGAATCCACTGCTCGGGATGGGTGCTCCGCTGCTCGCGAATTATCAGTCCGCTTTACTTTACCCGCCGAATTTAACCCTCTTCTTCTTCGGACCGGCGTACGGGCATGGCATTCTCGTTACGCTTCATCTGATTTGGGCGGGGATTGGGATGGCTCTGCTCGTGCGTAGGCTCGGATTGGGAAGCCTTTCTCAGCTCATCGCCGGCTTGAGTTACAGCCTCTCGGGCTACCTGGTTGCCAGGACCTGGTTCATCAGCATTAATCACGCTGCGGCATGGCTGCCCTGGATCATCTTCGCCACGGATAGATTATTTGACTCTGCCTCGCGCAGGAATTTCCGTCAAATTTATTCTTCGGTCTTTCTTTTAGCGGTTACCTTTAGTTTCCAGTGGTTGGCTGGACATGCCCAAACGGCCTGGTACAGCTTATGTCTGAGTGCGGCCTGGCTTATCTGGCGTGCGATTTCTCTTGATACCTGGCGAGATCGACTTCGAACTGCGTCTGCGTACATATTGGCTGGAGTCATGGGTTTCGTATTAACTGCTGCTCAATTGTTTCCAACTCTGGAATATTTAATGAATACGGCGCGGGCGACGACCGTGGATCCTGAATTGGCGATGACGTACTCGTTTTGGCCGTGGCGCTATCTCGGCCTCTTGCTGCCTGACCTGTTCGGGAATCCCTCCAGGGGGAATTACTGGGGGTATGCGAATTTCTGGGAAGATGCGATCTACATTGGCATCATCACGCTGATTTTCGCGATACTCGGGATCGTGTCTAGCCTGCGAGGCAAGGGTTCACGCCCCACTTTGGGGAGGTTTCTCACTTTTGTTTCCGTTATGACCGTGATCCTCGCCTTGGGCGCGAACACGCCTGTCTTCCCATTCCTCTTCGATCATGTACCTACCTTTGACTTGTTTCATGCACCTGCCCGCTGGAATCTACTCCTGGTTTTCTCGCTCGCCCTCCTGGCTGCGATAGGTGCGGATCAATGGCGAACGCCTTCTGGAAGAGCGCTCTACTGGATCCGTCTTGGGACAGCGGGTGCGGCAGTTGTGGGTCTGGCAGGATATTTTGGAGCACGCTGGTTAGGAGGCGTCGAGCCTACTTTTGTTCGTGCCCTTGCGATTGCGGGTGTCGGCCTGGCATTTGCCGGAGCGCTTACGCTCTTCGTCGATAAATCCCGGACGAGATTAACCATGCTTCTTGTCGGGGGATTCCTATTGATTGACTTGCTCATCGCCGGAAGCGGTTTGAACCCATCAATTTCGCAGGAAGTATATGATGGAGAAGCAGCAACCGTCGCCGCGTTTGGCCGTACCCATCGCCTATATATGACCGCTGATCTGGAGTATGCGCTGAAATTCTCTCAAACCCACCGCTTCGACACATTTGACCCGGGTATTGACTGGCGGGTCGTCCGTGATATCGGCTTACCGAATACAACTATGCTTGACCGCGTACCCTCGGCGAATAACTTCGACCCCTTTGTTCCCGAGCGGTATACGACATGGATGGATGTTCTTGACACGCTACCATTGGCGGATCAGCAGCGTCTCTTCCAATTGATGGATGTCGCCTGGCTGGCATCTGAAGTGTCTGGAGATTTACAAGCGGTTCGTTACGAACCCATCGAGGGCTCAACCCGGGTGAGGTTGATTCCGAATGCTGTTTCTGTCTCAAGCGCTGAAGATGCGCTTCAACTGGTTATCAATCCCTCCTTCAACCTGGATGATCAAGTCGTCCTTGAAACAAGCTCCGCATCCCTCCCTCAAGGAGAGCGTGGCGGTTCCTATAACATCCTTGAAGGGCAGGATCCGAATAGGGTTGAGATCGAAGTAACGACGTCAGGTGGTGCTTGGCTTGTCCTTTCGGATGTTATGGTTCCGGGTTGGCGCGTTCGTGTGGACGGCGCAGAGGCTGAGCTCTTCCAAGCAGATTATTTATTCCGTGGAGTATGGGTGCCGCAAGGGACTCATACTGTGGACTTCTCTTATCAACCAAGCTCATTCTGGCTTGGTGCAGCAGTGAGCCTTCCCGCCTGGATTCTCGCATTATTCCTCTTCATACGATGGCGCGACGAGTAAAAACCTTCTGGCCTGCGGCCCTCACCCTCGTCGTTTCCAGCGCCTACATCCTATGGCGCCTGACCTCTGTTAATATGGACGCTGCTGCCTTAGCGGAGATTGGTACTCGGTACGCCGATCTCGATCCGACTGGAAACCCTGGTTACGACGGACAATTCGCTTTGTATGTCGCCCGCGACCCAAATCCACAGAGTGTCGCCGAGCATCTTGATGTACCCGCGTATCGTTATCAACGAATCCTTTACCCGATTCTGGCTCGAACACTTGTTGGCGGCAACCCGACTCTCATCCCCTGGTCTCTTTTGCTTGTGAACATCTTCGCGCTTGTTGTGGCGACCGGGCTGCTTTGCTCATTCCTCGTCGAGAGGGGCTATCCCTCGCACTATGCGTTGATTTATGGATTGTGGGTGGGTCTTGTCGCCTCGGTAGGATTAGATCTCCATGAACCGCTAGCATATGGCTTGGTGGTCCTGGGATGGTTCTGGCGCTTTAGAAATCGACCTGTCTTGGGAGCCGTTGCCTTGGGTTTGGCGCTTTTTGCAAAAGAGACGACTGTGCTTTTCTGGATCGCAGCTTTGATCAGTGATCTTGTGCAGCGCAGGTCGAAATCGTCTACATGGACATTGATCGCAGGGGGAGCGCTGTTTGCACTCTGGCAAGCCTGGTTATGGTGGACTTTCGGGTCGCCGGGAATCGGCAGTGGCGGTGATATGGCGACGGGGTTTGAGTGGATACCGTTCATGGGATTGCTGCGCATCGGTACAGAAAGTCTTCCAGCGCTGGCTTTATTCCTGGTTATCCTCGGTCCATCGATAGTATTTCCAACGATCTGGGGTGTAGTCAGCTCGGTGAAAGTGCTCTGGGATGGAGCAAAAGACGCAACAGCAATGGCGTTGTTCACAAACAGCATGGTCCTTCTTTTCATCCCCTACTCAACTTTCAGAGAACCATTGGGCATCGTTCGTATGGCGACCGGCCTTGTATTGGCAGTCGTCCTTTTCGCGGCACAGTATAGGCGCAGGAAAACATTGAACTACGCGATGTTCTGGATCGCAATGCTTGCATTGCTGCTTAACTCATAAACTTGATAATCGTATGACTATCGCCAGTGACGACGGATGCTGGTCAACTTTTGCAGGAACAAGGTAAAATCGATAATGCCTTTAATTTACGACTCATCTTCATAATATTGCAGAGGAGAATTCATGGCTGAGATACAAGATGTCGCCAATCAATTGCTCGAGAACGTCGAAAAAGTAATTGTGGGGAAAACGGACGCTATTCGCTTAACGATCACGGGGCTGCTCTGCCAGGGGCACATCCTCATTGAGGATGTTCCGGGGACGGGGAAGACGATGCTTGCTAAAAGCATCGCCCGATCGATTGGCGGCACATTCAACCGCATCCAATTCACCCCAGATATGCTTCCAAGCGACGTGACCGGCGTTTCGATCTTCAATCAGAAGACAAACGAATTCGAATACCGTCAGGGACCGATCGTGGCTCAGATCGTGCTTACAGATGAGATCAACCGAGCCACGCCAAAAACACAAGCCGCATTGCTGGAAGCGATGGAGGAGCATCAGGTCACGGTTGATGGAAAAACGCACCCTTTACCGGAGCCCTTTCTTGTTCTGGCCACGCAGAATCCGATTGAATATGAGGGGACGTTTCCACTTCCCGAAGCCCAGATGGATCGCTTTCTCCTGCGGATCAGCCTGGGATACCCGTCAAAAACTTATGAGGTGCAAATGCTGACGGATCAGCAGCTCCACCACCCAATCGAAGATCTGGAGCAGGTGATCGACATTGCCGACTTGCTAAAGGTGCAGGATGCTGTGAGGAGCATAACGGTTACAGACGAGATCAAGCGCTACATTGTGGATTTGGTTGAAACGACTCGAGCGCACGGGGAAATTTATCTCGGCGCAAGCCCGCGCGGTAGCCTGGCGCTGTTCCGTACGTCACAGGCACGGGCAGCGATCCTGGGCAGAGAATATGTCCTGCCGGATGACGTTAAGGCATTGGCTGTCCCCGCGCTCGCGCACCGGTTGATTGTCGGCTCGGCTGCACGCATCCGCGAGGTCGACGCCGTGGATGTTATCGAGGAAGTACTCGAGAAGGTCCCTGTGCCCGGAGGTGAGGTTGGCTGATGTTTTCGCGTGCACGCGTTATCCTCGCTCTTTTCGTCCTCAGCCTTATTGGGGCTAGGGTTACCGGGCGAGATCTTTTCTATAGCCTGACATACCTCTGGGCAGGTTTGCTTGTAGTTGCCTTTATCTGGTCGTTGACAACATTGCGCGGCGTGAAAATTGTCCGTGAGCCGCGTTCAAATCGCTCCCAGGTAGGTCAGCTTTTCATTGAGCGTTTCACCCTTTCCAACCTGAGTCGAACCCCCAAGCTATGGGTGGAAACGAAGGATACCTCCGACCTTCCCGGGTTCAGAGTTACCACGGTGGCGATAGGATTGGGATTGGGAGACTCGTCTGATGTCGGTGCACACCAATCGGTAACCGTAGCTTCCGGTTTTGGGAGAAGGCAAACCAGACGCTGGTTGACGAGGACACTTTGCACACGACGGGGCCGCTACCGCTTAGGACCCATGACGCTGCGTTCAAGTGATCCGTTCGGAATCTTCCCACGCGTACGCGAGATCCCCGCTGTCCATCATGTTGTTGTGTTGCCGATGACGGTGCCGCTCGAGGGGTTCCCCCTCCCGAGCGGACGACTGCCAGGGGGTGAAGCGCTGAGGCGCCGC
Source organism: Methanosarcinales archaeon (assembly GCA_048629905.1). Taxonomy (GTDB): domain Bacteria; phylum Chloroflexota; class Anaerolineae; order Anaerolineales; family E44-bin32; genus E44-bin32. Next base: position 7,264 of record JAIWHF010000089.1, read on the forward strand.
ACGCATCAGATCACGCCGAACGCAGCAGGCGTGCGCGATTATGTGCCTGGTGACAGTTTTAGCCGGATCCACTGGCGTTCAACAGCACGGCTACAGAAATTAATCGTTAAGGAATTTGAACTCGACCCATTGGCAGAAATCTGGATCATCCTTGATGCCTCGCTGGACCCGCATTTCGAACTTCGCCAGCCTGACGAGCGCGCGAAGGTAAAAGATGACGGCGCATTTCAACTTCCACCTTCCACCATCGAATATGGGGTTACAGCTGCTGCCTCACTGGCAATGCATTTCTTGCAGCTCAATCGGGCTGTGGGGTTCATCAGTTATGGTGCGGCGCGCCAGGTAATCCAGCCAGAACCTGGCGAGGCACAGCGCTTACGATTGCTTGAGTCGTTGGCCGTTCTGAATGCTGTAGGTGATACGTCTCTACAAGATGTGATCAAAATTGAAGGTCCAAGAATCCCTCAGGGATCCACCGCGATTTTCATTACACCATCGGTCGACACTGACATGCTCGCAGGCATCCGCAGGCTGCGGCATACCGGCCGTCAGCCTATGTTAGTGTTGCTTGACGCCGCCAGTTTCGGTGGACCCGAAGGCTCGCATATCATCGCTGAGGCCGCACGGCGGTCGGGGATAACTGCACGAATTCTAAGTCAAGGTGATAATCTGGGGGATGTCTTGGGATCCCCCATTCGCCCTCTTCGCGCCCCGCGAATTGCCTGATAGAATCTGAAAGCTCATGGAGAATGATAGGATGCGACGGGTTCTATTATTGATTGTTGTTTTCATCGCTGGGATGACCACGCTGGGCATCGAGCTCACGGCTTCGCGCCTGTTAGGCAATGTCTACGGGACCAGCAACATCGTCTGGGCAAACATTATCGGTCTCATCCTCATATACCTCACGGCAGGGTACTTCCTCGGAGGGCGCTGGGGGGACCGTTGGCCGTATCCTACACCTTTCTACCGGCTGATTCTCTGGGCATCCTTCACCGCAGGATTAGTTCCGATCATCTCTCGCCCCGTCCTGCTGCGAGCGGCGATGGCGGTTGAGCATCTAGAAACCGGGCTAATGCTGGGGTCGTTTCTGTCGATCCTCGTGCTTTTCAGCGTTCCCATCACACTTTTAGGAACCATTTCACCATATGCAATTCGTTTGTCCATCGAGGATACGGATCATGCCGGCCGTGTTTCAGGTAAGATCTACGCCCTTTCGACAATGGGCTCGATACTCGGAACATTTTTGCCAGTCCTCATTCTGATTCCAATCATTGGAACGGCGCGAACCTTCCTGTTTTTTAGTTTCACGTTGATGGCTGTTGCCTTCCTAGGGCTGGCGCTGCACGACCGTCGCCAGGCGCTCTTCCACTTGTGGATGCCGGTTGCCCTCGCGGGGTTGGCTTTTTTTACGCTTGATGGTCCGATTAAGGCGAGTTCGGGTCAAATATTTGAAGCGGAATCTTCATACAACTACATCCAGGTAATCGAACGTGACGGAGTTCGTCAGTTGCTGTTAAATGAGGGGCAGGGGATTCATTCGGTGTATGCACCCGATCTGACAGCCACAAACGGCACATGGGATTATTTCTTGGCAGCGCCCTACTTCAATCCACCCGGTGAGGCTACAGAGGTAAAAAGGCTGGGTTTAATCGGCCTGGCAGCAGGGACGATTTCGAAACTATACAGCGAAGTACTCGGTCCAGTACCCATTGATGGTTGGGAAATTGACGCGGAAATAATTGAAGTCGGGCGCACCTTGTTTGATATGACGGAGCCCAATCTCAACCCGATCGCCGCCGATGGGCGTTGGGGTCTTGCGCACAGCGAGCAACAATATACGGTGATCGGTATTGATGCTTACCGGCTTCCTTATATCCCCTGGCACCTGACCACGCGAGAATTCTTTGAAGAAGTCCGGGCTCATCTTGACCCCAACGGCGTAGTTGTGATTAATGTCGGGAGGACGCCGGATGACCGCCGCTTGATCGAAGCATTCTCAGGAACGATGGGGGCAGTTTTCCCAAGCGTTCATGTTGTGGACGTACCGAATACCTTCAATACCATCGTGTTTGCGACCATGATGGAAACGGATCCCGAGAATCTTATCGCAAATGAACTCGCGCTGATTTCAAAAGAGGCTCATCCATTGCTGGTGGATATTCTGCACCGGACGATCCAAAATTTGCAGCCCACGCCTGATTCCAACATAATTTTCACAGATGACTTGGCGCCGGTCGAGCAAATTACCAATTCCATCGCCCTACGCTTCCTCCTTGGGGGAAGCGTGGACAGCCTTCGTTGAGGAGACACATGTGAACTCCGTTAAACAATCCATACCATCCAGAGTGATTTACTGGCTTATCCAGGTATTATTCCCGGTTGTCATTATCCTGACGAGCGTGCGCCTGGTGCTTTACACGGCCGATGCTTGGGTCAAAATCGAATACCGCATGCCCGGTTTCCCCGCAGACATTTATGGTTTCAGCCTGGAGGACCGGATTTACTGGTCAGCCATCGATATCGACTACCTGTTGACCGATGCACGAGTAAATTACTTCGATGAATTCACGCTCGATGACGGTTCGCCCATGCATAATGACCGCGAGCTCAGCCATATGCAGGATGTAAAAAATCTACTTGATACGGTCTGGAAGGTGTGGGCTTTAGGGATATTCTTGTTGCTCACCCTCGTCTCGGTTCTGTGGTGGATGGATGACCGAGCTATCGCTCTTCAAGCGGTGATTGCCGCCTCAAAGCTGACGGTCCTTCTGATGATCTTCCTGGTCATTTTTCTGTTAGCCGCATTTGGCGTTCTGTTCGTCGGATTCCACCGTATCTTTTTTGAGGGCAGCACGTGGCTTTTCCCGCTCTCTGATACCTTCATCCGTCTCTACCCGGAACGATTCTGGCGAGACATATTTGCGCTCCTCGCTGCCGTCACTGTGCTTCTCTCGTGGTTGATTGGCGGCATCGCCCGTTGGAGTTTACGGGGAAAGTAAAACAGGCATTGGTCTGGGGCAGGAAGGTCCATTCGAGTTTATGGTTCGTGGCAGTCTATACGGAAGGTGGTAATAATACACACTTTAGGCTGTCATTTCGAGCGAAGCGAGAAATCCCTATGATGCAACTCTTGGCAGTGACATCAATA
>JAIWHF010000090.1:0-10244 GCA_048629905.1 Methanosarcinales archaeon
GCTGTCCGCGCCGGTGGGCTGATCACAGATAGCGATTCTGAAGGGAAATTCCGCCTTGATAATCTCCCAACCGGTCTCCACAATGTCACCCTTTTCAGCCCAAATGGGGCGTATAGATCCGTACAGCAGGGCGCACAGGTGGCTGCAGATTCAAGTACACCAGTAGCTTTCTCTCTCCAGGCGGCAACACCGGTTCATATAACGTTCCAGGTTACCGTTCCTGCGGATCACGACCCGAGCGCGCAAATCCACATTGCCGGAAACATCTCACAACTCGGAAATCGTTTCGTTGATCTTCTGGGAAACATCCGCACATCCACGCTCCATATGCCCTCCCTGGTTAAAATTGATCCAACCCACTACCTGGCGGTCCTAACACTCTATAGCGGAACCGACCTGCGCTATAAATACACGCTGGGTGACGGCTTGTGGAATGCCGAGCGGGATGACGAAGGTCATTTCGTAACTCGCCAGGTGATCATCCCTGAACAAGAGACAACGCTGCGTGACACTGTAATGAACTGGAACTCGAGTGGGGATTCAAGTCTACGATTCCACGTCGAAGTCCCTGAAAACACTCCGCCCGAGGAGGGGGTTAGCCTGCAGTTTAAACCTGGCTCCTGGTTCGAGCCATTACCTATGCGGCAGATCGCACCCAATGAATGGGCGTATGAGTTGCACGGGCCTTTGAAATTCGCCGGAGTTGTGGAATACCGCTATTGTCGCAATCTTCAATGCAGCAGCGCCGATGACGAAGACACTGCAGGCCCAATGTCGACAGGGCGCGCACTCGATCTCGAGCAAGGCAGCGTGGAAATCCACGATCAAGTTATCGCCTGGAAGTGGCTGGAGGAAGACTCTCCCCGTGCATCTATCACGAGTGAGACGATCCTCCCCCAGCAGGGGTTTGAAGCCGGCGTTGACTTCCTGCCTGGATATACACCCACCTGGAAGACATCCGTGCCAGATAGCATCCAATACCTCCATTCGCTCGGCGTCAACGCCATTACACTTACCCCGCGCTGGCTGATCACACAAACAAACCCGTTCCCACTGATCTCTTTTGACCCCGGCCACGCCGCGTTCAAGGACGAGCTCAAGGAGCAGGTCCAACACGCAAAAGCCCTTGACATGCGGGTGAACCTCCGACCAACGATCTCGGTTGAATCCGGCAACATGGAAACATGGTGGCTAGAGGCAGATAGAGATAACATCTGGTGGAACCTATGGTTCGAAGAGTATCGGTCTTTTCTGCTCACATTCGCTGAGTACGCTGACGAGATGGGAGTCGAGAAGCTAATCATCAACACCCACGATATCGCTCCCGGCCTTCCCTCCGGTCAACTTACGGACGGTTCATCCTCAGGAGTGCCCAATGACGCCAGCGTGAGATGGGAGGAGCTGATTTCCGAAATTCGCGAACGCTTCTCCGGTCGAATATCTGTTGAAGTTGAGCTGCAAATCGATTCGCTTGATTTGCCCCCATTTGTGGAGCATGTGGACGAGATCAGCATTTATTGGCGGATTCCACTCTCCCGAGATGGATCGACAGAATTCGATGTACTGAAAACAACCGTGGACCAGACCTTCGATTGGCTTCTGGTCCAGCCGGACCTGCAGGGAAAACCGGTCACTTTAAGTGTGGAGTATCTCTCGCTAGAAGGAAGTGCGAATTCTTGTCCACCGGCGCCAGATGGAAGCTGCCGTGATCCTGGAAGCTTCGCCGCTGGCAGCGAAGTCGATCCGGACCTGGCCGTAGATCTTCTCGCACAGGCAGAGGCGATTAACGCCGTCATTCTCGGTGCTTTTTTACGAGATGAAATCACTGGTTTCTACATCCGCGGTTTTAATCCGACAGCAAGGCTCGATGATAAATCCGCATCCGTCTACGGAAAGCCTGCACAGAGTCTGCTGGAATTTTTCTACCCGCTGATTACGGGGAACTAGTAGTTGGGGCAATTGATGCAATATGGGCAATTCATGAATTGCCCTTTCATGAATTGCCCATACTGGACTGGACGAGAGGGACCGTTACTAACGAGAGGGGGGAAAAACCATGGTCAGGGGACCCAAACGCCGCCGTTCTTTACGGTTACGAGGCTATGACTATTCACAACCAGGCGCATATTTTGTTACGATTTGTACCCAGAATCGATTGCCCATATTTGGTAAAGTTGACCAGGGCAGAATGCTATTAAATAATTGCGGGAAAATCGCAACAAGTAAATGGGAACGGCTGCATGAACGGTTCCCGGAAATTGAAATCGATGAATTTATCGTTATGCCGGATCATATGCACGGGATCATCGTGATTCCAGACCCGGCAGGGGTTATCGGGGCAAATCATGCAGGGGCAAATTCCGTTGGTGCAAATCACGCAGGGGCAATTCATGAATTGCCCCGACGACGGATGACATTACCCATGGTTATTGGTTTCTACAAGATGAACACTGCCAAAGCCATCAACATAGCCAACGACACGCGTGGTACACCTGTCTGGCAACGTAATTATTATGAACACATCATTCGTAATCAGGATTCACTAAACCGCATCCGCCGTTATATTCAGGAGAACCCAATCCATCTAATACCAGCGAGGGAACAATGAATTTCCAACTAACAGATGAACAACGAATGTGGCGTAATGCAGTCCATGAATTCTGCGCCGAAATTGTCAAACCGAAGGCGGCGGAATATGACGAACGCGCCGAAATCCATCAAGATGCCTTCGAGAAAATGGCCGCCCTTGGGCTGTTAGGCATGTACGTTCCGGAGTCTTACGGCGGCGCGAATGTCGACGCGATCAGCGGAGCAATCGCCGTTGAGGAGCTCGGCTGGGCAGATGGCGGCACAGCGCTTTCCGTGGCAGCGCATAACAGCTTGGGTTGTGCACCAATCGCGACTTATGGTTCCGAAGAACAGAAGCAACGGTGGCTTCCCGGCTTGGCAAAGGGCGACCCCGGTCTCGGGGCCCTGGCGCTGACCGAGCCTGGCGCGGGGACAGATTTGGTGGGTGGGATTCAGACGCGTGCCGAACTGGACAATGGGGAGTGGGTGATCAATGGAAACAAGGCGTGGATCACCAATGCGAGCTCGGCTTCACTCATTATCACACTCTGCCGAACGGATCCTAAAGGTGGTTCTGGCTCGCTGAGCCTGATTGTAGTTCCCACCGACGCCCCTGGTTTGCATATCCACCCACCCGAGAAAAAGATGGGTGTACGTGCTTCACCCACCCACGCCCTGACATACGAGGATGTCCGCGTTCCAGAAGATTATCTCCTTGGTAAAGCGGGCGAGGGTCTGTACCAGACTCTCCAAAACTTAGACACTGCCCGGATCGGCATCGGCTCACTCTCTGTCGGTCTGGCACGAGCCGCGCATGAGGAGGCTATCCGTTACGCCAAGGAACGAGAATCCTTCGGGAAACCCATCGCTGAACGTCAGGCAATCCAATGGATGATTGCCGATGCAGAGGTGCAGATCGAAGCCGCCCGCCTGCTCGTTTATAGGGCTGCCTGGCTAAAACAGGAAGGTGAATTCCACAACCGTGAGGCTGCTGTGGCGAAGCTCTTCGCAACGGAGATGGCCGAGGATGTCGCCCGCAACGCCATACAGATCCTGGGCAGCTACGGCTACAGCCGGGAATATCCCGTCGAGCGCATTTACCGCGATGCACGGCTCATGACAATCGGTGAGGGCACAAGCGAGGTGCAACGAATGGTCATCGCCCGGCGCGTCTTGGGCAAGGAGTAGATGCGGCTCACAATCCTGCTTTACAGCCGCTTCAAATAGGTTATCCCAAGTTAAATACAACCGCCTGTGCAGATTGCCATCACAGGCGGTTGTTCTTTCTATGCACTTTGATTTAGCCTTTGTACTTAGAAATATCTCCAGGACTACGGTATCGCTGCCTGTAAAGCGGCATCGAGTTCGGCCTCCCCGACCATCCCTACCCACTGACCGATGATCTTGCCTGTTCCATCGAGCAGGAAAATATGGGGTTGGTACCGGTAGCCCAGCTCTCGTTTGAAAGGCTCCGTATTGGGATCGTCGATGTCGAGGTATGCGAAATCAATCTGTCCGGCATACTTAGCTTCAAGCCCGTGCACGACGGGCGCCAGCGCCTGGCAGGTCGGTCACCAGAACGCGAAGAACTCAAGGAGCACCGGCTTGCCCGAAGCCAGGTTTACCGTTGATGGTTCGGTGGCGCTTAGCTCAGGTCGCGGCGTGGGTCGTACGTCTGCAGGCGCAGACTCCGGGAGCTCAGGTGCAGGGGCGGCACCCTCTCCTTCCGAAACTTCCACATTCCCAACCGGAGCACCTTCGTCTACCTCCTGCTGCTGCGAGGCAATGTCGACAGATGGATCGTCACGATCAACCTGTTGAGATGCACCAGTACACGCCGCAAGGAGCAATCCAGTGAGGACAACAATGCCTAAAACGATGAAATTAGCTTTCCTTCTCATAATAGTTTTCCTCTGACATTTCTGATAAATTTCCCTCCCCTTCTCAACCAGCAATAAGGCGAGGGCATGCGCTGGCCAATTCAACTCACAACCATCCCATGCAATTACGGTTAATATTAATACCACTCCGGTCTCAATTGGGCAATATCAGAATATCGGGCGCAGGTGTCATATTTCAAGGATCGTCGACCATTCGAATCAAGGATTCCCAGCTATGATTAGATAAACATTCCAGAGAGATAACTGGGCTATAATCTTCGTAAGAAAAGCATGCGAGGTGCCATGAAGCAGCCAATTGTTGAGTGTATTCCAAATTTTTCCGAAGGACGACGCGTCGAGGTCGTTGAGGAGATCGAGAACGCCATCCGCAGTGTGCGCGGGGTTTACATCCTTGATCGCCACATCGACCCAGATCACAACCGCTCTGTGATAACGTTCGCTGGTTCCCCTGCCGAAGTAGCTGACGCCGCTTTCGAAGCGATAAAGACGGCTGCAGGGAAAATTGACATGGACAAACAGAAGGGCGAACACCCGCGGATCGGCGCAACCGATGTCATCCCCTTCGTGCCCATCTCCGGGGTCACAATGGATGAGTGCATTGAGCTGGCACGAACGCTTGCCCAGCGCGTCGCAGAGGAGCTTAACATCCCCACATATTTGTATGAGCGAGCCGCAACCCGCCCCGAGCGAAAGAATTTGGAGAACATCCGCCGCGGCGAATATGAGGGGTTAAAAGAGACGATCGAAAGCGATCCCACAAAGAAACCTGACTTCGGTCCCCAGAAGTTAGGGCCAGCCGGCGCGACTGTTATTGGCGCTCGAGCCCCACTGGTTGCTTTCAATGTTTATCTCTCAACAGACGATGTCGCGATTGCACAAAACATCGGGCGTGCGGTGAGGCACTCTTCCGGTGGATTACGCTATGTAAAGGCACTGGGAATGCTTGTCGAAGGTCGGGCGCAGGTCTCCATGAACCTCACTGATTTCACCCGCACTCCCGTCGCTCGAGTTGTGGAACTCATCCGTCGGGAAGCGGATCGCTATGGTGTCTCGATTGTGAATTCCGAGTTGGTGGGCTTAATCCCACAAGCCGCGCTCGTCGATGCTGCACAGTGGTACCTTCAGCTCGACCAATTCTCACCCGACCAGGTCCTCGAAAACCGCATCTTCGCAGCAATGGATAGCGAGGAGCGCGATGAAAGCGTATTCCTGCACAGCATCGCAGCAGGATCGGCAACACCCGGCGGTGGCTCGGCCGCTGCTTTCGCGGGCGCGATGGGCGCCGCTCTAGTTGCCATGGTCGCCCGTCTTACCGTCGGTAAGAAGAAGTACGCTGACGTTGAGGAACGTATGCAGGAAATCACGTCGCGTGCTGATGTTCTGCGTGATGCACTTCATAAGGCAGTGACACTCGACGCCCAGGCCTTCGATTCTGTCATGGCTGCCTTCCGGATGCCGAAGAAATCTGCACAGGAGAAAACCGCTCGAGCAGAAGAGATCGAACGTGCCACGCATGTCGCCGCGGAAGTACCGCTGCAGGTATGTCGTGATGCCGTTGAAGTGCTCGCCCTCGCAGCAGAAGTAGCAGAGAAAGGGAACCAAAACGCCCTTAGCGATGCGGGTTCTGCCGGTGCGATGGCAAATGCCTGCTTGCAAGCAGCAGGGCTCAACGTCAAGATCAACGCCGGCAGCGTCTCGGATCGCGAAGCCGCCCAAAGCTGGCTCGATGAACTGGCGCATTTGGAGACCCAAGCCGCTCAAGCCGGGCAGGCGCTCAACGCAGCGTTGGGCTAAACCATTCATTTGGCTTAGTGTTTGACCATCTACCTCTTTCAAAACAAAATCGCACCCTCAGGACCCAGTATTCAGTCCTCGAGGGTGCGGATCGTTTCTGGCGCGATTTCCGGGTTCCCTACCAGCCGCTGTCCGCAAAGATCCGTTCAAGTAATACGCTGCGCTCAGATGGCGACATCGGCCGCGGTTGGGCATAGTTCTCTAGCAAAGCGGTAAGCAGTTCCGTACTGATATGCCGGCCATCGTAGAACACATGCCGGTCAATGAATTCCTGCCGCTGTTCATACGTCTGCATTTGATCAAAGAATAGGTTTCCAAGTCCGAAGTGGATGAACCCTCCTTGGTGAAAGGCAAATCCCAAAGGTTGGTGGGCCTGGCTTCCACTGACAATGACAGCCCCCGCTTCAACGGCATCACGAAAAGCGTCTTCTTGGGCAGGGCTGGGAGCAAGTAATTCCGCCCATTGGAACGTGAAAATCGGCAGATAACCTTCCTCATTTAATATCCGAAGTTCTTCACGGAGACGCTCCCAATCGCAGGGAGTCGCGCCCGGTTTTGCTTCACCAGCCCAGGCGTACTTCGGTCCAATCGGATTGCACCCGATAAAGGCCAGACGATTTCCATTGTGCTCAACACGCACACTTTGGAATGAATCATCCAGATCTTCGCCGCCGCCAAAATATTCCATCCCGTATTGCCGGTATAAATCGAGAGTGAAAGCCAGCCCGTCTGATCCATAATCCGAAACATGATTTCCAGTTAGTTCAACCAAGTCGATGCCAAGGTCGACGAACAATTGTATATAGCTCGGGTCGCTGCAAAACTTCAGCTTCTCCTGCGACGGATCCGGGTCTGGGCAATCGGAGACAAATGGAACCTCGTTGCTGACGTGAGCAAAATCTGCCTCGCTTAGCCATTCACCGATTAGTTCCCCTGGATATCCGATGCCGTGAGACTCCATCCTCCAGGCCGTGGCCCGGGTGAGCGCCGTAACACCGGTCATGACCAGAGTCGTCAGCTTATTCGGGTCGTAATTGCTGAAGGGAGTATCAAACTCTGCGCGCAGCTGTTCTGCTTTTTCGGTGTCGCCGCTTATACCGAAGGATGCGACCAGTGGATACGCATCTCTATCGAAATTCTTTCGAATGGGTGACTGCCCATCCAACTCCAGCACCTTCCAGCCCGGCTCCAGATCCTCGAACGGAAGGATTGCATAGGCTGGTCTCTCTTCCCATGCGCGTTCCAGGAGATCCTCCGGCACCGTGATGTACACCCTCGATTTTGAGGGCAATCCCATCACGGCAGACATCGCCTCGAAAACATCCTCTGTAAGATAAATCCGCTTGCCTTCCGGCGCATCCCCTGACCAGAGTGCACGCAGGGACTCGTAGCTCATTCCATCCTCAACCGTTGGGAACGGCGCCACAAGCGCATAAACCCACTCCGCGATCCTCACCTCTCCACCCGGTTCAACTTTCACCTGCGCCGCGGATGGCTCACCGGCAAGCTGAAACCCTCCCACTCCATGGTCAACAAAATCTACCATTCGCGTCCGTAATTTGTCCGGCAACCCCGGTGAGAGCCAGAGATTGACGACACTTGCGGTTGGGGTTTGGTCGATCGATTGGAAGGGCGTCGGTGGAAAAGCAGTCAGCGATGCATCCCCTGCAGCCGAAGGCAATGTTCCTGAGCGCCCAGGACCTTCACCTACCTGGCACGCGCCCATCAACAATGCCCCGAGGAGGGCGAAGCTAGTAAGCACTAATAGACAGCGACTGGACGATAAATCATTCACAACAGGTGGCATTATGCCACGCCCATTTGATGTGTGCCAGATGAAACCTAAAAAGGCCTTGTGGATAGCTTGACGGAAACAGGTCAAGATGGTAACTTACATCAATGATGTTTAGTCGAGGTTTCGCTGCCCCAAGTTTCCCGCCCGTCCCTAGCTGCAAAATAGCCCGGGCAATGGTTTGCGTTCTTTAGAGTTGTTGAACCCAAAACCAGCGGACAGCCGTAGTCGGCGAACCTTTGCCCCGCAGCGCCGGGGCTTTTTCTTTTCACCAACTCACTCCAGACACTCTACGTCTTGAATGAGTCGGAGAACTTGGGAGGTAAGACCATGAGAATGAGTAAACTCTTCAGCCAAACCTTGCGCGATCGGCCTTCCGAGGCTGAGATCGCGAGCCATGAGCTTCTACTGCGGGCAGGGTTCATACGCCAACTTGCAGCTGGGATTTTCACCTATATGCCCTTCGCGAAGCGGACGCTGACCAAGATCGAAAATATCATGCGCGAGGAGATGAACGCCATTGGCGGACAAGAGATCTCCATGCCGGTCGTTCATCCTGCCGATATTTGGAAGAAAACCAATCGCTGGTATCAGATTGGTTCTGAGATGGGCCGTTTTAAGGACAAAGCGGGGCGCGACATGGTACTGGCGATGACGCATGAGGAGGTCGTCGCCGATCTCATCTCTAAGGAAATCCATTCCTACCGACAGCTGCCGATGCTGATATATCACATTCAAACAAAATGGCGGGACGATCCTCGGCCGCGAGCCGGTTTAATCCGCGTACGTGAGTTCACTATGAAAGACAGCTACAGCCTCGACGCTGATATGGAAGGACTCGATCGTCAGTACCGCGCCCACTATCAGGCGTATTTCAACATTTTCCATCGCTGTGGTGTGCCTGTGCTCGCGGTGAAGTCCGATGTGGGCATGATGGGCGGGAGCCTGGCTCACGAGTTTATGTATCTCACACCCGTCGGGGAAGATACGCTGCTGATCTGTGATGATTGCGGCTATGCCGCCAACCGGCACATCGCCCGTTTTCAAAAACCTAAACCTGACAAAGAAGAGCTGCTACCGGTAGAGAAAATCGAAACTCCCGAGATGACAACCATCGAAGAGCTAGCGGACTTCCTCGGCGTTCCCAAATCACGCACCGCCAAAGCCGTGTTCATGATCGCCACGATCCCCGAAGGGACCGAAGAACACGAGAAATTTGTGTTCGCCATCGTCCGCGGTGATATGAACTTGAACGAAATAAAGCTCGCCAATACCGTGAAAGCGAAAGAACTGCGTCCGGCGACCGACGAAGAAATACGCGCTGTCGGCGCTGTGCCCGGTTACGCATCTCCCATCGCGGTGAAGGATACATTGGTCGTCGTCGATGACTTAATTCCCGATTCACCCAATCTCGTCGCCGGCGCGAACGAAGAAGGGTATCACCTGAAAAATGTAAATATCGGTCGCGATTTCGAGGCGGATATCATCGCCGACATCACCCTCGCTGAAGATGGCTTCGCTTGTCCGCAATGTGGTTCAAAAATACACGTCTCGAGGGGTGTCGAGGTCGGGAATATCTTCAAATTAGGGACCCGCTACAGTAAAGACACGGACAGCACCTTTCTCGATCAAGACGGCGAGACACAATACGTGATTATGGGGTCTTACGGCATCGGCAGCGGCAGATTACTCGCCTCTGCCGCCGAGGAATATAACGATGAGAACGGGTTAATCCTGCCCATCACTATCGCCCCTTATGAAGTGCACTTACTTTCGCTGAAGGGCGCTGAGGAAGCTGCTCAAGGTGTGTATGAAGAGCTTATCGAGGCGGGTGTAGAAGTCCTTTACGACGATCGTCAGGAGAGTCCCGGCGTGAAATTCGCCGATGCTGATTTAATCGGACTCCCGCTGCGACTCACCGTGAGCAAACGCTCCCTGAAGGAAAACTCGGTTGAGGCCAAACGCCGAGACAGCGAGCAGGCTGAGCTAATCCCCATTGCCGAGACAGTCCAACGCGTTCAGACGCTCATCGCCGATCTCTACACTGAGATTGAGGACCTCGTCGTTGAAGTTCCGTTTGATGATTAGGCTCAGTTTCCTGCAAGGGAGAGAAAAACATCCTCGAGCGTAGGGGGCGTTTCTTGAACGCGGACATCACGTAATCCTGCAGCGTCCATGGCTTGTTCCAG
>JAIWHF010000091.1:0-10154 GCA_048629905.1 Methanosarcinales archaeon
TTTCTGTCGACCGGTCCTATGCCCCTCCGTAGAGACGCAGCATGCTGCGTCTCTACTTTGCTTCCGGTCGCAGGCGCAGCCTGCGCCTTGAGGCCTGCACGTGAACTTCCCGCAGGGTAGAAAAACCTGCGGGAGGTTAGGCGTGCAAGTGAGTGATGACAGTGGGCCTACACACGGGTCGGCCCCTGATCTATTTATGCAGTGGAGCTGAGTGACCTCAGCACGCTAGGTCACCCACACAATTTGGAGGAGAACTCCCTTTTAAATAGAAAATGGGGCTGCCCAAACTTAGTACAGCCCCATTCTGTAATCTAACACGATAAAACTATTTTTTTGCACACTGCTCGATCATGCGGATTAATTCTTCTGAGTCGATGTCCTTCATCATATAGCAAACCGCGCCAGCGCGCAGCGCAGCATCCTCTTCCCATTTCGTCGGGTAGCTCGTCAATACGGCTAATCGCGGGGAACAATCCATCGCCACAATCGAACGGAGGATTTCCAATCCCATTCCATCCTTGCGCTTGACCTCAAGCAGGACGATGTCGGGCTTCTTCTCTCCGACATCTTGCATTACCTCTCCCACATCCCCCGCGTGGCCGATGACGTGTAGGTCCGCCGCCTGGTCTAAACGTTCTGCCAGCGCTGATCGTACTGTGACATGTTCGTCAATAATATAAAGCCTAGCTTTCGACAATTCGATCCTCAGCCCACCCTTCAAGCGCTAGTATAGAACGGCATCAAGGACTCGATAAGTGATACCCTTCCTGATGTATTTTGTAACCTGTCACGCAAAAGAGGAATGTCGTCTATGGAGAGGACGGGTCAAATCACTCGTACTGTGTTGTTGAACGAGGGGTTGTGCTGGTGAGCCGGTCTTGAGGAATTCGCACAGTGACGGTGGTTCCCTCTCCAGGACTCGAGACAACCTCGAGCTCACCACCGAGCTGCCTGGCCCGCTCCTGCATATTCGACAACCCGTGACCGAGAAGATCGGGTTGAGATTCGACTTCGAAGCCATGACCATTATCAATAATCTGCAAGCTCAAATCGCTATTCGAAGATTGACGCAGGCTCACTAAAACTCTCGAGGCGCGCGCATGTTTGGCCGTATTAGCCAACGCTTCCTGGGCAATGTGGAATAGGACTTCGGCTGGTTGATCCTGGATATATTCAAGTGCATCCTCTTCAAGCTTCAGCTCCACATCTATCAGCGTGTTAGCTTTGAACTCCCGGACCAGCCGTCCGAGCGCTTCTGGTAGATCGTCGGTGCGAATCCTGCTGGGTTGTAAATCGAGGATATAGGTTCGAATGTCCCTGATCACCTTGTTCAATCCATCGATCGCCTGCTCTATACGGCCAGCAGCCTCTGGCGCCTTATCCTCAAAGGTAAGTCGAGCGTATTCCATGCCCAAACCAATGGCATAGATCGATTGGATGATCCCATCATGCAAATCCATACCAATGCGCTCGCGTTCTTCGAGCACAGCAACCCTGCGTGCTCTTCGGTATAGCCTGGCGTTCTCGACTGCGATTCCCACGCCGGCGCCAACCGCTCCAAGCAAACCTACCTCGCGATCTTCGACCGGCCTTGGCCCTTTGAAAGCCAAGCTGAGCACACCTGTGACTTTTCCAGGAGCGATCAACGGTGCGCAAACTAGCGTTTCATAACCGCTGTCCACTACCGCCTTGCGCAGAAAGTGATCATCCTCGCTAATATTTTCCGTCCACTTCGGACTACCTGTAAGCGCCACTTGGCCAATAACCCCTTCGCCAATCCGAAAGCGATCGCTCTCCCAGAAAGCGTCTGACGCCCCACCTAGATGGATCGCTTTCCGGTATACACCTTCAGACTCTTCCAGCAAAAACATCTCGCCCGCATCCGCGTGGAAGATGTTCATCACCCTGCCCAGCATTACTTCTAGCAGACGATCCAGATCCATGGAAGAACTGACGGCCGTAGCCATGGAATACATCAGGCCTAATTCTTCATTTCTCTCCGCAAGCTGACTTTCGTTTCCAAGGACTTGTTGGTACAGACGTGCGTTTTCGATTGCTGCAGCAGCATGAGCGGCAAGCATCTCAATCAAACGTTGATCCTCAGCCGTAAATTCGGGGGCGCCGATCTTTTCGGTGAGATAGATCTGCCCAATCGAACGGCCATAAGCTTTGATTGGGACACCGAGGAAGGAGTTCATCACAGGGTGACCTTCTGGAAAACCAACTGATTTAGGGTGGTCGGCTATATTCGCCAGGCGGATGCTCTCCCCGGTGCGCAGCATTTCGCCGATGAGTCCATGCCCCTGTGGTTGATGGGAAATGCGATCGTGCTCCTCCGTGGATAGTCCTTCCGTGATGAAGGTGCTTAACTCGCCATCCCCGGTAGGAATACCAATAGCAGCATATTTTGCATTGGACAGATCACGTGCTGCATGGATAACACGGCGAAGAACCCCGTCGAGTGAGAGGTCGGAGACCAAGCTCAGCGTTGCCCGGTGAAGTGCTTGAAGTTCCGAGTCGGGGGTTGCGACTTCGTCAGAGGATTCTTCAGCTACTGTGCGGATGTTTTTTTCGTGGCTCACGAATATTTAACCTTGTACGGGATTGTACCCCACACCAATACCAAGGTAAAACCCATCCATAGGGTGATGCAAATGACAATTTGATCGGGTCTGTATTTTACATAACTACATTCGGCGGCTAATATTGAAGGGCAAACCGGGTAGAAATCCAAGTTTCCTGTGTGCAAAAAGAACCTGATAGTTTTTGCCAGCTCGCGGCGTGTATTAATCTCGCTCAGTTCAATACGACATAATTAAAATGATGACATCTACTCAATCTTCACGACTCCCTGGTTTTTATAAGCTAACGATCGCTGAGCGGTTAGAGCGCGCCGCCGCTGTTGCAGGCCTAGATGCAAAAACCAAAGCCGCTTTTGAGAGGCTCGGTGGGTTGGAAGCGGATCAAGCCGATCATATGGCCGAAAACGTGATCGGTGTATTCGGACTCCCATTGGGTGTAGCGACCAACTTCCTGATCAATGACCGAGAAATTCTCGTTCCAATGGCGATCGAGGAGCCTTCGGTTATCGCCGGCGCATCCTTCATGGCCAAACTCGCGAGGGAGGGTGGCGGTTTTCACGCGGAGACCACGGAGCCGCTCATGATCGGTCAGATACAGATCATGGATGTTCCTGATCTCGAAGCGGCGAAGACCAAGATACTCGAACACCGTGATGAGATCCTCGCCGAAGTAGATCGAGTTGACCCAATGATCCTCTCCTTAGGCGGCGGTGCTCGCGACCTTGAAATCCGTATACTTTCTGAGACCCCCGCAGGTCCGATGTTGATCGTCCATTTAATCTACGACACACGTGATGCAATGGGGGCAAATACGATCAACACCGCCGCAGAACGCATCAGCCCAATGCTCGAATCACTAAGCCAGGGAAGAGTACATTTAAAGATTTTGTCTAACCTGGCGGACCGTCGTCTGGCGAAAGTCACATGCACCATCCCAACAGCCGCCCTGGCTTTCGAAACATTTTCTGGTCCGAGCGTTCGCGATGGGATCGTCGAAGCCTGGGCTTTCGCTGAAGCCGATCCGTATCGGGCTGCCACGCACAATAAAGGGATCATGAACGGCGTGGACGCGGTAGTCATCGCCACAGGCAATGATTGGCGGGCGGTTGAAGCTGGTGCACATGCATACGCAGCGCGCTCAGGTCGGTACACATCCTTGAGCAAGTGGGGGGCGGACGAGGCTGGAGATTTGGAAGGATCCCTCGAGCTCCCGCTTGCCGTAGGTACTGTCGGTGGGGCAACGCGCGTGCATCCACTGGCGAAAGCCTGCCTGGCCCTTATGGGGGTCGAAAATGCACGTGAACTCGCACAGGTGATCGCAGCCGTAGGATTGGCCCAAAATCTCGCTGCGCTGCGTGCACTAGCGAGCGAGGGCATTCAGCGAGGTCATATGTCCTTGCACGCTCGTCAAATCGCCATCGCCGCAGGCGCCGAGGGTGATCAGATCGATCGCATTGCCGCTAAGATGATTGCCCAAGGAACGATTCATATCAAACACGCCCGCGAGTTAGTGGACCAAGATCATCACCAATCGTAATCAATCTCTCACAAGATGAATTTGACAAGAAGGATCAGGAAGGAAATCAATGACTGAGGAACGCGACCAAAAAATTATGCAGCCGGAGAACCCCATCGGCTTTGTGGGGTATGGCGCATATATCCCCCGCTACAGGCTTCCAGCGACAGAAGTCGCGCGGATATGGAAAGGGGGCGCAGCGGGAACCCCCATCGACGAAAAAGCTGTTGCCGGACTCGATGAAGACGTCATCACGATGTCGATCGAGGCTTCCCGCAATGCCCTTGCCCGGGCACAGATCAACCCCGCGGACATACGCGCCGTTTGGGTGGGATCCGAATCACATCCTTATTCTGTCAAACCCACGTCAACGGTCGTCGCAGAGGCAATCGGTGCTACACCACACACCCTCGCCGCGGACTGGGAGTTTGCCTGCAAGGCTGGCACGGAAGCGGTTCAGGCCGCTATTGGGTTTACGGGTTCAGGGATGGCAAGGTATGCGCTGGCTATTGGGATGGACACCGCGCAGGGCCGACCTGGAGACCCGCTTGAGTACACTGCGGGCGCAGGCGGCGCAGCTTACATCCTCGGCCCAGCGGATGAGTCTCTCGCCGTGGTTGAGGGGTCATATTCCTACACAACAGATACCCCCGATTTCTGGCGCCGCGCAGATGAGAAATACCCCTCACATGGGGAACGTTTCACCGGTGAACCAGCTTACTTCCACCACATTACATCTTCAGCTCAGGAGTTGATGAAGGCATTGGGGACCAAGCCGGCAGATTACACGTTCGTTGTCTTCCATCAACCCAACACAAAATTCCCTCAAAGGGTTGCCAAAACCCTGGGTTTTACACCCGAGCAATTGGAAGCCGGTCTTCTTGTGCCGCGCATCGGCAATGTTTACGCTGGTTCCGCCCTGGTTGGTTTGACAGCCGTCCTGGATGCAGCCAAGCCAGGCGATCGGATTTTACTGGTCTCCTACGGCTCGGGCGCTGGCTCCGATGCAATGAGCCTGCATGTCACCGAGCGAGTGGTCGAATGCCGCAAGCTGGCGCCGCGCACTGAAGATTACATCAACCGTCGAACCGAGATCGATTATGCAACCTACGCCCGCTTTCGCGGAAAACTGAGTCAATAAGATGATGGCAAATAAAAAACATAAAACCAATAACGATGTATTTATCATCGGCGTCGGGATGACACCGGTGGGAGAACACTGGGATCGCTCGCTGCGCGAACTTGCGCTTGAGGCGATGACAGCTGCGCGCGAGGAGACCGGGGCAATGCGGCCCGAGGCAATGTATGTTGCCAATATGCTCGCTCCAGCGCTTTCACGCCAGTCTCACCTGGGAGCTCTTCTTGCGGATTTTTCAGGAATGCGGGGGATTGAAGCAGTCGCTATCGAAGCCGCTGGAGCTTCTGGCGGTATGGCGCTGCGGCAAGCCTATTTAGCGCTTGCTTCAGGCATGGTCAACACCGCATTGGTGGTGGGCGTGGAGAAGATCACTGAACGCGTAACTGCAGAGGTTGAGGCTGCACTCATTACATCAAGCGATGCCGATTACGAATCGATCCACGGATTGACACAAACCGCATTAGCGGCGATGCTCATGCGGCGCTATGAATTCGAATTCAACGTCCCCGAGCATGCTTTCGCTGGTTTCAGCATCACTGCACACGCTAACGGTGCAAAGAACCCCAACGCGATGTTTCGACGGCCGATCAAGGTGGAAACTTACCAAAGAGCGGCCATCCTCAGCGATCCGATAAATATGTTCGACGCCGCCCCAGTGGCTGACGGCGCTGCCGCCATCTTCCTGGCCCGCGGTGATATTCTCCCCTCAAACCTGCCGTTCCCGCCGGTTCGGATCGACGCCTCCGCCGCAGCTGTATCTGCCGTCGCGGTTCACGATCGTCCGAACCCTTTATCCTTCGTTGCAGCTGAAAAAGCGGCCAGGGTAGCCCTGGATCGAGCAAAGATCAACCTAGATCAGATTGACTTCTTTGAGGTTCATGATCGTTACTCTATCTTCGCCGCACTATCACTAGAGGCCGCAGGGTTTGCCGCCCCGGGCGAGGGTTGGAAACTCGCTGAGAGCGGCGCGATCGCATTAAACGGCCAGATCCCTATCTGCACTTTTGGCGGCTCGAAAGCCCGTGGAGATACAGGGGGCGCCACCGGCGTTTACCAAGCCGCCGAGGCTGCGCTGCAATTGCAGGGACGAGCCGGCGAGATACAGGTCGCGGATGCCAGGATCGGTCTGATTCAAAGCCTCGGCGGAATCGGTTCGACAGCCGCCACACACATCCTTTCTACCGTCGAGACCCTTTGAGAGTGAGTTGATAGTTCCTGAGAGTCCTGATTGCATACACTGGACCGTGGTTGGATATCAACCCCAGAGGTGAAGCATATGGAAATAACCAGTCATTGGAGAATTAAAAAACAACGCTACGCACTGGTAGGCGAGGTGTGCCCACACTGCTCAGCGAAGATTTTCCCGCCGCGGGACATCTGCCCCGAATGCGGCGACGAGGCGAAGGATCACTACCAGTTCAGCGGACGAGGCGAAGTCTACTCGTATACCACCCTCTATAATGCCCCTGCTGGTTATGAGGAACAGGCACCCTACACCGTCGCCATGGTTCAACTTGAGGAAGGTCCACTCGTCACCGCTCAGCTCACCGACATCGACGTGAAAGAACCAGAAGTGGGAATGCCCGTGGAAATGGTCACCCGCAAATTGGGTTCAGAAGGTGATCGCGGCATCCTGATTTACGGCTACAAATTCCGCCCAGTCCTAGAGACTGCCTGACTCACCTAACGTTCACAAACATCACCAGACCCTGGCATAAGCCAGGGTCTGATTTATGTAAAGTTGCACGGCTTTCGGTTTTACATCAAAATAAAGCATCGAAAGATGCTCTCGGTAGCGTCGGAAATGGACCACCTTCTGTCTACACGTTGCTATAAATGAGAGCATAGGACTGGAAAATACATTAAGAGATTACCAACCGTAGATAGGGATTTTGTCTAGCGAAGCCGCTTGACGCGCCCAAACACCTGTGCTACTATGCGCGCTTGAAGGTCATCTGAAGGCGGATTCCCGCCCGGATCACCGCAGGAGGAGCCCATGACTAACATGAGCCGAATGAGATTGACGATCGTTGTTTTAATCATCCTCACACTCGTATTAACCGCATGTACACGATCTGCATCTACACCTCCACCGGCAACGGATGAAGGATTGCCGTCAGGTGCGCAATCGGAGACTCAAGCGACGATGGATGCTGTTCGCTCGGCAATCCTCACGCAGACCGCGCAGGCGCTTGGGGAACCCCTCTCAACAAGCACACCCACACCCGACCCGATCGTAACCCCGACACCGGATCCGAATCAGCCAACGGCTACTCCCGAGATACAAGTCACAACCTACGTCGTCGTATCTGGAGATTGGATTTTCAAGATCGCCCGCGAATTCAACGTGGATCCACAAGCCATCATCGACCTCAATGAAGAACTCGCTAACTCAGGCGCGCTTGTGGTGGGGATGGTGCTGAAGATCCCGACGTCAGATACCGCACCTCCAGCTACAGACGATGGTACGGGGACTCCGATCGAAGGCGGAACGATTCACGTTGTGCAATCCGGCGAGTGGATCTGGTCTATCGCACGTTTGTATGGAATCGACCCGCAGGTAATTATCGATGCAAACGACCTCACATCACCTGGCATTATCTACCCAGGCGATGAGCTCATCATCCCCTAACACACCCCTGATTAAGTTTCCGTTCGGGGCGGCCATCAGGTCGCCCCGTTTTTAATGTGGAGATACGAGCATGGAATATAAGATTCGTGAATCCCGGCGAGCTTTCGATGGCAAAGCATTCAATGTACGCGTCGACCTGCTGGATGGACCAGCAGGCGCTGCGTCCCGCGTCGACATCGTCGAACACCCTGGCGCAATCGTACTCATTCCCATTGACGAACAGAATCGAGTGTGGCTTGTCCGTCAATATCGCCATCCCGCTGGAGAAGAACTCCTCGAACTGCCTGCAGGAACATTAGAACCAGGCGAGTCTGCCGAAGCGTGCGCCGCTCGTGAGAGCCGCGAAGAGATCGGCATGGCGCCAGGAGAGCTTACCCATCTCGGAGGAACCTTCCTTGCCCCCGGGTATTCAACCGAATTCTTGCACTTCTTCCTCGCTCGAGAGCTACACTCAGCCCCCCTTCCTCCCGACCCCGGCGAAGTTCTCCACCTCGATAAGATCCCCTGGGAGAAGCTGTGGGATCTGATTACCGATGGGGGTATCCGCGATGCAAAAACCATCGCTGGACTTACGCTTGCCCGGCTCTGGTTAGAGAACACTGAATAAGCTCTTCTTCTGCCACCGTCTGCCTGAAAGAGGCCCATAAAAGCTGCCTGGACCGCAATAAACGGGATGTGGTATACTTTCGTTTCCGCCGCCCAGCTTGAACGGGCGGTCGGTCATGTGTAAATGCTAAGTATGAAGGATGGATGAAAGCGATGAGCGACCTGATAAAGGCTGTCGAGGCGCCTGAAAACACAAACTTACCTGAACTGAATCCTGGGGATTCGATTTCAGTCCATTTCCGTATTCGTGAAGGGGAGCGTGAGCGGGTTCAGGAGTTTAAAGGCGTTGTGATCCGTATCCGCAAGGGAGGCAATAACGCCAATGTCACGGTCCGCCGTACAGCCTCTCATGGAGTAGGCGTAGAACGGACCTTCCCGCTACGCTCACCCCGAATCGATAAAATCGAAATTCAACGCCGGGCGCATGTTCGCAGATCGAAACTTTACTATTTGCGAGATCGCACCGGAAAACGTGCTCGATTGAAAGAGAAGCGGCACTAAACGCTTACAAGAGAGTGCAGTGAAAACTGCACTTTTTTTATTCCGATGATGCGGATTGCTTCTGGTAAGTTTTACTCCTTTTAGTCATCCTCACCTGCACTCTGCCGTAACCCCCACGAACGCGTATCCAAAACTGCATTTTCATTCAGCCCCGTTGATAGCTTTTCCTCCATCTTAAGCAATTGGCTTAAACCAGGATACGTTATACTGAGGTGAGGAGCCTGCGGTAAAACTATGCTGAACAGGAAGTCCATCGCGATGTCCCCCAACCGGGAAGAAGTTCAATGAACAACCAACCCATCGGCATCTTCGATTCTGGAGTCGGCGGTTTGTCAATCCTGCGTGAAATCCGGAACCTGCTGCCGCATGAGGATCTGCATTATTTCGCTGATCAGGCACACGTTCCCTACGGAGCGCGCTCTCTTGAAGAAGTTCGGAGCTATTGCGAAGAAATCACATCTTTCCTGCTCAGCCAAGGCGCTAAACTCATCGTAGTCGCCTGCAACACAGCGTCAGCCGCGAGCTTGTTCTCCCTTCGAAATCGCTTTCCAGATATGCTCTTTGTCGGCATGGAACCCGCTGTAAAGCCCGCCGCTGAATTAACGCTTAATGGCGTCGTAGGGGTGTTAGCCACTCCAGCGACGTTTCAAGGGGAACTTTTCGCATCAGTTGTGGAACGATTTGCAGAAGGCGTTACCGTGCTCCCACAGACAATCCCCAATCTGGTAGAACGGATTGAAGCCGGCGAGATAGACACTTCAGAGACCCGGAATATTCTAAGCCGCGCCATCCAGCCTTTACTGGATGCGGGCGCCGACACCCTGGTGTTGGGCTGTACACATTATCCCTTCATCATCCCTATCTTGCAGGAGCTTGCAGGCGAAGGTGTAAAGGTGATCAACCCATCCCCTGCCATCGCACGTCAGACCCTCCGTCTCATAACCAGCAACAATCTCCTCGCCTCGAAAAAAGAAGCCGGTGAAGTGGTGTGCTACACCAGCGCTGATCCCCAATCTCTAACCACGATGCTGCCGCTTGTAGATCTTGCATCAGCAAAAATCCTTCGGGTGAAGTGGCTCGGGGATTCCATCGAAATCATCGATTGATCGCTCATTAATCTTCTCACTTGGTTTGACACGCATCAGCAAGCTCTGCTTCCGATTGCAATGACAAGTATGG
>JAIWHF010000092.1:0-9976 GCA_048629905.1 Methanosarcinales archaeon
TCGGCAACATTTACCCCGATGGCGACGTAGGTAACTGCGCAGTTTGCCACACTCGACATAGCTTTGATATTGCCGAGGCTCGCAAGCCCGAGGCTTGTGCAAGCTGCCACCTGGGACCCGATCACCCAGATATTGAAATTTATGAAAACAGTAAACATGGACAAATCTACGCTGCAGAAGGTGAAGATTGGATTTGGGATCGCGCTCCCGGCGAGTGGGAACCTGGTGATTACCGCGCTCCTACATGCGCGACCTGTCACATGAGCGGTATCGGCGACCTTGAGGTCACGCACAATGTAACCGAACGTCTCTATTGGAATCTTTGGGCAAAAGAATCTAAAGTCCGCAATGAGGCTGATGTGATGGATACGTATTATGGCGATGGTGAAGCCGGCCGCGAGTTAATGGAAGCGGTTTGCAGCGAATGCCATTCATCGACACTCTATAGTGGATTCTTCGAAAGCGGGGACAATGCGATTCGTCTTTATAACGAAGCCTATTTTGCGCCCGCCGAGGCTATGCGTGCTGAATTAGCAGAACTGGGTTTGCTCAAAGATAACCCCTGGAAAGATGAATTCCAGATCACCTACTACTACCTATGGCACCACGAAGGTCGCCGCGCCCGGCAAGGCTCCTTAATGGGCGGGCCAGATTGGGCTCACTGGCATGGGTTCTTCGATATGATGCAGGATATTTACAGGCTGGAAGAAATCTACACTATGAGAATCGAAACAGGCGCGATTGAATAAACCAACAAATTAGCGCTTTAGTGAGAAACCGCCTCCAAGATAAGATCGGGGGCGGTTTAATTTCTAAATACAGCCAGAGCATCCGGGGTGTATCTGTTGACAAAACCTGATTTTGACTTAAAAAAATACCCGCATTCTGCGTCAATTAATCTAAAATCACTCAAAAACAACCTTTTCAGCCTGAAAACATAAGGGTTTTGTCAAGTTTGGTTTTCACCCAATGGGTGAAAGAAAAATCGATTGAATCATCTAACTTTCGCCCTATTCACATGTTAAAATTGAAGCAGATGAAGTAGTGGTGAAAACAAGCACTTATATATTGAAAAACGGTTCGAGTCCTTTACCTTGGCAATTAGGTTTTGTTTAAACTCTGATCAGAAAAATGGTGAAATTACCAAGAATTTATACTCAAGTTTTTCTAAGAATAGGCTCATAATTGCTCCACACACTTTATGCTATCATTGTGATTGAAAATGATTAGAATACAGAAGAGTATCTGGTTGGCTTTACCTATAACCAGACAAGGAGATTAATTAATGAATAAGAAAAGATATATTTGGCTTGTGGCCGGAGGGGTTATTTTACTGGCAGCCCTGGTGAGTGCATTTGTTATCATGCAACCATCAGCCAAAGACATCCTGACACAAACCCTCGAAATTTCAAAAACGATCGAGAATGCACACGCGATCCTCAATATCAGCGCGGATAGCCCGGAAGAAAAGGCTTCCGCGACGGTCGAGGTTTGGGGACGTCACGAGGAAGAAGGCCCTGGAGCCTTTCGCCTGGAAGTCATCGAAACCGACAAAGAAGAAGCCGTTGGTGGGGTAATTGTTAGCGACGGTGAAACCGTCTGGGCATATTCCCCGGCTGAGGGAAAGGTCTTCACCGGCACGGCTGAAGAAGCCAAAGCCGCCATGGAAGAGAAACAGCCCATGGGCGAAGAATTCGATAAGGAAGAATTTGAACACCCCGAAAATGCTGAAGAAGCGGTTGAAAAATTACTGGAATACTTCGAAGCCCAAAGAACCGGTACCGAGACGATTGCCGATGCAAACGCCTATCAACTCGAACTCAAGCCGATCCCTGAGCAAATGCCCGCTGAATACACAGCCGTTGGCGGCCTGCTCAACCTGTGGATCGACCAGAGCCGCAGCGTTCCCCTGGCCGTGGCATATACGGGCGGCAGCATGGGCGAAATCCGCATCACTGCGCTGGAGCTTGAGATCAATCAAGGTGTGGACGGTGCGCTCTTCTCCTTCGAGATTCCTGACGGGGTAGAAGTTGTTGGCTTTGCGGACATGAAGCCCGAATCGCTCTCTCTGGACGAAGCGGCTGCTTCCGCTGAATTCGATTTTCTCACCCCTGATACAGTCCCCGATGGCGCGACTCTGATAGAAGTATTTAACGTAAAAGGCATGATCGTGCAACAATACACGCTTCCAGAAGGTGGTTCATTCACTGTAGCACAGGGTCAAACTGACGAAGCGGAGAAACCGTCCACGGAGGAGCAGGTCGTCGAGGTCCGGGGAGTTGCGGGAAGTCTGTTCGTCTCAGAAGAAAACGATAAGGTACTGTTATCCTGGACTGAGGGCGAGGTATCCTTCTACGTCGGTGGCAACCTCACTGCCGAGCAGGCGCTTGAAATCGCAGAATCTTTGAAGCAATGACAAATAACATACAACTGGTTGAGATCTGTCGCCATTTTGAACTTGGCAGCACAGATGTAAAAGCACTTGACAAGATCAACCTAGAAATCGACCAGGGCGAGTTCGTTGCCCTGGTCGGTCCTTCTGGATCAGGGAAGTCGACTTTGTTGAACCTGCTGGGTGGCCTGGATCGATCCACCAGCGGCGAACTCAGCATTCAGGGCCTGGGATTACAGAATGCTACAGAAGAAGAACTGACCGCCCATCGGCGTCATAACGTGGGCTTTATCTTCCAGTCATTCAACTTGCTCCCTACGCTGACAGCATTGGAAAACGTAGCCCTGCCGCTGATGTTGAGTGGTGTGCCATTGAAAGAACGGCATGCACGCGCTGCAGATTTACTCCAGCGCGTTGGCTTAGAACATCGTTTGGATCATCGCCCGGCTGAAATGTCTGGCGGCGAGCAGCAGCGAGCGGCCATTGCGCGTGCGCTGGTCAACAATCCCCAATTGATCTTGGCGGACGAACCGACAGGCAACCTGGATTCATCTACAGGCAATGAAGTTATGCGGCTTTTGCGGAAACTCAACGCGGAAAGCGGCGTGACGTTAATCGTGGTCACCCACGACCCGGAAGTGGCCGCTTACGCTGACCGGATTGTGTATCTACGTGATGGTCGTGTCGAAAAAATTGAAGAGACACAAGCTGCTCCAGCTATAAAAGTCTCACCTGACTCTAAACCTGAATTAGCCTTGAATGGTGGCCTATCGTTTCGTGACCTAGTGCGGACTGCCTGGGATAATCTGCGTCGTCGCCCGGTGCGCAATGTGTTAACCGCGGCTGGCGTACTGATCGGGATTGTCACATTGGTGGCGATGGTCTCGTTTGGTGTGGGTGTGCAAAATGAAATCAATCGCAACTTCGAAGCGCTGGGTCTGGAAAATATATTTATCTCCCCAACCTTCCCTGAAGAAGACGATTCCTTCGATCCATTTGGAGTTGCTGAACCAGAGCAACCATTGACACCGGAAACGGCTATGGCATTTAGAGACCTCCCCGAAGTGCAGACCGTGACGCCGGTATTAAACCTACCCTCCAATATAGAAATCAGCCTGTCATATGAGGGTGTAGCGGTTCCAGTACGGTTGTCAGGTGAATTCGGACACAGTCCGCGAGGGCCAGACATGCCTGTTCCGGCAGAAATGGTGGCAGGAGTCCTATTAGGCGAAGGCGATACGCAGGGATTGACCTTAATCGAGGGCTTGGCCGATCAACTGCTTGAAGATACAGATTTGAAATACGAAGATTTGGTCGATCAGCCGGTTATGCTGACCATCCGCCTACCACGGGGTGAGACGAAGGAGTTTGCATCTCGAATTATCGGGGTGGAGTCTGGGATGGGGTCCAAAACCATTGTCCTGGGCCTGGCCGAACGGACGGAGATCAAAGCCTGGTGGTATGGGCGGCCTGACACGCTGCAAACTGATGGGTATGACATGCTTGTAGTTCGCGCTGTGGACCAGTTGGCCGTACCCACTGTGCTTGAGGTTGCCGAGAGTATGGAACTGGAAGCGCAATCCCTGGGAACTATCCTTGAACTTGCCAACCGCGTTTTGGCGATCATGCAAGCCTTGCTCGGTTCAGTGGGAGGCCTGGCTCTGCTAGTGGCAACCCTGGGTGTGGCCAATACAATGATGATGGCCATTTATGAACGCACACGCGAGATCGGAGTGCTCAAAGCGTTGGGCGCGACCAGTCGCGAAGTGCGCCGCATGTTCACTGCGGATGCGATACTGCTCGGTATTATCGGCGGGATCGTAGGGGTTATCCTGGGAACGCTTTTAGGCCGCTTGGTGGATTGGATTGGACATCTGTATCTCGAATCCGAAGGAGTGGTTGGGATTGGGCAGATGTCGATCGTGCCGCCCTGGCTGGCTATAGGTGCTTTGATCTTTGCAGCATTTATCGGCGTGCTGGGAGGACTGTATCCTGCGGCCCGCGCCGCACGCCTAGACCCAGTGGTGGCGCTTAAACACGAATGATTTGAGATGGTATTTAGGTAACACCATCATTGCTTGACGATTCCAGAGCTCACGACAAAGATTCCTGGAAAGGTAACACTGTCGGACCATAAATTCCCCAAAATATAGGGCAAAAAGTGGTTCGGAACAGGTCCACTAGGGGCTCCCTACACGCATCCCCGTGGTCTGCAGCTCCCGGACAACCAGGAGACGATTCGCATCCCGAAACACAGTTTTGGGCAATTAGTCGATCTCTCCATATAAACATCGCTTGTATTAATCCTATTGGACCGTTTGTAGCATAAGGCCTGGCTTCCCATTTGCATACTCGTGGGATCTTCGCTCTCGATCCCTTCATCTTCAGCAAAAGAGGCGGATACGAATGCCAGATGACTTGCACAAACCATCACACTCTGCATACCCTGAGTGTGGTCTATTTTCAAAGGACACGAACTGTTTGGTTTATTAAATGGCGACAAAGCGTTTTAAGGTGGCACGGCATCCAAAATCTCGTGATTTGGATTTAGAATAGGAGAGGGTATCATTACGGAAGACGATGACCGGTGGAGGCCAGTCAAGTGACCCGAATTCCTTTGCGTATGGGGATTGATATCGGTTCAACAACAGCCAAGGTCGCCATTCTTGGCCCAAACAACGATCTTCGATTCTCCGCCTATAAGCGCCACAAAGCACAGATCGCTAAGACCTTGCTCAACATCCTCGAGGAGGCGCGCAGGGTTCTTGGGGATATTCAGGTAGACATCCTTGTAACCGGTTCAGCAGGGATGGGGATTACCGAGCAATATAAGCTCCCCTTCATCCAGGAAGTGGTCGCTTCCGCTGAGGTCGTTAAGCAACTTTACCCTGAGGTCAAGACGTTGATCGATATCGGGGGCGAAGATGCCAAAATAATCTTTTTCGGAAACGATGGAATTCCGGACATTCGCATGAATGGGGCTTGTGCCGGCGGTACCGGGGCATTTATCGATGAGATGGCAACGCTTTTGGACATATCGGTACTTGAATTAAATGACCTCGCTGAGCAACATTCGACTATATATCCCATGGCTTCTCGTTGCGGAGTTTTCGCAAAAACCGATGTACAAAATCTATTGAGCCGCGAAATTCCACGTGAGGATATCGCCGCCTCAGTGTTTCACGCCCTGGTTTACCAGACTCTGGCTACGCTTTCTCGTGGGCACACGCCGGACCCGCTATTTATATTTAGCGGGGGGCCGCTCACTTTTCTGCCTGCACTAAAAACCGCTTTTATGAAGGTGCTCCAGTTAACACCGGATTGCGTTCTGGATGTGGAGAGATCCGAATTGCTCCCTGCAATTGGAGCGGCTCTTGCGGACAAATCTGACCGGCGTGGTTTTTCCATGACGGGGCTTATTGAACAGTTAAAACAATCAAACGGCCGATCTCGACAGGGGCAGAGGAGGCTCGAACCGCTTTTCAATGACGCGTCTCAATTGGAACACTGGGAAGAAACCCGGACGCGGCGAAGGACTCCGCGTGCAGATATCCACCAGGTTCAAGGAAGCGATTGCTTCTTAGGCATTGATTCTGGGTCGACGACAACGAAGATCATTCTCATTGATGATGTGGGCCGGGTGATCTTTGATTACTATGCCAACAACAAAGGCAATTCAATCAAAGCGACCCAGCTAGGGCTAACCCAATTACGAGAATTATTTTCCAAGGTGGATCAACCCCCAAGAATCGTCAAAACCATGGTCACTGGCTATGGTGAAGATCTTATCAGGACGGCTTTTGGCTTTGATGGGGGCATGGTGGAAACACTTGCACATTTCCGGGGAGCAAAAGCCTTCGACCCGGATGTGTCTTTTATCCTTGACATTGGCGGGCAGGATATGAAAGCGATCTTCGTCCGCGATGGACAAATACAGAATATTGAGATCAATGAAGCGTGCTCCTCTGGATGTGGGACTTTTATCGAAGCTTTCGCTAGCTCAATGGATTATGACGTATCTGAGTTTTCGCAGATGGCTTGCGCTGCAGAGAATCCGTGCGATATGGGTTCGCGTTGCACTGTTTTTATGAACTCGAGAGTGAAGCAGGCTCTGCGAGAAGCTGCGAAGGTGGAAGATATCTCCGCCGGATTGGCCTATTCGGTCATCAAGAACGCACTTCATAAAGTCTTAAAGATCACCGATACGTCCGTTTTGGGCGATCATATCGTCGTTCAGGGAGGCACATTTCTCAATCCAGCGGTCCACAGAGCAATGGAAAATTTGCTCGGCAAGCCGGTTCTCTTCCCTGATATTGCAGAACTTATGGGCGCTTATGGAGCCTCCCTGACCGCCAGGGATGGCTATAAGAGCAATGGATCTTCTTCGAGCTCCTGCTGGGAGTTTACAAACATCGAAGCTGCCGTCGATTATCAGAAACGGCTGATCCACTGCAATGGGTGCGAAAACCAGTGCACAGTGACCAAGCTGATATTCCAGAACCAGAATGTCTTTTATACCGGGAATCGCTGCGAACGCATCTATACGAACAAAGGCGAAAAGAAGCGCATGGGAATCAGTCTTCCTGAGTTTAAGTACCAACTTCTTTTCGATCGCGAGAACAACCCTAAAGGTGTGCCGCTCCTTACGATCGGTGTTCCCAGGGTGCTCAACATGTTTGAGAATTTTCCCTTCTGGAACACACTCTTCATCGAATGCGGGCTTAAGGTGCACCTCTCAAACCCCTCCAGCAATGACCTTTATGAGAAAGGCGCCGGGACTGTGATGTCGGACAACATCTGCTTCCCGGCTAAACTCGTCCACGGTCACATCTTCGATCTCATCGAGTCTGGCGTGGATCGCATCTTCCTGCCGATGGTTTTCTACGAGCATAAAGAGTTTTCTGATGCCGCCAATCATTACAACTGCCCGATTGTCTCAGGTTATGCCGATGTCGTACGAAGCGCGATTGATCCAGAAAATAAATATAACATTCCCTTGGATCAACCCACGATCACTTTCGGCGATGTTGGGCTCTTAAGAAAGGCATGCGTTCAATATCTTGTCGGGTTGGGCGTAAACCGGAGAACGATACACCGAGCGTTTGAGAGCGCCCTTGCTACCCAAAAATTATTTAAGCAGAAAGTTCGCCACTTCGCTTCTCAAATCCTGGACCAGGCGAGAGCGGAAGACCGACCGGTCGTCCTGATGATGGGGCATCCGTATCATTTAGACCCGCACATCAATCATAAGATACCCGACATTCTAACAAGCCTTGGAGTGGACATCATCACAGAGGATGCAGTGCCTGTGGGATCAGATCCATCCCTCAGTAACACTCACTTGTTAACTCAATGGGAATATATAAATAGGTATCTCTTCGCCGCTCACTGGGCTGCCGAGCAAGAAGATGTCGAGGTCGTCCAGCTTAATTCATTTGCGTGTGCTCCGGATGCGATCAGCATCGATGAGGCAAAAAGCATTTTGGCTGCCTCCGGCAAAGGGCTTACTGTCGTCCGTATAGATGAGATTGAAAGCACTGGATCTGCAAAATTGAGGCTCAGGTCGATGGTTGAAGCCATGGACATTCAAATCGCCCGCGAGGATAGGGTCATTACTCCCCGAAAGACGATAAAGATATACGACGAAAGCGACCGAGATAAAAAAATCCTTGCTGTTCACTTTTCACATTTTAACGACCCAACCGTCGCTGGCCCCTTGAAGGATTTGGGTTATCGTATCGAACGGCTGCCTCCTCCAGATGCCGAATCCGTTGAAATCGGTCTTAAATACTGTAACAACGAAGTCTGTTACCCAGGGATTATCATCATTGGAGACATCATTAAGGCGCTGCGATCAGGGAAGCATGATTTATCAGATATTGCTGTGGGCTCGTTTGCCACAGGCGGGCAGTGCCGGGCATCATGTTATCCATCTCTCTTTAAACGCGCCTTGATCTCGGCCGGGCATGAAGACATCCCCATTGTTGCACTAACAACCAATAAAAAAATATATGAACAACCCGGCTTCGATCTCAACTACAGGCAGTATATCTATAAAGCAATTATGAGCGCAGTTTATACGGACGCGATCTCCGATATGTACTATGCAACAGCTTGCAGGGAGGTAAATTCTGGCGATGCGCTTGCTCTAACAGACAAGCATTTTGCCCCACTTTACGAGGGCACCTTGCCATTAACCCAAGCATCAATCCTTAAAACGCTTGAGGGTGTCGTGTCAGATTTCAACGCCATAGAAACCGTTGATCGTGATTTGCCTAAAGTCGGCATCGTGGGGGAGATATATGTTAAATACAATAATTTCGCTAACAACCATGTAGCCCAGTGGTTGATGGAACAAGGGCATGAAGTGATCGTTCCTTCGTTATTGGAATTTTTCCTGGGTTGGTTCGTGAGCCCCGGGGTGCATATTAAATCGAATATTAAACGGCTGAACCTGTTATGGATGTTAGCGCGGGTTTTAGAGCCTTATACCAGAACATTTCTAAATAAATCGGGGGAGGTCTTGAATCAGTTCCGCTATCATCGCGCCCACCATTCAATCCAGGAGATCGCTGCGAACGCCAAAAAGATTGTGTCGCTGTCTCATCAATATGGGGAAGGATGGTTGATTGCTGGCGAGATTGGAACGATGATTGAAGATGGCGTCAATAATGTGCTTTGTTTACAGCCTTTCGGATGCATTGCCAATCAGGTGACCGCCAAGGGTGTAGCTAAGAGAATGACAGATAAGTTTCATGGCTTGAATCTGCTCTTCATGGACCTTGATGCGGGCGTAAGCGAGGTTAACTTCTTCAATCGGATGCATTTCTTCATCGAGCGCGCCCGGCAGTCTTTTCAGGACAAGTAGGTTTTTACAGATCTACCCCTGAGGTGACTTGGGTTTTCCACTTGCATGAGAATATTCAACACACCCACATTGGTAGGATCATCTTAGCGTTGGCTATGTGGGAGCAGCACGGATAATAAACACCGCTTCGCAGGCTGCCCCGGCTCGATTCGGATTCGTAATCTAACCATCCGCAGACGAGCAACCCCGGATTGGTTCTCGCACCGGCTTGCCTCGTTGAAATCTTGTAAGTATTAAAAAACGCCCACCGGATGGGGTGGGCGACTCGTGGAGTGGGCGGTATTGGACTCGAACCAACGGCCTTTGCGATGTCAACGCAACGCTCTAACCAGCTGAGCTAACCGCCCGAAGAGCAAAGGAATTATACAAAGCCGAGGTCAAATCCGCAATGGCTGAATCCGAAAATATCAGGTGGGCTCTTCGATCGCATCCAGGATGCCGGCCAGGATAACGGAGGTTCCGCTCGAGTAATGCCACAACGTGTCCGGTGGCGCCTCCACCGGTTTGTTCGCGGCAAAGGCCGCCTTGTCCAGGAGGTTGCTCTTGCCGAATCCCACCAACATCCGCTCGGTGCCCGCCGAGACGAGACTGAGTGTGGATGCAAGACGTGCCACGCGGTCGCGTGGCGTGATCGAACTATCGCCGTGTGCCATGATGCCACCCCAGATAGGCCTTCAATAATCAACGTAGAGCCCCTCCTATCTTATCACTCAAAT
>JAIWHF010000093.1:0-9892 GCA_048629905.1 Methanosarcinales archaeon
CGAAGTCGATATAGGCAAAGCCAGCCCATATAGGCAATGCTGGAATACCAACGAGAAGCAGCAGGGAATACAGGGCAGCTCTACGCGAGAGCCAGCGTGCAGCGAAAACAGCCGTAGAGCCTGCGAAGATCAATCCAAACGCGTAATGAATGAGTTTGGGGAAGACATCATCCCCCAAGGCAAGCCCCAGGGTGAATAACATTTCAATGCTGAAGGGGCCATTCACGTACCAGTTGTCCAGGTTGGGAGTAAAGTGCCCGTCGGCCAGAAGGAGTTGAGGGCCAACGAGATGATACATTAATCCATCATAATCCCAGGGAGGCGTAAGCGCATTGATCAGGCTCAGGAGGGCTATCATCAGAATTAATAAATAAGCGATGCGTTCGAACCATGGTGTCGTTCGCCAGCGAGGGCTTAGATTGCGCAATCCAGCTACCGAAATACGCACCAACGAGGACATTTGTGGGCCGAGCACCCCACACGCCAAGAGAAGAAGGATGATGATGGATGAGGGGGAAAGAATGCCAACAAAACCAAAACCAGTGAGAATAAGTGCCGTTTCACCGAGTCCCACTGCGCCCGCCAGTATGATTGATAAATATCCAGATATCGGTAATTTGGGGAAAGTTATCCGGAGTGTGTACAAACCTAAACTGATTGCTGCATTTAGAATGAGTAACCAGAAGGCGAGGGTCCAGGCTAGGTCTATAAGCGCTTGGTACCCAATGGAAAGATCGCCCCGAATTGGGACTGCGAGGCGGAAACTAATAAGCCCAATTGCGATACCGAGCCAGATGATTCGATCTCGCAAAGGGGATATCAACGATGCGAAACGTGCCTGCATGGGTAAGGATTGTATAGCAGCGGAGTAAGTTCCGAAAGTAAAAAAGCCCGGCATCATGCCGGGCTTTTTGGAAAGCGGTTCAGAGGCGGTTTTATTTATGACTCTGCGAGAGCCTTTTCGATTTCATGTTTCGCCATCGGGGTGGAGCTTTTGCGGATGGCCCAGATCGTCATCGCGAGCAAGATGCCGGCGATGATCCATGAGCCAAGTGTCCCCTGGTATTGCACGATTACTGGTGCCGCCAGGAGACTGATGAGATTGACGACCTTGATCATCGGATTCAGTGCGGGACCGGCTGTATCCTTAAGTGGATCACCAATCGTATCACCTTCAACGCCGGCTCTATGGGCAGGTGAACCTTTTCCGCCGAGATGGCCATCCTCGACGTATTTCTTGGCGTTATCTAGCGCGCCGCCGGATATGGCCATAAATACAGCCAGTAGCTGCCCGGATAGGATAACTCCGGCTAAGAAGGCACCGAGCGCTTCAACATTGAAGATGATGCCAACCAGTAGAGGAGCCGCCACGGTGAGTACGGTAAGACTGAGAAGCTCTTTCTGAGAGGCGGCTGTCGTAATACTAACCACCTTTTCGTAATCAGGTGTAACCTTTCCTTCAAGAACACCGGGGATCCGGAATTGCCTTCTTACTTCCTCGACAACCAGGTTTGCCCCACGGGCCACAGCTTTGATGCTGTATGAGGAGAAAAGGAAGGGAAGAGCACCACCAATTAAGAAACCAATCATAGCGTCAAGCCTCGATATTCGGATTGAATCAATGATCTCTAGACCGAGGCGAGCTTGCATGATGCTGATATCGGTCACATAGGAGAAGAACAAGCTGGTGGCAGCGATAACGGCTGAGGCAATGGCGATTTGTTTTGTGATTGCCTTGGTGGTATTACCGACAGCGTCGAGCTCAGCCATGATTTTCCAGGCTTTCTCGCCAACGCCAGCCATTTCACCGATGCCGTTCGCATTGTCGGCAATCGGCCCAAATGAATCCATCGCAACGTTGTTGCCAGTGTGCGAGAGCATGCCGATCCCGACCATGGCTACGCCGTACAAGGCATAAATCGGTTCTTCTCCCAGGTAGAGTATATAGCTTGCTGCCAGCGCTACACAGATGACCATTACACTCCATACGCTCGCTTCGAGACCAACTGCGAGACCGGAAAGAACTGTTGTTGCAGTGCCGGTCTTCATCGACTCGACGATTTCCTTCACCGGCTTCTTATGGTAGGAAGTGAAGTATGAGGATAGCGGGTTGAAAACTACCGCCAGGCCGACGCCGATGGAACTAAGCAATGCCAACTTCCACTCACCCGCATAAAGTAATGCGAAGACGAAAGTCCACACCACGGTGTTAATACTGGAAACTTCGTAGGAGCGGAACATGGCTTCCTCGGCATCCTTCGCGCGAAGAAACTTGATCGGGAATTTTTCCCAGATGGGGACTGTGAGAGTCCCTATGATCGAGGAGATTACGCCGATTGCGCGCACGATAAGGGGGAAGACGATCCAGTAGGTATCCCCGGTTATGTGAAGCAATACGAGTCCGAGGATTAAGGTGGATACGATTGTGACTTCGTAGGATTCGAAGATGTCTGCAGCCATTCCAGCGCAGTCACCCACATTGTCGCCTACGAGATCTGCGATCACGCCGGCGTTGCGGGGGTCATCCTCAGGGAGGCCCTCTTCGACCTTGCCTACCAGATCCGCGCCGACGTCAGCGGCTTTCGTGTAGATGCCGCCGCCAATGCGCATGAAGAGCGCCACGAGAGTCCCGCCGAAACCAAAACCGAGAAGTGCGTCGGGCGCTGCGCGACCGAAGATCATGAAAATTGCTGTTCCGCCGAGCAAGCCTAAGCCGTCGACGAGCATTCCTGTGAAAGTGCCGGCTCGGTATGCAATTGTTAAAGCGCCATTATAGTCTTCGCGTACTGCTTCTGCGGCGACGCGGATATTTCCTTCAATGGCCACACGCATGCCTAGTTGACCGACAATCGTGGAAAATGCCGCGCCAAGGATAAAGGCGAGGGTACGTCCGACGGCGATGATAATCACTGCATTATCACCGAATCGTTCAACAGCCTCCTGTGAGGGCGGTATAATGTAAACGCTCAAGAATATGATAACTGTCAGCGCTAAGACGACCAATGAGATTGTTCGGAGCTGCTTACGCAGATAGCCTTCCGCTCCCGCTTTAATGGCGAGCCACACATCCTGCATTTTCTGTGAGCCTTTGTCTTTGGCTATGGTCTGTTTCCAGAGCCAGTAAGCATAAACCAGGCTGATGAAAGCAACGATCATTACGCCCCATAACATGTACTGCTCGTTCGCATTAAGCTCGTTCATTTGGTCTCCTTATTAAGAAACGGTCATGATAATGTGGTTTATTTTCACTTGGGTTAGATATCCATGAGAGAAAAAAATATAAATACGAGCCGGTTTGGCTCGCCCAAGATCCCTGTCGCTCATCTATTTTTAAAAAAAGTGACAGCCAACATCAATGAGCATCGTTAAAGTATCAGTGGAACTTACTATTGTCGGTTTGGAATCCGAAAGATTGTAATGTGCGCTGTGGGTGATGTCAAGACGTTTTTTCTATAAATCAACCTATTTGTCATTTCCGCTTCTACAAACCTCGAGTATTCAAACAGAGAAGGGTGACACTCGGAGCCAATTGCATATTGACTTCGGTGTTCCCTTTATGTATAGTGTTTTGGAGGTTCGGCACATTTTTTGGTTTTCAAAAGCACATGTTGCCTTCCATTTCGCGGCAGCGGTGCTTTTTCTACGTCTGATCATGCACCTGAACCTGCTGAGTATTGCCGGGCGGGATGGAAGAATGTATGCTGGAGTTGGAGTAACATAGATTGAGTAATAAGAAACGAAATTCAAAATCAATAAAATCGCCCTTAAGCGAAAAGAATAACGGCTCGCGCCTGGAGAGCATCGATTCCAATGAGAATCTTGCTAGCGAACTAGAGAATCCCGCGATCGAACAGTTGATCGAACTCGGGAAAGATCGTGGTTACATCACGCTAGATGATATCCTCGGCGCTTTCCCAGAAGCCGAGCAAGATTTAGATCAGCTTGAAGAGATGTATGCAGCGCTCCTCGCTGCAGGGATTAATGTAGTAGATGAGAGCGTGGAGGAAGAAAGCACTGAGCGAGAAGCTAAGCCGGACGCGCAGGAAAAAAGCAAAGCACATGAGGATGCCCTGAGTAATGTAGATACGGACGATTCGGTCGGTCTATATCTTCGAGAAGTGGGGGGGGTTCCATTACTTACCGCTCAAGAGGAAGTTGAAATTGCTAAAAGAATTGAGCGAGGTCGGCGAGCTCGGGAGAAACTTGCTCAAGAAAGCCTATCCCAGAAGAAACGCGCTGAACTTCAGGTCTCGATTGAGGATGGTTGGGCCGCTCGCGAGCACCTTATCACAGCAAATTCGCGCCTTGTCATTAGTGTGGCAAAGAAGTACCTCGGTCGAGGGGTCCCGTTTTTGGACTTAATCCAGGAGGGAAATATCGGATTAATTCGGGCGGCGAAGAAGTTCGATTACCGCAGAGGGCATAAGTTTTCTACATATGCGACATGGTGGATACGGCAAGCTGTAACCCGCGCTATTGCGGACCAGGGAAGAACGATTCGTGTACCTGTCCATATGGGGGATCAAATAAACAAAATGCTGCGGGTTTCTCATCAATTGACGCAGCAATTGGGACACACACCCACATCCGAAGATCTCGCAGAAGCGCTGCAAATATCACCAAGAAAAGCGGAAGATTTAATGAAAGTGTCCCGCCGTCCTCTCTCGCTTGAGATGCCGACGGATGAAGATTCGGATTCAATACTTGGAGATTTCATCCAGGACGTTGAATCTCCTGCTCCTGTCGAAATTGCGACGCAAAATCTGCTCAAGGAGAACCTTAGCGAAGTTCTTAGTACGCTCCCGCCGCGAGAGGTTCGAATTTTACAACTCCGCTATGGTCTTTTAGACGGACGGAGTTATACGTTAGAAGAGGTGGGTCGAAGGATGGGTGTTACGCGTGAACGTGTAAGACAAATTGAAGCCCAGGCACTGACTCGCCTGCGTCATCCGAACCATCGCGAGCGTTTGATTGACTTTCTCGGGGAGTGACACCAGAAAAAATAAGACCGGTCGTATCGCCGGAGACCAGAACTTGAGCTTTAAATTCCCCCCTCGTAAGTAATCGCATCTCATCGTGTAACACGAACGTAGACTAGCATCCCATCCGACCCATAAATATCCGTCTGGTAGCGAAACAATAAGTCATATTCGTCCAGGAACTGCGGATCCATAAGAAGGCCATTTCGACCGTACACCTCTAGGAATACGAGGAAGTCCGGTTTTTCTTGGTGGATTAGATCAGGGGGAATTGCGTAATTGGTGATATAGAAATCATCACTAAGCGGGTAATAAACCTCGCTCTCCGGCGAGATTAGGCCGACAGTGTCCAGGATGCGAGATCCTGTGTAGTAACCCAAAACCCCTATGTCTGCTGCGGCGAGGGTCTGCTCCTCGCGAATCTGTCCCTGAAGATCGGAAGCGACCTGCCAATAAACTTCTTCGAGTTTAATATAGGCCATCTTCGGCGCTGGTCTATCCGGGCCATGATCCGGATGCAGTGTCCATCCGTTGATCGTGAAGCCGAATGCTAGGGCGCCGCAAATGGCAAGAGGAAGTGACGACTTAAGATTCCGCCCTAATACCTCAATGCCGATAAAGATTCCTAGAAAGTACATAGGAAGCGGGGGTGTAAGGTACCATCGAAAAATAAGCGGATTAGCGATCGAAAATGCGAGCAGATAAAGGATCGGGTAGATGGCCAGGGGCCAGATGTAGGTTCTATCCCGTATGATTCGCCACCAGCCAATCATGAAGAGGGTTGGAAATAGGATTATTCCAATCGCGATTGAGAAGGCTCCAAAAACAAGGTGGCTAAAGAAGGGTGTAGCATAATGCTGAAGCAGTCGAACGATTCCGGCTTCAGGTGGAAGGTGGTAGGCAACCGCTTTTGCCGCCATCGAGCGGGGGAGGGGATCCCCATAATAGATAGTACTAATAACGGACCAGATGAGTACTGGAATGAGAAAGGATGCGATCTCTGCAAGCGGCAAGCGACGTTTGCGCGAACGGAATATTCGATATGCACGCTCAAGGGCTAGAGGGATGAGAAAAAGAAGGGCATCAGGGCGGGTTAGCAGGCTGAGTGAGCCGATAAAGGCGGCGAGGACTGGCTGGTTGTTCGAATGCATGTAAAATGTGCCCAACATCAGGAGGATGAACAGGCTCGTCTCCATGCCGCCAATCGCGAAAGTGACAGACATCGGAGCAGCAGCCCAGATTAATGCAGCAGCTATCCCGGCACGGCGGTATCCGAGGTTCATCGAGAGACGGATGATGATCAAGCAGCTCATAGCATCGGCAAT
This sequence comes from Methanosarcinales archaeon, assembly GCA_048629905.1. Taxonomy (GTDB): domain Bacteria; phylum Chloroflexota; class Anaerolineae; order Anaerolineales; family E44-bin32; genus E44-bin32. Next base: position 6,305 of record JAIWHF010000093.1, read on the forward strand.
GGCGCTAATCACCACTGCGATTTCTGGGTAGGGAGCCTGGATGCCACCTGTGATAGAACCTATGGCGGCAAGCAACACAGCATAAAGGGGTGTCGTCGTTCCTAAAACCCATTCTCCCGGGTTGTACACAAGGCCATTCCCGGCGATGAGGTTTTGGGCATAACGGAAAGTGATGAAAGCATCATCGACGGTTCGAACTCCGGGTATCAATCGGAGTGCAACAGCGAGCAGCGGGATGAGAAATTGGGGATTGAAGAATTTATTTAAACGCACCCGCGCATTATACAGAGGCATTCTGTGATAGGAAAGTCAGGTCAAACGCGCCAATTGTTGATATGGATCCTAATTGGTCTGTTCTTCCTTGCCGTCATCTTGAAGGTGGCCCTTCTAAGCGTTGGGGCTTTCCCCTTTAATGCGGATGAAGCGATTGTTGGCTTGATGGCTCGCCATATCCTGGAAGGGAATTGGCCGGTTTTCTTCTATGGACAAACCTACATGGGAAGCCTGGACGCGACACTCATCGCGCTGGGTTTCATGCTCTTCGGCAGCGAAGTCTTCGTTATCCGGACGATCCAAATTCTGCTCTATCTCGGGACGATTATTCTGGCCGTAAATCTGAGCGCGCGAATCTTTAGGAGCCAACTCGCGGGGCTGGTGACAGGTTTGCTCTTAGCCGTACCCACAGTGAATATAACCCTTTACACAACCGTCTCTCTGGGCGGGTATGGGGAGGCGCTCCTTATTGGTGCTTTGCTCCTGCTCCTGGCGGTCCAAATTGATGAGAAACCCGACAATACCATGAACTACCTTTTGTGGGGTTTCTTTTCCGGTCTCGGTTTCTGGGCATTTGGGTTGACCATCGCATACATCCTGCCGACGTCTGTTATTGTAGTGCGCAGTCTGATTAAATCGCGGCGGAGTCGATGGTGGATTCAAGGAGCGCTGATCTTTATAGCGGGAATTATCGGCGCGTTGCCACTCATCATCTGGGCTTACGAAAATGGTGTCAGCGTTTTATTTCAGGAACTCTTTGGATCCGCGATTGCGGTAGATGCTGGCTCGGCTTACTTATCAACATTAATCAAACATATCCAATATTATTTACTCTTTGGAATTACTGTGACTCTTGGGTTTCGACCGCCTTGGACGACCGAACCCATCGCTCTGCTGTTAGTGCCCTTCGCTCTGGTCTTCTGGTCGTTGGTATTTATCCAAATCTTCCATAGGCTGCGGGATGAGAGCTCCCGGCGAGCGATTTATTGGATGATTGCAGGTGTTATGGGTGCGGTGATCCTTATGTTCGTGCTCACCCCATTTGGCTCGGACCCGTCTGGCCGCTATTTTCTCCCTGTTTATTTCACCCTGGCAATTTTCGCGGGAGACTTCTTCGCCCAGCCGGCTTTCAAGATCAACGCACGATTCCGAGCGCTGATCCTGGTATTTGTTGTCGCGTTCAACTTATGGAGCAACCTGGAGGCAGCGGCCCAATATCCTCCCGGGATAACCACGCAATTTGATGCAGTCACGAGGGTCAATCACAGATTTGATGAGCAGCTTGTCGAATTTCTGGACAAGCATGGAGAAACGAGGGGGTATTCAAATTATTGGGTGTCCTATCCGCTTGCCTTTTTGTCAGACGAGGAGTTGATCTTTATCCCAAAGCTCCCGTACCATCTCGATTTTCGGTACACTGCTCGGGACGATCGTTATGAACCTTTCCGGGTTATCGTCGATGGAAGCGACCGCGTTGCTTACATCACGACATTCCATCCAGCCCTTGATGAGAGCATCAGGGCGAGTTTCCGTAGACTTGAAGTAGTGTGGGAGGAGGAAGTGATCGGGGATTACCAAATCTTCTATAATCTCTCACGCCCCGTGCGGCCAGAGGAAATCGGTGACGCATGGTTGGGGAATTAGCTGTAGCAAACAGCCTTGTCAAGGCAGCTTGGGTAAGATTGAAGCTGATAGGTATTCTTCTGCCTCATGGCACAGGAGATGCAAGGGTGAAAGTGGATAATTAGGGTGGATGTTAATACCAATAGTAAATTGGATCGGGTGGTTCTCCGTAGGAAATAATCATGCATTCGTCATCCAGCATCAATAGATGGAAGGCACACACATGACGTTCAAACGCCTGGTGTTTGGCATCACTTTCCTGGCTATTTTCACCATGGCTGTCCGTGCCTCCGTAGGCTACGATACGTGGTGGCATCTAAAAGCGGGTGAGTGGATGCTTGCCAATCGGGCGATCCTCCGGACGGATTTGTTTTCGCTTACACGTCAGGGCTCAGCTTGGATTTACCCCGGATGGCTTGCGCAGATTCTTCTCTATGCAATCTTTCGTAACTTCAGCTTCGCCGGTCTAAATTTATTCACTGCGTTGATGGTCGTGGCTGCTTTCGCGTTTGTGTGGTGCACGCTAGAGGGTCGAGACCTGCTCAAGGCTTTCATTATCCTTCTCGCTGTGTCTGCTTCCGGAGTGTATTGGTCCGCACGACCGCAGATCATCAGCTTTGTTCTTGCAGGCTATTTCCTATTCGTACTCTATCCGCATCAGAAGAGAAGGGCGTGGTTGCTATGGTCACTCCCCGTGGCGATGATTCTCTGGGTAAATGTGCATGGAGGGTTCGCGATCGGCTTTTTAATTCTTGGGGTCTATCTTTTCGGAGAAACCGTCCAGATGGTTCATGAGGCTGTTCAAAGTGACCGGGATTGGCGAACAGCGTGGGATCAGCACAAAAGGGAGATATTCCACCTTCTTTTGGTCAGTTTTCTTTGCACCCTGGCTGTTTCGATCAATCCACACGGACCGCAGATGCTTCTTTACCCCTTCAAGACGGTTTCTATTCAGGTTCTTCAAGATTACATTCAGGAATGGCAATCTCCAAATTTCCATCAGGCCCAGGTTTTACCCTTTCTTCTGATGCTATTGCTTCTCATCGGAACTTTATATGAGTCTCGTCGCCGGGGTGATCCCACAGAAATCATCCTTGTTCTCGTATTTCTAGCGCTTGCTCTTCTCGCAAGCCGGAATATCGCATTATTTGCACTTGTTGCCGCGCCGGTAATCACACGCCATCTTGATGCACTTCTGGATGAGATGCACCTCGACACAGGTTCCGCAGCGCAGCTTCCAAAAAGTACCGCAAAGTGGTTGAACCTTGCTGTATTTTTACTGTTAATTGTTGCTTCGGGTTTGAAGATCTCATCAGCATTATCTTCTCAGGTGAACCAGGATGCACTCGAGGAGAAATTTCCCGTTCGTGCGGTTGAATATCTAAGCTCCGTCCAGCTTAAAAAGAACCTTTTTAATACCTATAACTGGGGTGGTTATGTTATTTGGGAGCTTCATCCAGGGTTTCTTAGCTTTGTAGATGGGCGGACGGATCTCTTCGACGATGAGATTCTGGAAGAATATCTCATTAGCTGGCAAGGCTTACCAGGCTGGGAGCGAGTATTTGAGACGTGGGATATTGAGATAGTGTTGCTTGAGCCCTGGGCTCCTCTGAGGATCCGTCTTGAATCGCAGGGCTGGGAAATCGACTACGAGGATGAGCTAGCGGCCGTTCTCAGCTCTCCTAATAAGAG
>JAIWHF010000094.1:0-9696 GCA_048629905.1 Methanosarcinales archaeon
ATACAGACGTTCTGGGTTGGCGGCAGGATAGTACTCCACATTAAACAATTCCTACAAATTTGTGATTTAAACGGACCACAATTGCGCAGAAGAAAGTCATGGGGCGTCAATGATCTTCTTCAATGGCTCATCCAATACTGCCCAAGTATTATAACGCTCGGAGACGAGAGACGGGGCACTTCTATGCTCATCGCTGTCTCCTCCTTTGGCGAAAGCCTCCGCCGGGCTACCCCTCACCATTCCGGCGGAGGCGCCATTTAAAGAAAGAGCGTGTGATCCGTGGATCACACGCTGCTTATTTTTACGTCTCTCAGCGCAACTTAACTTGATACGGGCAATACAACGGTGAAGGTCGCCCCCTTGCCCAGTTCCGATTCTACCCAGATCCGCCCGTCGTGCTGCTCAACGATAGATTTTACAATCGAGAGGCCCAACCCCGTTCCGCGCGCTTCCTCCGGCACATTGCTCGCCCGGAAAAATTTGTCAAACAGGTAAGGCTGATCCGCAGGCGGGATCCCCGGACCCGTATCAGTAATGCAGATGATGATCTGATCATCCTCTACGTGGGCGTCCAGGACAACCCTGCCCCCGGGCGGTGTGTACTTCAGCGCGTTCTCTAACAGGTTCGCTATCACCTGTCGAAGACGTATGGGGTCGCCATGGACTAAAGGCAGCTTCTCCTGCAGGTCAACCTGAAGGGTTATTTTCTTAGCCTTGGCCGTGCTCGCCAGACCCTGCAAGGCATAGCGAGCCAACACAGAAATCGGTGTGTCTTCTTTCCTTGTGTCCAGTCCCGCCTCTATCCGCCCCAGATCTAGCAGGTCGGCCACAAGGCGGGAGATTTGCTCAACGCTCAACCTCACCCGGTGCACAAATTCCTGCTGCTGATCCGTGAGGGGTCCCGCTTGATCGACAAGCTCGATATAACCGAGGATTGCTGTGAGCGGCGACCGAAGGTCATGCGAGACTGTTGTCACAAACTCGGATTTTATCCGGTCGAGTTTTTTTAGATGCGTGATGTCATACATCAATACAGACTGACCAACGCCCGGGATTGGGGTGCGGTGCAGGTTGAACACTCGCCCGTCCGATAGGGTGATCTCATCGCGACGCGTGGACGGTCCAGGCGAGCGGAGCAGTTCCAAGAGAAGGGGTTCATCAAATGCTTCAACTACAGAGCGCCCAATGAAGTCTTCTTTGATGTTAAATGCCTCTCGCGCGGTGTAATTAATCAACAACAGTCGATTCTCATTATCGACGACGATAACGCCGTTTTCAGTTTGCGTGAGGATTGTTTCAAGTTTGGAGCGTTCAGCTTCAGTCCGATTGTATAGTTGTGCGTTCTCAATCGCGATAGCGGCGTAGTCCGCCATTGCCATCATTACCGTAACATCATCCTGACAGAGGACTCGGCCCGCCTTACGGTTATCCACCCCAAGGACGCCGATCGTTTTCCCCCGCACTTGCAAGGGGACATAGATTAACGAGTGGACCAAGTACGCCGTTTTGATTTTTTGAGGAGAGCGTTCATCGAGCAGTATTGGCTCACCTATTTCCATCACCTGCCCGGCGAGCGAATCGCGCACATGCAACCTGAAGGTACTCGCGAAATCTTCATCGAAGTTCTGAGAAGCGCGCATGTAGAGTTCGCCAGATTCTTCATCTATTAGCAGCAGACTCCCCTCCTCCGCTCCCGTGAGTTTCACCGCGGCTTCCACCACTGTTGTGAGGACGGTATCAATTTCCAAGAGGGCAGTAACCGTGCGGCCGACGAGGGCGAGTGTCTCCAATTCATACAGACGCCGCTCAAGCAACTTGGCGTCTCCATGAGTTTTTTCTCCAACCCGTCGCAGATCCTGCAGACGTCTACCCCGTTTAACGGCTCGCCCAACGGCCGAAAGCAAGTGCTCTGCCTCAAAGGGCTTTGTTAGAAAATCCACAGCGCCAGCACGCATGGATTCCAGCACAAGCTGGCTGGTCGCATCACTTGTCATCAGAATAACTGGAACTTCAGGGAAGTCGTGCTGCAGACTTTTTATTAACTCAAGGCCGGTGAGGTTGGGCATCCGATAGTCCGTCAACACCAAATCCGGCTGCAATTCACCAACCAGGGCGAGCGCGGACGCTCCATCCCCAACTGAATGTACAGAATAACCGGCCGGTTTGAGGATGGCTTCCTCAATGGACCGTCGGATGTCTCCATTGTCCTCAACGAGAAGAATTATTTCCCCGCTCACTCCTTGGTTATCCTTTCATTGTTTTTGAATTGCAGGGTAATAGAAGGTTTGGCCTTTAACATCACAGAGGGCTATTTGATTATCCAGAGATCTTAAGGAGCGGGATCTCCGGACCTCTCATCTACAATGTCGGAAATTCCATCCAAGACGGATTCGATATCATTCATAACTGTGCCGAGCTCTTTGGATAATCTTGCGGCCTGGCGCTTGCCCATCAAGCTGGCAATCTCAGCTTGCGCCGCCCGTAAATTGCGGTGAACGTCCTTCAGCCACTTCGCGTCAACCTGGTCCCGCTCTGTCGAGCGTTGAATTTCTCTCTCAAGCCGCTGGGCGCGATCTTCTAAGGCCTCGAACAGCCTGGCGTTGACGAGAGAAATCGAGGCGTAGTCAGCGACCGCCTCCAACATCACCAGTTGCCTTTCTGTGAACGGTCTTGGGGCTTTACGCCCCACACTGATCACGCCAACAGGTTGATCCTTGACGCTAATAGGGGCGATGAGGGCTGCGCCTGAGAATTGCGCCAGTTTGAACTTCGTCAGACCTTCTCCATGAATTGCCAGCGCTTCACCGGAAAGCATGACGAGCGAGCTGATGCCATCATCCCAGGGTTGATGTAATTTCTTTGCAGCTCCGCTGGGAAGATTCATCTCCGCCCGCAATACGAGCTGCTCGGATCCCTCTTTCCTGAGTAAAACCCATCCCAGGTCAGCCTCGGTGATATACAGGCTCCCTTCGATCAGTTTTGCAAATAGCTGCCCTTGATGCGTGGTTGAAGTTACCGTTTTGCCGAGCCCGAATAGAGTTGTCAACTCCCGGACCCGTCGTTCCAATTGACGGTTGCTCTCTGCTAACTGCTCAGCCAGTTGTCGATGCTCGCGCCGCAGCCGGATTTCCTTGACCACCCGCTCTAGTGCGGCGACAAACTCCGCCTCTCGAAACGGCTTCACAAGGTAATCGCGTGCCCCCAGGCGAAACGCCTGGATCGCGTCCGTTTCCATTCCCTCAGGCGCAGTGACAATCATCGGCACATCCGTCCCCTGGGAACGCAATGCGACGAGCAGATCCTTCCCGCTCAAACCGGGCAATGTGAGACTGGCGATGATCAGGTCCGGACCAAACTGCAGCGACTTCTGAATGGCTGTGCTGCTGTCCCCCGCTGTTTCGACCTGATAACCAAGCGGCTTTAATATCTGCCGTTCCAGCAGGTCGAGAATATCCGGATCCTCGTCAACAACCAGTATCTTTCCAAGCTTTGCCGTTGTCACCATGAAAGTATGATAGCATGGAAATCTATGGGCGCGCATAGTCCCAGGGAATAGAATCCACCCTTCCCAACAGGATAATTAGAATCACCTTAGAAACCCCAAAGTTTCTTGACTCGCTTTCTAGCGCCCGTTTAGAATCAAGCTATCCAGGATGGGCAAGTATGGAATACAAGGACTACTACAAAGTATTAGGGGTCGATCGTTCTGCGAGTAGTGATGAGATCAAGCGGATTTATCGAAAACTCGCGCTTAAGTATCACCCCGATAAAAACCCTGGCGACAGCCAGGCCGAAGAGCACTTTAAGGAGATCAACGAAGCTTACGAAGTATTAGGCGACTCCACGAAGCGCGCGAAATATGACCAGCTGGGCTCTTCTTATCGATCATGGGAACGGACCGGCAGTCAGCCGGGCTCTTTCGATTGGTCTGAATGGATGCAGGGGGGGCAAGGTGGTGGCGTGCGCGTCGACATTGGAGGTTTTTCCGACTTCTTTTCTGCCATCTTCAGTGGTATGAGTGCTCAACAACAGGGATATCGCACCCAGGGTCGCAGACTCGGACGCGATATCAAACAACCCGTCACAATTACACTCAGCGAGGCCAATACAGGTACAACCCGCGTACTAACCATCAACGGGAAAAAAATCGAGGTAACCATCCCACCAGGCTCCCGTACAGGCACAAAGGTGCGCGTGAGCGGACTAGGTGAGGCAGGCGCACAGAAGACCGGTGATCTATTTCTCGTGATTACCATCGCGCCCGATGCCCGCTTCAAGCTCGAGAAAGATGATCTCTACACAAGGGTGAACGTAGATCTTTACACCGCCATTCTCGGTGGGGAAGTCGAAGTCCCCACACTGTCCGGCGACGTCGTATTGACCATCCCAGCAGGCAGCCAACCCGATCAAAGTTTCCGCTTGAAAGGGCGCGGTTTGCCCAATCTTCGAAATAATAAGAAGCGGGGCGATCTATATGCGCGCTTGGACATCTCCTTGCCGCGCAAGCTTAATTCACGGGAAAGAAAACTATTCAAAGAACTTGCCAATCTGCAGGATTCCTAATGGAAATGCAACAATTCTCACCTTCGAAGTATATGAAACGGTTTCCCAATCCATGTATGCTGGCTGGGTATCAACTTGGTCTCAACTTGCATTCCTCCTCCAGCGCAAACAGCTGGCAGGGGTGCAAATACACAACGAGGTAGCAATGAAAACACGAATTCTTGTGACGGTCGCGGTAGCGCTTAGCCTTTCAATTCTGGCTTGTAGTTGGCAACTTGTCCCCCCCCTACAAGCCGATCCGACCACCATCCCCACTACTTCACTCTCAGTTGCTACTCCATTAGAGGGTGCAGCAACGGAGCTGGTCATAGCTGGCAGGACGTCAATCACCAGCGATGACCTCACCGGACTCTACGAACGAGTTAACCCGGGCGTGGTAACGATCTGGATTTTCGCGGAGAGTGATGCTCCTCATGAAGTCTCCATCCCTCGCGGGCAGGGCTCTGGGTTCGTAATCGATCGCGAAGGACACATTGTCACCAACCAGCATGTTATTGCCGGAGCAAATGCAATAGAAGTTGACTTCACCTCCGGCATGAAGGTATGGGCCGAATTGGTTGGCGTCGACCCCGACTCGGACCTTGCTATATTGAAAGTGGATGTTCCCGAAGCCGATCTCGTCCCGATCCCCCTGGGGGATTCAGACGTAATAAAGGTGGGGGAATTTGTCGCTGCAATCGGAAACCCTTTCGGTCTGCAAGGCACAATGACGGCCGGCATTGTATCCGCCGTTGGACGGTCACTTGAGTCGGAACACCTTACACCCGAGGGGCTCAGATTCTCAGCCGGAGACCTGATCCAAACGGACGCAGCGATCAACCCCGGCAACTCCGGAGGGCCACTCTTGAACCTCAGTGGTCAGGTAATAGGAATTAACCGGGCTATACATACCGAGACTTTCACGGTTGATGGCAGCGCCGCCAACTCTGGGGTGGGCTTTGCCATCCCGGTGAACATCCTTCGGCGCGTTGCTCCGGCAATAATCGGTGACGGCCACTATGACTACCCCTACCTTGGTGTGTCCAGCCTGAACGATCAGCTTTGGAATTTAAAAGTAATTGAAGCGTTGGGCTTCGGCTCCCATATGTTCGGCGCATATATCACCGAGGTCGTCCCTGGCGGACCAGCCGACGACGCTGGATTGCGCGGCGGCAGTAAGGAGACATCTATCCCTGGACTCTTGGCTGGCGGCGATTTGCTCGTCGCCATTGATGGGCAAACCATTCGTCAGTTCGACGACATGTTGTCTTATCTTTTCAAGCACACAGAAGCGGGGCAGGATGTTGTTTTAACTGTAATTCGCGACAATGAGGAGATGAACGTCACGCTCACTATTGGAGCCCGCCCTTAATAAATAAAAACGGCTCCCGCCAACATGATGCCGGGAGCCGTATATGTCGAAGATGCTTACTATCTAAATAACGATCGTTCAAGAGATAGAAGGCTTTTCGCCAGGATTTCCAGATCGAGACTCGCCGCGGCCTCATTCGTGTCAATTTCTCCTGGGACGAGTTCAAGTCGCTTAATCAAATCCCCCAATGTATCAGCATCTGCAGCGCTGAGCATTTTCTCAAACTCTAATAAACTAGCCCTGGTTCCTATAAGAGCAGCTTTGGCCGCGACCGTATCCCCCTGGGCAAGCGCAAGCTGAGCTGAAGTCACTTCGAACAGAACAATGAGAAGCTGCCGGTGCGACTCGCTTGTGTTAAGCGCATCCGAAAATTGCTCATTCTCCGCCGGCAACGATCTCAGGTCCTCAAGTTCGGATTCCAACGACTCGATTTCAATCCGCGCCTTCTCAAGCTCGATGGTCAACGGGCCAACTTGAAAAAACCACGTCGCCGTCAGACCCAGAGCGAATAAACCGACTACGCAAAGAGTCCAAAACAGGAACCGTCTCAGGCGGCGCTTGGGCTTCACCGGCTCTGATGGAGCTTCAGCTTCTTTAGATATTTCCTGCTTTGTTTCCGTTACAGGCTTCTCAGCTTCCACAACTTCGACGTCAGGAGCTTCTATCTTGATCTCCGGTTCGTCGTTAGCCTGGATACCTTCTTCATTCATCAAAGCTCTCCTCGCGACCTCATTCTCTACACATTAATCGGCGTTTGAATTCTCGGGGTCTGTTACTACGATCAACAGCTTCCATGCAATCTCTATCTCGTCCTCGGCGATTGTAGGTTGTGTGCGGATATCCTCAAGTGCAATGTCCAATCGGCTCACAATCTCGTCGAGAACCGTAACGCTATCTCCAAATGTTTCCTCTCCACGCCATTTCTCTGCTAGGGCGGAAATCATTACCCGGGCGGATGTCACGTCTTCACTTGCCTGCCCCAAATTATCTTCGGACAGCCAGAATTGTGCCCGCGAGAGAAGGGTCATCGCCCGGATCAATTGCAGCTGACCCTGCATCTCATCGATGGGTTGACCCACTTCAGAGAGCGATACTTCAAATGTATCCAAGCGATCTGTCAGTACCGCTAGTTCGGCCGCCAGCACAGTCATCTGCTCAGTAATCGCCTCTGAGTGAGAGGCGCTTAAATCTGCACCGTCATTGATAAGTCTCTCAAGTCCAGACTGCTGTTCCTCAATTTCCAGATCTCTTTCAGCTAAGTCTAACCGCAGCTGTGCAACTTCTTCTTGGTAATCCTCTACTTGCTGATCGTATGATGGACCAGGCCCAACTGCAATCCGGTAGAGTGTTACCCCTCCAAAATAAAGCCCCAAACCGATAGCAAGCCCCACCATGATTGCTACGAACAGGCGTAGGAATACCTTTAGCGCTCGAGAAAACGGGTTGCTTGTGGGTTTTTCGCCGCTTGAAGTGCTGTTTTCAGAGTTCTCCATAATCTTCAATCCTCATTACAGAATAGAGCGCGGTGTTGGGAGAAAAACGTGTTTACAAACGACCGCGATCGAGCCGATGTTAATCAAGGTAAGTGAACGGGGTCAAATCATCTCCTGGGTGGGGAATTTCAACCCCCCAGCCCTGTTAATACACAATGGACGGCTTTCGCCGTCCATTATACATCACATATTTTTTGCTTTTTATCGGGATTTAACCTCGATCTTCTTTGGTCGAGATTCCTCCGACTTGGGGATTCGCAGCGATAGCACGCCATCTTCAATGGTCGCATCGGCCTTCTCCGCGTCAAGCAGGTCGGGGAGGCGTAGTCTGCGTTCGTAAGAACCACGATGCAGCTCACGCAACAGGACATCCTCTTGTCCGTTCTCCTCTTCCTTAACTTCGCCGCGTAAGGTGACGACATCCTCGATAATTTCGATTTGCAGGTCGTCAGCTTTCAGGCCGGGCACGTTAGCAGTGATCACATACTCATCACTGTTGGCCTGGACGTCTACCGGCAATCGGCAGCCGCCGTTGAAGCCAACGGGATGATAACGATGCATCCTGCGATGTCTTTGGGGAACCATGTATTCACTCATTACCAACACTCCTTTATATGTATACGGATTACGCTTACAAGGATACCCACCGATCATCAGATGTTCACATACGAGATATATGAATTCCGTTAACTACCGCGCATTTTTCTTGTTAGAACCGAGAAGCTGCGTACTTACACCACTCTAAAAGAATGAAGATACCTCTTTGAAAAGTCCTAGGTGGAAAAAAGGGGAGACAGTCCGAGCCAAGCGCGGAAAGGATAGAGTATCCTTCTCAGCAATCGTGGCCCCCAACGGCCCCGCTTTTACGTTAAGCAACGCAAAGCCAGGCAGGCTGCCGCCATATTCTCATTAAGAGACTGGGCGAACCTTATTCTGGATTGGGTGTGGGCAGGGGGATGGTTTGCGGTCCCAGGACACGCGTGGCGGATTCATCCATCGTCAAGCCGATAAAGCTTTTAAGCGGGTATCTGGCTGCTTCCTCATAAAGAGTTCGCTGCATAGCAGGGCTGCCTATCTCCATCAAGAGTGCGTAGTAATCTTCAGCCACGGCGATCTGTTCGGCGGTGATGACGACCTCACTCCCGCGGCCATTCAGCAATGCATCAAAGCCCACTTCGAAGGTGGAAATCAAATTGAAAGATTCGTTCCAGAAGTTCGGATAAGCCAAGGCTATATCAATCAACTCGTCGTTGTGAGCCCAGAATATTTCACGGTAATAGCGACCTGTCGCGGTAGGCATGAGCAACTCTGATTCGACCCGCAGATAGAGATCGACTGTGCTCCAAACATCTTTGCCAGTTACCACTGCAGCAGGTACTGCCAGAATTAAGAGTGCTGCCAGGATGAGGATAAGACAGGTTCTTATTTTTATTATCTTGAACATCTACCTACTCTTGTGCTCTTCTTTTTACACAATTTGCGAAAACACTCGAGCTTTTACCAAAAATGTATATCAAATGAGATATTAAATATCTCACAACTATGGAGGCAATTCAATGGGAAATTCATCTTTTCAGCCTCTGCAACTGTCAGGATATCCAATTTCGGGGGAACTAATCCCACATTCAATAACGCTTCCCTGTAAGCAAGAGACCTATCGACCTACTTGCGGAAACAGCTAGCTCACCAGTCGACGGCCAGGTAGTGGAGCAATTCAGGAAGGACCCCCCTCCAGGTGCTGGACTCATGGTTCCCGGATACCAATACGTACTCATGCTCAATATCCGCCTCGAGGAGAGCCTCGCTCAATTCAAGAGTTTTCTCAAACGCGGAATCCGTATCACCGGACATGAGAAATATCGTCGACGGCAGTTCTCCAAGAAGTATTAGACTGAACGGATCATATTCGGGGCGAGCGTAATTTACGTTCAGCGCCGGACTGAGTGCTCCAACGCGCTGGATGATGTCGGGGTTTCGGAAGCCAATTTCTAATGCCCATACACCCCCGCGAGATACACCCGCCAAACCCCGGCTATCCCCCTGCGCAATCGTTCGATAGGTTCGATCGATGAAGGGCACTAGACCGTTGATGAATTCATCCTCATATGAGCCGGGCCCACCGTCTGTGCTGCTAAACAGCGGCTCGGGTTGGCGGGGCATGACTACCAAAAACGGAGGTAGTGTGCCGTCCCCATAAGCATCCTCCAATGCTTCTTCGATGCCAAGAATCTGCCAGTGATTCTCACCTTGAGGTTGTCCGTGGAATAGATAAAGAACCGGGAAACGCCG
>JAIWHF010000095.1:0-9634 GCA_048629905.1 Methanosarcinales archaeon
CCTCTTTGCGTCCTGTCTTTAAAGAAGACGGCGTGGTTACAGCGGGAAACAGCAGTCAAATAAGCGACGGCGCTGCGGCGCTGCTCCTGGCTTCCGCCGACGCCGTCCGCGAAAACAATCTAAAACCGTTGGCGCGCATTGTAGCTCGTGCTGTCATCGGATCCGATCCGGTGTTGATGCTCGACGCACCCATCCCGGCGACGCGAATGGTGCTCTCTAAAGGGGGTATGGCTCTCGACCAGATCGATATTATTGAGATTAATGAAGCGTTCGCTTCCGTCGTTCTGGCCTGGTTTGAGGAACTTCACGCAGACCCAGAGAAGGTCAATCCTGATGGGGGTGCCATTGCCCATGGGCACCCGCTTGGCGCAACCGGGGCGGTCTTAATGACGAAATTGCTCCATGAGCTCGAGATGTATGATAAACGCTATGGATTGCAGGTCATGTGCATCGGCCATGGCATGTCTACAGCAACAATCCTGGAGCGGCTCTAATAGGCTTTCCCGAACATATCTTAGCCAGAAGCTAACGAGCCCACATCCTTCGATAGTGCCCCAATTGGCATTGACAATAGAGCAGTGTACGTATGTTATACGTATAATATACACACACTATGGAGAGCCTTATGCGTAAGAAACTCACGATCACAGTTGACGAGCAAGTATACGAAGGCCTTCATGAAGTTATCGGGAATCGCCGCATCAGTCGTTTTATCGAGGATCTTGTGCGCCCGCATGTCCTGTCGCCTGATCTTGAGGCTGCATACGCAGAGATGGCACAAGATGAAGCGCGGGAAGCTGATGCGCTGAAATGGGCAGAGGCCACCATTGGAGATGTAAGCGATGAGGCGCGGTGATGTCTGGTGGGTAAGCTTCGATCCTTCAATTGGGGGCGAGATTAGGAAGAGGCGACCTGCAATCATCATTAGTAATGACGCGGCAAACCGAAATTTAAATCGCGTCCAGGTAGTGCCTTTGACATCGCGGACAGAGCGAGTTTACCCAAGCGAAGCAGTTGTGACTGTAAAACGGCGCAAGAGTAAAGCGATGGCCGATCAGCTCACTACCGTGAGCAAGCTCCGGTTGGTCGATCAGATAGGTAGACTTTCTGCGCGCGATATGGAAAAAGTGGAACATGCAGTAATGGTCCAGTTGGCACTGGTGGAAATAGTCTCATAGCATTATTCGACCTACTTTCGTGAATACGAGGCTCGCTAACAATTCGCTACTCATCCCAACCGGGGTCATGGGACAGCCGACCCCGTGGTCGTAACTGCAATCAAAGAGAAAAAATCACTACTCCGCTTATTAATCCTACTAGAACTACGAACCCGAACGCACGTGAAACCAGGCGTCTCAACCGCGGGGTACCCAAGACCATCGCCATTACGGCTTTCGCTATTGTGTTCATGATTGTCGCCAGGATGATGGCTATAGCCGCAACCCGCCCATCCAACAAACCCTTCAACGACAGATTAGATACACTCAACGTGATCGAGTCGACATCCGTGATCCCCGCGAGCATGCTGGCAATATAAACGCCCGCGCTGCCAAAATACTCGTTTGCGGCCTCGACCGCTACGAGGACGACAGCGAAAACAAGCCCGAAAGTAATGGCTGTTTTTAACCGCAGTGGGTTTGATAATTCAACACCCCCATGATCGGGTGTCTCTTCTGCGCGCCCAAGGCGCCATAATACGTAAACGGCAATCACGCCAGCGATAAGCATCGTCGCGAGAGGGACAACAACTTGCCTCACCAATCCGGGGTTCACAACCGCTACTTCAATCAGCACGCGCGGGAACATCACACAGGATGCGAGCAGGATTCCCTGCGCCAATACTGTTGAAAGCCCCGCATTCGTTTTGCTCCTCCCGGCGAAGCTCAATGTTGTGGCCGTGCTGCTGACCAAACCACCAAGAAGCCCGGTGATGCCAATGCCCCGTTCTGGCCCAAGATATTTCATCAACACATAACCCAGGAAGCCGATCCCGGAAATGAAAACAACGAGCAGCCAGATCTGGAAGGGATTTAGAACTCCGAAAGGACCAAATCCTTCGTTGGGGAGTAGGGGCAGCACAACTGCCGTTATGATCGAGAACTCCAGCGTTGCCCGCAGGTCCTCGGCACTCATGCGTCGGGCAGCTCCGTGCAAACGCGGTTTCAAAGCCAGGATCAGCGCCGTGATTACACCGAGCGCTGCTGCAACCACCGGTTGGTTCCAAATCATCATCGCCCCAAAAAGTGGCACCAACAGCGCCGTTACCTCGGTAGTGATCCCCTCTTCGACGCCTCTCATCGACGATGCCAGTAGACTCGCCCAAAGAAGAAGGATCAAACCCAAATAAACTGCTAAAAAGATTAGGGGGCCATGCTGGTCCGTGAGGAAGGCCGCGACCGCCCCCAGGAGCGACATTAACGCGAAGGTTCGGATCCCACCGAATTCCTGTTCACCGCTACGCTGTTGGACAAATTCGCGCTCCAACCCAATGAGCGCTCCGATGAGCAGAGCTGCTGCAAATCGCCACCATGGTTCCAGGTTGAGTAGCTGTGGTATCAAGTGTCACCTCCCCAGAAACGAACTTTTCGTTTTATTGAATATTGAGTTAAACCAAGTCCAGTATACTGTTTAGGTAATTTTTGTTTTCTCGGAGTGGTTCATAGAAAGGCAATACACCCATGGAACGAGTCGCCGCTGTACAAATGAGACCCGAATTGCTTAAAGTTGAAAAGAACCTTCAATCCATCCTCCTCAGCTTCGAAGAGGCAGTAACAGCCGGAGCCAGGCTGGTTGTCTTCCCTGAATGCGCTCTCTCTGGCTATGACTTGAGCCTGAATGAGGCGCAGGCTGTAGCCGAGAGCATCCCCGGTCCCCTTAGTGAGCGCTTATCGCAAACCTGCAAAGAACTGGACGCAACCATCATGGTCGGAGTTCTCGAGAAAGACGATGGCGGCCGCATTTTCAACACCGCGCTCGTCACCGGACCGGATGGCATCCTCGGGCGATACCGGAAAACCCACTTACCCCACCTTGGCATTGATCGCTTCATCGCCTCCGGCGAGGAGTTGCTCCCACCGTTAAAGACCCCTATCGGCCGGGTGGGAACGCTCATCTGCTATGATCTGCGTTTCCCTGAGCCCTGTCGTGCACTCGCACTCATGGGCGCCCAGATCGTATTAATCTCCACCGCCTGGCCCAGCGCCGCCACCCTCTACCCGGATTTTGTCGCCCGGACGAGAGCCGCCGAGAATGGTATCTTCCTCGTAGCCGCCAATCGTATCGGGGAGGAGCGCGGGGCGCGCTTCCTGGGTCATAGTCTCATCATTGGACCCGACGGCGAAGTTCTGGCACAAGCCGGCGGAGAAGAAGAAACGATCCTCTATGCCGATATCGACCCCTCGCTCAGTGATCAGAAGCGTCGCGTTTTCCTCGCCGGAGAATATGAGCTCGATATCTTCAAAGACCGGCGCCCCGAGCTCTACGGTGAAATCGTAAAATAAAGAACAGTTGGCATCCAAGATTTCTTATCGCCCCTGTCGGTTCAGTGCAGGCGGGGGCGTTCTGTTAACACGAGTTGAATCTTATCCTGCCATCGACTCCTATGCAGCCCGCGCAACCTTCCGTTGTATGCCCATCAGCCATTTGCTTATCTCTGCGACAATGGCGGGGATAAACAACAAAGGCAGTATGATCTGCCATTCAGCCCAACCCAAAGGCACGGTGTTGAAAATCGGTTGAAGGAAGGGGATATAGATAACGGCGAGCAAGAGCAGCATCGACGACGCTACCGCATAGAGCATCCACTTGTTGCTGAAAAGTCCGATCTTATGCAGGGGATAGTGTTCCGAACGTGCGGTGAACGCCCGTAAGAGTTCAGAGAAGGAAAGCGTGGCGAAGGCCATCGTCTTCGCCTCTTCCGGAATTCCGGGAAAAAGTTGGATGCCCATCCAATATGCCGCTAGCGTGACCGAGGCGATCGCCACGGTCTGGATACCAATGTGAATGCGCATTGGGCTGTTGATCACAGGCTCGTCAGGTGGTCGCGGGGGTTGAACCATAATGTCTGGATCCCCTTTTTCCATCCCCAACGCAAGAGCGGGGGCGCCATCTGTGATCAGGTTAAGCCATAGTAGCTGAATAGGAGTCAGCGGCGAGGGGAGACCCGCCAAGATGGCGATAAAGATAACCGCAATTTCTGCCATGTTGCAGGACAGTAAATAAAAGACAAACTTACGAATGTTGCTATAGATAACTCTTCCTTGCTCGACGGCATCGACGATGCTGGCGTAATTGTCGTCCGTAAGGACCATGTCCGCAGCTTCCTTGGCGACATCCGTCCCGGTAACCCCCATTGCCACACCGATATCCGCCCGTTTCAACGCCGGTGCATCATTCACACCGTCCCCAGTCATCGCTACGATCTCACCGTGTGATTTCAGCGCATCGACGATGCGAACCTTGTGCTCCGGAGAGACGCGCGCGAAGACCCCGGTTGTCTCAACCTTCTCTTTAAGAGCATCATCGTCCATAGCATCTAGCTGCGACCCTGTCAGGACTCCATGCCCCGGTTGGAGCAGAGCAATCTCTTCGGCAATCTCCTCCGCTGTATCCGGGAAATCGCCGGTGATCATCAACGTACGAATTCCGGCCTGGCGTGCCTTCGCGATAGCGGGTTTGACTTGCGGACGCGGCGGATCGATCATGCCCATCAGGCCAACAAATATTAAATCGTGCTCGACCTTCTCCGGTGTTGCATCGTCGGGGACATCGGGCTCCACGCGGAAAGCCACTGCTATGACCCGCAAGGCAGAGCGTGCCATGCGTGCATTCACCTCATAGATGCTTTCACGGATCTCATCTGTTATTGGTGCAGTTGTATCATCCATCTTCTGATACTGAGTACACAGGCCTAATACAACATCCGGCGCGCCTTTTATCGCCGCAATCTCCCACTCACGCAATTCGCTATCGTAGAATGGGCTTGCATCATCCGCCACCGGATCAACGATCTTATGTACTGTTGTCATCCGCTTACGGGAAGAATCAAAGGGGATCTCATCGATCCTTGGATACGCTTCCTCAAGTCTGTCCCGGAAGGCTCCCGCTTTGGCCGCCGCTATTAATAACGCCGCCTCTGTTGGATCACCGATTACACGGGATGCGTTATCCCCATCCGTAGTTGGTTCAGCCTCAATCTGTGCATCGTTCGCTAACGTGGCGACCCATAGAACCGTCGTCGAGGCGGGATAATCACGCAAGTCCACCACCCCGTCATCAACCTTGAAATCCCCGGTTTGACCAAAACCTCCCCCTGTTATTTCGAAGGTCGTGCCATCAACCCACATGCGTGTCACGGTCATCTGGTTCTGTGTGAGCGTACCGGTCTTGTCCGAGCAGATCACCGTCGTCGATCCCAACGTCTCGACTGAGGAAAGTCGTCGTATGAGTGCATGGCGAGTGATCATCTCCTGCATACCGAGCGCAAGCGTGATCGTCACGACAGCAGCCAATCCCTCCGGGACAGCTGCAACTGCCAGGCTGACCGCGACCAGGAACATCTCGAGCGCCGGAATCCCGCGAAGCCAGCCGACCCCAAACACAAGCGCACACACGACCAGAGCCGCTATCCCGAGCACCTTCCCAAGCTGGTCAAGCTTGCGCTGCAACGGAGTCGGTTCCTCCTGCACAGCCTGGAGCATGGCGGCGATCATGCCGATTTGCGTGCGCATTCCTGTGCTGACAACGACGCCGCTACCGCGCCCGTAGGAAACGACTGTCCCGCTGAAGGCCGTATTGCGGCGATCGCCCAGCGCCATGTCCTGTGTGAGGACGAGAGAAGCATCTTTCGTGACTGGCACGGATTCGCCCGTTAGCGCAGCCTCTTCGATGCGCAAATTGACCGTCTCTATCAGCCTCAGATCAGCGGGGATAAAATTCCCTGCCTCCAGAAACACGACATCGCCCGGGACCAATTCGCGTGCCGGGCAGGTCTGCCGCCGCCCATCACGAAGAACAAGCGCGTCAGGAGCGGCAAGCCGCCGGAGTGCGGCTAGCGCCTCTTCAGCCTTGCGTTCTTGGACAACGCCCAGAATGGCATTGAGCACCACAATGGCCAAGATGGCAGCGGCTTCGATGTAATCGCCGAGGAGCGCAGCTGCAAGGGCGGCAACGATAAGAACAATGACGATGAAATTCTTGAATTGCTCAAAAATCAATCGATACAGAGATGGTTTTTCGGCTTCTTCAAGTTCATTGGGGCCGAATTGCTCGAGGCGCCTACGCGCTTCTTCTTTGCTTAACCCTTGTTTGGGCGATGTTTGGAGCGCATGAACGATCTCCGTTGCCTCCAACACATGCCAAATATCTTCTCCGTTTACGACTGCATCAAGGGGGGGGTCAGATGAGGGGATGTCTTCCATAGAATCCAATTTAACTTACTCCAAAACATAATTTCGGGGCATGGGTGCCCCGGCGCGCGAATTATAGCATGCAGGCGTCTGGATTCTGCTGACAACCACAGCATAATTAGCCGACAAGCTGACCCGCGCGTATGTCCAGCGCATGGTTGGTATTTATGGTTCCCCTCCAATTTGTGTGGGTGACCAAACGGATTGTCGCTGCCCAACTCCAAGCCATTTCTGTCCGGATTACCGCGGAAAAAAGAGCCCTAGATAACGATATTTCCACATATTCTGCTTTGCAGGGTCGGTTTGAACTGAGGGCTTGATGTTTGATTCGGGGGATTTAGGGGGAAAAAAAGAAATAGCGATTCATCACCTCTGCAATGGTCGATCTATTCATTCATTCGCGCAGAGCTCAAGGCGCAGGCTGAGACCGGAAGCAGAGCTTCCGCACTCCACACATGGGCGAAGCCGCGTCTTGATGGAAAGAAGGGGGCAAGCTAGGCGATGTTTATAAGCTCAGGATCAAATCAATGTAATCCAACAAATGTCCCGTGATCAGGAAATGATCGCGGACGTGCTCCTTAGCCTGTTGGCCCAATTTCTGGGCTAGGCGTTTATCTTCAAGTAGTGCGATTATTTTCTCCGCGAATCCATCGTAGTCATGAGGTTCGAGCAGGTAGCCGGTGACGCCATCGACCATCTGGGTCGGGATCCCGCCAACATTGGAAGCGACCACCGGTGTTCCCTTCCACATCGCTTCGGTGATAACGAGCCCAAACCCTTCGCGCGTCGATTTTTGGATCACAATATCCGAGATTCGCTGCATAACATTGACGAGAATCGGATCATCCCCACGCACAAAGAGCACATCGCCACGAGCGAGGAAATCCTTGGCGACTTCTGTCATCTGTGCCAGGATTCTTGCCCCCTCCGGATCGTCGCTGGCCATGTTGTATACAAATATTAAACGGCAATCGACTTGCTCTTTGACCCGTTCAAAAACCTTCAAAACACCTTCAGGATCCTTCCAGGGATCGAAGCGCGAAACCTGGGTGATAATCGGCTTATCCGTTGGAATCTTGTGCTGGGTTAGATAATCCTCGATCACCTGTTCGGGGAGATCCATGTTCTTCGGGGAAAGAGGGTCGATGGAGGGGGATATGATATCCTGCTCGATCGCAAGGTCAGCGACCTTATAATCCTCAGAGGAGACGATCATACGGTCATATTCGACAACGTAGGGTTCCATGAAAGCCCAAGCCTGAGGGTTCGGTTTTGTAATATCAATGTGGCAGCGCCAGACCCAAGGAGAGGTATGCGCTATATTACGAACTAACGCGCATGGCTGTGGGTCATGAATGATGACATAGTCGTGATCGAGAAAAGCAAAGCGAGCAAATTTCTCATTAATAAACTTGTAAATCTCCAGTTCCTCTTCTGAAAAAGACAGGTCCTGCCCTTGAAGCGCGTTGTGGAACTTCTTCGTTACCTCGAAGAAATCTGGGATTCCATGCAGGACTCGCCAATCCGTGCGGATTCCCAGATCGTTCATCAACAATACGAAACTATCCAATATTTCTGCGACTCCACCACCGTAACTGGTTGCGTTCACATGGGCAACCGTAGCGCCTTGAAGCGTTTTCGCCTTCTCCTGGATTTCTTTCAGGACTGCATCGTCGGCGATCCCGCGATAATCTTCGAAATGCTTAATTCTGTTTTTCATTAATGAGAACCCTCGTCTTGATTTGATTTTTTTACTACTCCATCTTCTCGCCGCCCGGTCTTTCTGAGAAGCGAAGTAGGTACAATCATTTTAGATTGGATTCAGCAGCCTGGATGTGAATTGAGCATCTTAACTCATAACCTTGATAGGTTTATAAGCCCGCATACGCCCGCTTACCGCTAGCGGCAATTCTATCATCAATAGCCCCCCTTTGTATGCGTACAAAACAAACATCTTTCGCTTTTAGAGATCCCAGGGCGATAAGAATTATCGTGGCCAAACGCCTCGAGCGCCTCGCCAGGAGGTTCTCGGGTGGAATGTCCCTGGTTCACAAGTACAAAGGGAAAGATTATCTAGCTGCAGCCCTCGCCTTATTCGCCGCCTGGGAAAGTGGTCGGCTTACGAGCTGTGACCTTCGCACTGAAGACCATCTGTCGAATAGATTCGCTGCTCAAGCCCTTGTCGTCATCGCCCAGGTAATATGGCTTCGCTTCCCCGCCTTCCATAATCAACGCCACCCGACTTGAACCGTCATCTACGGCGAGGCGTTCTTCAGGATCAAGTTGTTCTAAAGCAGCTTCGATTACAGATTCATCCAGATAAACCGGCGTGAGCTTCACGTCGACGAAGCCGGCGGACTCAATGGCTGCGGTGTACTCCTTCACATCCAACGCACCAGCGAGGCACCCAACCCATGCGCTCAAATTGTCTTTTATCCCCTCGGGGAGGGCTCCATCGGTGACGATATCGCTTACGGCCAAGCGACCTCCCGGTCGCAACGCGCGGTAAGCCTCACGGAAAACCTGAGGCTTGTCTGGACTTAGATTGATGACACAGTTCGAGATCACAACATCCGCGGTCTCATCGGCAACCGGAAGGTGCTCGATCTCCCCCAGTCGGAACTCGACATTCTCCGCGCCAAGGTTATCTTTATTGAGGCGTGCTTTTTCGATCATCTCGGCGGTCATGTCGATACCGATAACGCGGCCTGATTCGCCCACTTGCTTCCCGGCCAGAAAGCAGTCGATTCCACCGCCCGAACCGAGGTCTAACACGGTCTGGCCCGACTCGAGCGAAGCAAGCGTCACCGGATCTCCACATCCCAGGGATAGACCAGTCACATCATCGGGTAAGGACGCCACATCCGGGCTTTCGTAGATCTTCGATACTACGTCGATATCATTAACACCCGTCGACGGCGAACACCCACAACTGCTCTCGGCAGGTCCACAGCATCCGGCTTCACCCGCTTTCTCAAACGAGGTTGCTATGCTCCCGTAGTGGTTGCGTACCTGAGTGTGAATATCTAGATTTTCATCCTTGGTCTTGTTCTCAGTCATAACCATACTCCTTCAATAGATATATTTACATACTTCGATGTTATTACTCAAAAAAACTCTCGTGAATAACCTCAATCCACAAGTTCGACGGGGTGCTCTGGAGCGAAATTTTCTGCCACCTGGCAGCACCCTTCCGCCATCCGTTCCTGATTTAGCGTGTAGAGCAC
>JAIWHF010000096.1:0-9484 GCA_048629905.1 Methanosarcinales archaeon
GTAGAATGTGCCGTTGTATCGCATTGAGGTGCTTTGCTCTCGCACTAACGTTATTTTTTGTGTAAGATTGCCAACCCTACGATATACCAGATTAAATTACTGGGTTATTTAACCCTGGCTTTTCATTGAAATTAACTACAGCAGGAGATAGAGCATGGCTAATGTCGCTCAATCACAAATTGAAGAAGTTTTGAAAACGTATATTGATCCTTATCTTGAAGCGGATCTTGTTTCATCTAAAACGGTAAAAAATATTAAAGTTGATGGTGATAATGTCACGATTGATATTCTGTATGGTTTCCCGGTTAAGGGTTACATAAAAGAGCTAACCGAAAAATTAACCGAGAAAGTGAAGTCGGTAGATGGTGTTGGTTCTGTAACAATCAATGTTTCTCATAAAGTTGTATCGCATGCCGTACAAAAAGGCGTGAACATGATTCCTGGCGTGAAAAATATTATTGCTATCGCATCAGGCAAAGGTGGTGTGGGGAAATCCACCGTTGCTGTGAACATCGCCGTGGCGCTGGCGAAGAAGGGGTTGAACGTCGGGCTGCTTGATGCCGATATTTACGGACCCAACGTGCCGACAATGATGGGGGTCTCGGCGATGCCGCCTCAGGAAGGTCCCAAGCTGAAGCCAGCCGAAGCTCATGGTGTTCACCTGATGTCGATCGGCTTCCTGGTTCCCGATGGACAGCCGCTGATCTGGCGCGGCCCAATGCTCCATAGCGCGATTCAGCAATTTATTAACGATGTCGACTGGGGGCAGCTCGATTACCTCGTGGTCGACCTACCGCCAGGGACGGGAGATGTGCAGCTCAGCCTGGCACAAACACTCTCGCTCTCCGGTGGTGTGATCGTCACGCTGCCGCAGAAAGTATCCATCGAAGATGCAAAGCGTGGGCTTGAAATGTTCCGCACAATGGAAATCCCATTGCTGGGTGTTGTCGAGAATATGAGCTTTCTGGAACTACCGGATGGCACGCAGCTCGATATTTTCGGGCAGGGGGGCGGGGAAAAAATGGCGCAAGAAGCCGGAGTACCTTTCCTGGGTTCAATTCCTATCGACCCAATCGTTCGCGAAGGGGGAGATCAGGGCACACCTATTGTCATCTCACATCCGGATACACCAGCTGCTGCAGCTTTAAACGGGATTACGGAAGCGATTCTCACTCGATTTGACTCTGGCGATCTGAAGGGTAAAGAAGATATCGAGATCGAGATCACCGATTAGAACGATCCCGCAGGTAAATATCCAGATGAAATGAATGCTGTCTCAAGGGGCTGATGGATCGTCGGCCCCTTTTGTCTGCCATGTGGGCGTAGTATGATTAACTTCTAACGTTGTTCTCTAATCGAGGGTTTTTATCCATGGCAAGTATAGAAAGAACAGTCGCATCTATTCGTTTCCAACCCGTTGGCAAGATTTATCATTTTGATGCATCAAAGATTGATGATCTCAAAGCCGGCGATTATGTTATCGTGTCGACTTCGCGCGGGCGTGAGCTGGGTGAAGTTGCTGGTTTACTAGGCGGCAAGAATGCGCCCAGGGGATCGCATAAGCCTGTTGTGCGCCGTGCCTCTCCACGCGAACTTGTGATGAGACGAATGTGGCAGAGCCGTGAACTGGAAGCGACGATCAATTGCCGTGAGAAAGCGCAGGAACTTGGGATAACCGGCATCAAGATTGTCAGGGCTGAATATTGCTATGATGGTTCACGCTTAACATTCATCACCAGCAGTGAGGGCGATGAGAGTATTGACCTCACGCCTTTAAAACGGGCAATGCGCCGTTCGATTAGAAAAACACAAATCGAATTCCGGAAAGTGGGACCGCGAGATGTGGCCAAGATGATATGCGGTATGGGCGCATGTGGGCTGGAAGAGCGCTGCTGCTCCCGTTTTCTATCGGAATTCAGCCCTATCTCGATCAAGATGGCTAAAGCGCAAGGGATTTCCCTGAACCCCCAGGAGATAACCGGCATGTGCGGCCGTCTTCGCTGCTGCCTTATATACGAGTACGAGCTATATGCAGAAGCGAGAAAGCATCTTCCGAAGAGGAAGAAAAAAGTGATTACACCAAGAGGGGTTGGAAAAGTCATCAATGTACTCCCTCTCACGAATACGGTTGTGGTCAAGCTGGAAGATGAACGCAGGGTTGAATTCCACAAGGATGAGATCGAACCCTACGATGAATTGAAAGCCTTGCAGCAGAAAGCTGAGAGCCCCTGCGACAAGAATGAAAACGGTGAAGGTAATCGCGGCAAGAAATCAACCTAGATGTTCACGAGGGAAGATATCTCATGACGACATCCGACCGAGTTCTCGTAGTTCTAGCTCATCCGGATGACCCCGAATTCTATTGCGGTGGCACAATTGCCCGGTGGGCAGCCTCCGGCAGGGAAATCACCTATTGTTTATTGACTCGCGGAGATAAGGGTTCCGACGACGATAGCTTGTCCACGCAGGAATTGGCAGAGATTCGCGAAGTTGAACAACGAGCCGCTGCGAAAGCTCTGGGTGTGCATGAAGTGATGTTTCTAAAGGAGTTGGATGGATACGTTTTACCGACCCTGGATCTGCGGCGTGATATCGTCCGCGTTATTCGCCAGGTAAAGCCGCAGGTCGTGATCACCTGCGATCCCACGAATTTCTTCCCGAGCAATTACTACATCAACCATGCTGATCACCGAGCGGCAGGTCAGGCGACATTGGATGCGGTTTATCCAGCGGCCCGTTCCGCGCTTTACTTTCCTGCTTTGAGTAAGGAAGAGGGATTGCAGCCGCATAAAGTCCGAGAAGTCTATATCGCTGGGCCACAGCACCCAAATATAACCGTCGACATTACCGAATTCTTCAGTCAGATGGTAGCTGCACTGGGCGAACATCGCAGCCAGATCAAAGATATCACCGCGCTTGAGGAGCGCATGCGGGAGCGCATGCTCGATCCTGAAAGTCCCCCGGATGATCCCCGTTACATCGAGAAATTTCGACGGATAGAATTCCGTCAGTAATTAAAATCCAGACGATGAATAGTTTCCTGAACCAGGCGCAGTCGAACCGTGAACAGCTCATTGCCTGGCGGCGGGATTTCCATCAACACCCCGAATTGGCTTTCACTGAACACCGCAGCGCAAAGATCATTGCCGAAACACTCGGAGAGATGGGATTAAGCGTCCAGACCGCCATCGCGGAGACGGGCGTCGTGGGTACGCTCAAAGGCGGGCGACCTGGGCCGACCCTGCTCATACGCTTCGATATGGATGCATTGCCGATCGTGGAAGAAACTGGCGCTGCTTATGCATCCAAGCAGGAAGGCGTAATGCACGCATGTGGTCACGATGGCCACATGGCGATTGGCCTGGGCGTGGCGCAGATCCTTAGCTCAAAATCTCAAGAACTTCCCGGGACGATCGTATTCATCTTCCAGCCTGCTGAGGAAGGGCAGGGTGGAGCTGAACGAATGATCGCAGAGGGCATCCTCGACGATTTAGGCGCTTCTAGATCTCTTGGTATGCATATCTGGAATGAGAAACCACTTAACTGGCTCGGCATTACGCCGGGACCGGTCATGGCGGGATCGGAGCGGTTCGAAATCATGATCCGCGGCCGGGGAGGACATGCCGCCTCACCCCATCTGGCGCGGGACCCCATTCTGGCCGCTTCGCAGCTCATCACAGCCTGTCAATCGATTACCTCAAGGTCTCTCGACCCGCTGGAATCAGGTGTGGTGAGCTTCACAGTTGTTCAAGCTGGTGAAACCTGGAATGTGATTCCCTCCTCAGTTCGATTAGAAGGGACGATTCGCACTTTTTCTGAAGCTTCGCGGACGACAGTAATTGAGCGTATGAAAGAGATCACCAGCGGTATCTGCTCTGCAGCAGGATGCCAGGCTGAGCTTGAGTTTGAACGTATTACCCCGCCGCTCGTCAATGATGCCGAGACCGCGGCCCTTGCTGCGGAGGTCGCGCAGCAACTCTTCCCTGAGTTTGAAATCGATCGTGAGCATCGCGTGATGGGCTCGGAGGACATGGCTTTTTTTATGCAGGAAGTCCCTGGCTGCTACCTGTTCATTGGTTCGAGCAACTCGGCTCGTAACCTTGATGCGCCGCATCATAATCCCTTGTTCGATTTCGATGAGAAGGTTCTCTCGATTGCTGCAGGGCTTGTTGCGGCTGTCGCCTGGCGTCTGCAGGAGGTGGAATCGTGACTGCGATTTCACGGATCTTCGAGCGCCGTGGTTCTTCGGGCTGGGTAATCATCGCCGGTGAAGCGCCCCCAGTTCGCGGCTCTGATTCATCGGCATTGGACCCAATAATAAATTTATTGAGAGAGGAAGGAGCCTTGGTAATTCTCGCTCCTGGAGGGGAGATCCCCTCATCAAAACAACCCTTCGTCAAGGATTTGCTGGTGCGGTTTAGTGGCAGCTTAAAAATCGTCGATCCTTTTGATTTGGATCAGAAACTCATTCTGGAAACCTGTCGCCAGGCGCAGGTGGTACTGGCCATAGGTGGCAAGCTTGATGACTGGGTCACAATTTTTGATGCAGAGCGATTGCCCGCCGATCCAGACTCGATCGTCGCCGAACATTCGTTGTTTATTGCCATGGGAAGCTTGATTTCCGTTCTCGGTGAATGGATTTATGATCCGGATAGAGATCAGGTTACGGATGGAATCGGGTGGTTTCCGAAGGCTATCTTTTTGCCAGGGTTAGAAGCTCCTGCGTCGATAAAGGGAGTGCAGCAGAAAATTGAAGCACAGATGAAGAGCTACGCTATCAGCATCGCCCCCGATACGATCATCGGGGTCGGTCCGCAGGGGAAGGTTGAGATCTGGAGCGACGCGGCTCCTGAGATCCTGCTTGGCAAAGGTTGGGTGTAAGATGACCGGTGGAAACGGACACAACCCTCACTTGACGTTTATAAATCCACCAAAACGTGTCGTAAGCCTGGTGCCATCCATCAGCGAAAGCATTATCGAACTTGGGATAGGCGATCGTCTTGTTGGAATCACTGACTATTGCCCTGACCCAACCGGGGAGTCAGACCTCAATATCGCAGTAGGTGGACCCCGTTCACCGGATATTGAAGCGATCTCGGCTCTTAAACCTGAGCTTGTCCTTGCCAATCAGGAGGAAAACAGCCTTGAAACCGTTCAAGAACTCGAGAGGCTGGGGATCCCCGTTTGGGTTACCTTCCCGAAAAATGTTGATGATGCAATTCAAATCCTCTGGGCGATGGCTCGAATCTTCCAAATAGAAAAAGAGGCGGCACCGAGACTCACCCACCTCGAGCGCATGCTGGATTGGACACGGCGAGCATCCTTCATGTCCCCATCGATGAAGGTGTTTTGCCCAATATGGCAGGAAGAGGATGAACAGGCGGGGCTGTGGTGGATGACAATCAACCAGGAGACGTATGTTGACAGCGTCATCTCGATCTCGGGTGGGGAGAATATTTTCAAGATGAGAGAGCGCCGCTACCCGTTGGAAGCGGATTTGGGTCTGGCAGAAGCGGAAAAAACTGGCGAACGCGATACCCGTTATCCACGCGTGACCGTTGAAGAAGTCAAAGCCCTTTCACCAGAGGTGGTTCTCCTTCCGAGTGAACCCTATTCTTTCGGAGAGGAAGAGCGAGAACAAGTGGTTAGTACCCTCGAAGGAACTCCTGCTGTGCAGGAAGGCAGGGTATTTTTGCTGGATGGGCGCTTATTGTCATGGCATGGTACGCACCTGGCGCATGCGCTCACTGAAGTACCAACTTACTTGAACTTCGATTAATCCAGCTCTTCACCCATAAGGTAACCTGCTGATGATTGACGTGGTGTACATTTCAAGAGTTCTGTAGAATGTGCTGTAATCGGCAGCGGACAGGAAGGAAATTGTCATGGCTATGAATAAGCTTCTTTATCTCTCAAGAGCAGATGTTGAGAGTGTTGATTTGGATGTGAGTACAATTATCGATCTTCTTGAGAAGGCGTTCCATGAGAAGGGCGAGGGTAAAGTCGAAATGCCTCCGAAACCGGGGATTCACACACAGCCGGATGCCTTCATCCATGCCATGCCGGCCTACATTCCCTCGCTCAAATCGGCGGGGATTAAATGGGTGAGCGGGTATCCGCAGAATCAAGAGCGTGGGTTACCCTACATTACCGGCCTCTTGGTTTTAAACGATGTTGAGACAGGCATCCCCTATGCAGTGATGGATTGCGTGTGGATTACGGCATATCGCACCGGAGCAGCTACTGCCCTTGCGGCGAAGTACCTGGCGCGACCGGAAAGCGAAGTTGCTGGAATTCTGGCCTGCGGTGTTCAAGGGCGCACCAACCTCGAAGCCCTGGCTGCGATCTTCGATATTAAGCTTGTCTATGCTTATGACATCAACAAGGACGTTCAAAAGCGTTACGTGCAGGAGATGTCTGCTAAGCTGGGGATCGAAATCGTGGGCGTGAATGCGCCCGAAGAAGCCGTTGCGGATGCCGATCTCGTCGTCACCTCCGGACCGATTCTCAAGCACCCAAGCCCGACGATTATGAAGGGTTGGTTGAAACCGGGCGGTTTTGGGAGTGCCGTGGATTTCGATAGTTACTGGCATCCGCAAGCGATGGCCGAGATGGACAAGATAAGCACAGATGACCATTCGCAGTTCGAGTATTACACATCTGAGGGGTACTTCAACCAGACTCCCGCACCCTATGCCGACCTCGGCGAAATCGTCGTCGGGAAAAAAGCGGGGCGAGAGGACAAGAATGAGCGAATCCTGGCGATCAACCTTGGGCTTGCGATCGATGATATGGCCGTAGCTCCGGAGATCTACCGCAGAGCGATCGACCGGGGAATCGGCACCCAGCTCGATCTCTGATAGTAAATAAATGAATCTTCACCTGAGAATTTGATTGGAAGGAAAGCAAGGTCAAAGGAGAGATGGATATGCGTACATGTAGTCGATTTATTGCCGGAATCTTCGCATTTCTTTTCATTATCAGCGCTTCGATTATGCTGCTTCTGTACAATCTGGATGCGACGTTGTTGAATTCAGAGGCGTATAAGATCGCGCTCATCGAAGAAGATATTTATGCGCGCCTGCCGGGGTTTGTTGTACAGCAGATACAGCATGGAATAATGGATGACCCCAGTTTAGACTCCTCTGACCAAAGTGACGGTGATTCAGGACCACCTGCTTACTTACGCATTCTATCGGATGATGATTGGGAGTATTTGATTGCAACTTTACTAGAGCCTGAATGGCTGCAAACGACCGTTGAGAGCGTCCTGGATCAGGTATTCGACAATCTGAATTCCGATGCTCCTCCAGAACCAATCTCCATCTCCCTTGTAGAATTAAAAACGAAGTTCGAAGGTCCCGTCGGTTATCAAGCAGTGCTCGCCTTATTGGAAAAGCAGCCTCCCTGTTCGGCCGAACAACTCCTGCAACTTGGAGCGGCTCAGCTTTTTGGGGGCGAGGTGGACGACTTTCTGCTTTGTAAGCCCCCCGAAATCCTCATGGATGTTGTCGATCCTCTGATGCGGGTAGCAATTCAATCCGCCGCATCCGCTATCCCGGATGAGATGGAGTTCGAGCATCCTTTATCCGATGTGTCAGGTTCAACTGACATTAAGGAATTTGGCGATGACCCGATACAGTCCTTCTTCATCGTGCGAAGTTTACTGCGTTTCGGATTTCTAATTCCGCTTGCGTTTTTGTTTCTTATGACCGTCTTTGCGGTTCGTTCTGTTCGCGACTGGCTGTTGTGGTGGGGTGTGCCACTGTTGTTGACGGGGCTTATCGGCCTGAGCTTC
This sequence comes from Methanosarcinales archaeon, assembly GCA_048629905.1. GTDB lineage: Bacteria > Chloroflexota > Anaerolineae > Anaerolineales > E44-bin32 > E44-bin32. The sequence goes on from JAIWHF010000096.1 coordinate 7,799, forward strand.
AGCGCGCTATCGCTCCCGATCCTCGGGTGGGTGTTTCCACGGCTTATAGATTTTGCAGTGCCGGTAAGTGTGAAACCGGAAATATTAACCATTGGAGTGGATCTAGCAAACGCATTGTTTCGTCAGGTAACCCAAAAGATCATGGTTCAAGCGGGGATCATTGCGGCTATCGGCTTTGCTTTTGTGATTTCAGCTTTCTTTGTGAAACCATCTCAAAAAGAGATCGGCGATCCGCTGCCGGAAAGCTCAGTGAACCAGGAATAGGGTTTAGTTCTAACAATCTGTAATTATCGGATTCTCTCAGGAGCGAATTTGTGGATGAGAATGCTGGACACCTTCGAAGTGTCTCAGGACGTCAAATTCGGTTGACGAGCCTATCTTCGTGCGCGGGTTGAGCGTCGAAACTAGGCGCTGATGCGCTGGCGCAGGTTCTGCGCCCTCTGCAGGATATTTTTCAGCCAGATGATTTCCCCGATCTTCTGGTGGGTTTAAGTTCCCCAGATGATGCGGCAGTATGGCGCTTGGACGATGAGCGTTCGCTGGTGGTGACGATCGATTTCTTCACGCCTGTCGTCGATGATCCGTATGATTACGGTGCGATCGCTGCCGCGAATGCACTATCCGATTTGTATGCCATGGGTGCCTATCCAATCCTGACATTAAATGTCGCCGCGATGCCGGGGTCCCTATCGACTGATATCGTTTCGGAGATATTCCGCGGCGGTGCAGAAAAGGTACGCGAAGCAGGTGCCGTGATTGCTGGAGGGCATACCATCCAGGATGATGAGCCGAAATATGGCCTCGTTGGGGTGGGGCTGGTCGAGACTGCCAAATTGCTCACCAAGGCAGGAGCCGAGGTGGGAGATATCCTCGTTCTGACGAAGCCATTGGGGACGGGGGTGACGACGACCGCGCTAAAGAACGGCACAGCTCAGGAGAAGGATGTTGCCCAAGCTGTAGCCTGGATGAAGCGCTTGAATGACAAGGCTTTAGCCCTTGCACATGTGTCCGGCGTAAAATCGGCCACGGATGTGACCGGTTTCAGCCTGCTGGGCCATGCGATGGAGATGGCGGACGCTTCCGGAGTGGGCATGCGTTTATCTCTTCCTTCCATTCCGCAGAGCCAAATCCACTTAGTGAGAATATTAAAAGTGATGCCTCGACACCAACCGCAATTTCCAAACAACGTGGTGTTTGCTGGGTAGCGATGCCACATCCGGTGGAGGAATCGGATTTTCTGCCCCTGAAAATGAATAATAAACCGACGAAGATTCCCAACTCATCCCGCCAAGCAATCCGATGGTTTTCAACCTGCCCGGAGGCATTACGAATAATCGGCAATTGATCAACAGACATAACATGCGCATTCACAACCGACGCGCAGGGCTGGCGCCCTGCTCGAGGGTGATGCGTGGCGTTATGCTTTGGAATGTGGAATGTTGGAATGGGAATGGGGGGACCAAGCTAACCATTTGATATATTTATAATATGATCGGTTTTTTCCTTATTTTTAGGGCTTAAACCTTCAATTTTCATATCAAAAAGGGTCGTTTAAGAAAGCAGCAGTAAGATGCCAAGGGCAAATCGTCATTACATCCCCGGCTATGTGTGGCATATTACCCATAGGTGCCACAAGAAGGAATTTCTCTTAAAGTTTATTAGAGACATTAAAAAGGCTTGGGGTTA
>JAIWHF010000097.1:0-9364 GCA_048629905.1 Methanosarcinales archaeon
TCCATCCCAGGTAGTGGCACACCGACAGTCTCAAAACGCACGTCATCACCGATGTGGAGCGTGTGGGTCTGGGCTTCCGTTGAACCGTAAAGCTGCTTAATATTGACCCCGATGGCACGGAAGAAACGGATCACATCAGGGCTCAGGGCTGCACCCGAGGAATAGGCCGAGCGGATGCGGGTCATGCCCAGTTTATCCCGCAGTGGATGGAATATAGTAATTTCGCCGAAAGCGAACAATACGCGCCAGATCCAAGGAATCGTTTTATGTTGTTCATAGCGTAAATTGGCTACTTTATAACCAACCGGCATGAAGAGTCGATAGAGCATACGGTTGATCCAGGTGGCTTCGGTCATCTTCATCTGCACCAGGGCAACCAGGCTTTCCCACTGACGGGCGCTGAACAATTGGACGAAGGGTGTGATCTCACGCAGGTTCTCCTGGACCGTCTCGGGAGCCTCTGGAAAGTTGACGATCATGCCTGTGCGCAGGTGAATCGTTAGGCCAAGCACGTTCTCGGTGATCCAGGCCGGGGGCAGGAACGAGAGGTATTCATCATCCTCGGTGCGCGGGTCGACCTCCAGGGTTAGATCACAACCGTCGATCAAATTTGCGTGGCTAATCATCGCTCCTTTCGGCTGGCCGGTTGTTCCCGAGGTGTAGCAGAAGATGGCTAAGTCATCTGCCTTTCCAGCGTCGACCAATTCATCAAACAGTGTCGGTTGTTCTTTTTGGAGACGTCTGCCGAGTTCCTGGACCTCAGCGTAATCCAGCAACCAATCGTCGTCGTAACTCCACAAACCCTTTTCATCCCAATAAATGACACGCTTCACATTGGGAATCTGATCTCTGATCTCGATAAGTTTGTCACATTGTTCCTGATCTTTGGCGAACACTAGGGTGGCATCCGAATGGGTCCCAATATATTCAATTTCAATCGGTGAACTATCTGTAAAGATACCTACAGCCACACCACCCACAGATTGGATCGCCAACTGCGCCCAGAAGTATTGTGGATCGTTGTCGCCGATAATGCAGGCCTTATCGCCGCGTTGAAAACCCATCCGGGTGAGTCCCAGGGAGAGATCTCGAATTTGCTCAAACGATTCTTCCCAAGTGAAGGAACGCCAGATGCCGCGATCCTTCTGCCGCATGGCGGTGCTTGTCTGACCAAAGCGTTTGGCGGTGGCCCGCAGGCTGGTCGGGAGAGTATCAATCTCACTCACGTCAGCTGGCCTCTCCCAGGTAGGCATTGATCACGGCCGGATCTGTTCTGATCTCCTGCGGCGAACCATCGGCGATCTTGGCACCGAAGTCGAGCACCACCGCCCGATCGGCGATATCCATGACAAGCCCCATATCATGTTCGATCAACAAGATCGTCATATGCTCGCGCTCGTGAATATCAAGGATGAAACGGGCCATATCCTCCTTTTCTTCCTGATTCATACCGGTCATGGGTTCATCCAACAGCAGTAAGCGTGGCTCAAGCGCCAGGGCGCGGCCCAATTCAACTCGCTTACGCAGACCGTAAGGTAGTGAGCCCACGATAGCTTTTCGGATGTGCTCGATCTCGAGAAAATCGATGATCTCTTCGACCTGTACACGATGGGCAATATCTTCACGGTGTGCCGGACCCCAATAGATCAAACACTGTAATAAGTTAGCCCGCATATGAATATTGCGGGCTGCCATCAGGTTATCGAGCGTACTCAGGCCAGTATACAAGGCGATATTTTGGAATGTGCGCGCCACTCCCATTTGGGCGATGCGATGGGGTGGCAACCTCGTGAGGTCCTCACTGTCGAAGAGGATCTGCCCTTGATAGGGTCGATAGAAGCCGTTGAGGCAATTCAGCATGGAAGTTTTACCGGCGCCGTTGGGTCCGATAATCGCCAGTATCTCACCTGGATGGACGTCGAAGCTGACACTCGTGAGCGCCTGTGTACCACCGAAACGCAAGGAGATGTTTTCAATCTTTAGAAAAGTCGTTTCAGTTGTCATACAGACGGAAGAAATTCCATCGCTATAGGATCCATGGATTCAGAATGAATGGAACCGAGTCACCGAATTTTCTACGTTTCGTTATTCGTTAAATGAACACTGGGGGTTCCCAGTGACTGACTCTTTGGCGAAGTGAAACCAGTCGCAGGAGGCGCCTAGCAATCCACCGTGTCTTCAATAGTAGCAATTCGAATGGAAATGTCAAATTTTGTTGGTAATTGTCATTTGAAATTATAAATTGGACTCTTTACAGTCATAACCCAGGTCCGTTTGTGGCATTTTCCAAACAGAGTTAATTGACCAGGACAAAAGCCAGAGGGCTGCGCAGTCACCTCAACCGCGCTTTCAAATGGAAAAACTCCATCGAACGCTAATTTCTTAATAGCTAGAACCCTTGATATCAATGAAGATTGAGAGTTCGCTTTACAGGAATCGTTCGTGAGGCTTTTCAAGAAACCTGGATGTATTGGCTAAGGAGAGGAGAAGTACTGAAGCGCCAAGCGGACGCGTTCCTCAATGTCATCCTTGGCATCCTCGGGAATAGATTGGACTGCTGTTTGAGATTCGACGAGGCTGTACCCCAGACCCGTCAGCACCCCGAGCACTTCCGTATCGACATCACTGGGGATGCGAATATCAACGGCCGGAGCAGACAGGATGTCTTTAAGATGGAAGTACCTGATAAAGAATAAGGGTCTTACTCACCATAGGTCTCTTTTACGGCAACACGGTCGATTTGACCTTCCGACGTGCGTGGCAGCGCTTCAACAAACTGAATATGTCTGGGCTTCTTAAAGGCAGCAATTCGCGCCGTGACTGCCTCGACCACTTCCTTCTCGGTCAATGTCTTCCCCGGTTTTAATTCAACCACAGCCTTTACCGTTTCCCCCCAGGTCTCATCGGGAACCCCGATGACACACACGGCGTTTGTCTGCGGTAACGATGCGATGGCGAACTCCACTTCGGCTGGGTAGACATTCTCTCCGCCCGACTTGATCAGATCCTTCTCCGGTTTGCGACCTAGGTAATAGAGGTAGCCTTCCTCATCGAAGCGTCCTAGATCGCCAGTATGGTGCCATCCATGGCGGGAAGTGTACAAATTCGCATCATCATCACGCCAGTAACCACGAAAGACCAGCGGCCCTTGAACGACGATCTCCCCCGGCGCGCCTGTGGGCACTTCAACGCCGTTCTCGTCAAAGCAGCGCACATCAGCTCCAGGCAGGGGTTTGCCCGCCGCACCTGGTTTCTCCCGCACATCGATCAATGTGACAACTCCGGAGGTCTCGGATTGACCAAAACCAGTCCAGAAACTCGCCCCGCTTTCCGCAAGCAAGCGTTGGATCATCTCGGGGGCATCGAGCCCCAAGACATAGCGCAGCGAATCCCATGTGGCGCCGGTCGCTTCACGTGCCTCCAGCAATGTCGCCAGCACGGGAGGGAAGCTGGCCAGTAAACTCACCTGATGTTGGTCCATGAGCAGGACCGCTTCAGATGGATTGAAACGCTCCTGGATAACATTGGCGCCGCCGGCTTGAAGTATTGCCATGGAAAGCCCTAATCCGGTGACGTGGAAGAGTGGTAGCGCGGCGAGATGGCGGTCGTCGGGTGTTAGCTTAAGCCTATTTATCAATTGATCGCTTGCCGTCAGGATGTTGTCGTGTGTTAAAGTCGCCGCACGCGGCACTCCTTCGACGGCAGCCGTCGTCAGCAACACGAAGGCATCTTCCGCCTTGACACCTGGAAATTCCCCCGTCGCCTCGATTGATAAGTCTTCGAAGGACAGCCAATCCCCCTGGGATTCGCTGCCCAAGACCACTCGATGCGGAATAGCCTCGACTTCGATGGATTCTAGCGTCCCCAGATTAGCCCCATCCACGATCAACATCTTCGGCTCAGCCAAGTCCAACACCGCTTGCACTTCAGCACCAGATAGGCGCCAATTGATCGGGAAGACAATCGCCCCGGTTCTTGCGCAAGCGCCAAACAACAAGAAGCTCTCGATGGCATTATGGGCCAGGAGACAGACGCGTTCTCCCGATGTGATCCCCCTCTGGTTGAGACCCTCGGCAAGCATATCCACTCGTTCTAGGAATTGATTGTACGTGAGCGAATCAGATGAACCGATGAGCGCTATTTCAGAACCGCGTGCACGCGCGTTATCTTGAAGGATTGTGTAAAAGGTTCGTCCCATAATGCTATCCACCTTCCGCGGGATTGTCTCTGATTTGAATGGATCTCATCCCAGCCAACGCTTTCTTCGCTTGTAATGTTTCACATCCCGGTAGCTCTTACGCTCGCCCAACTGATTCAATCCCAGATAGAATTCCTTGATGTCCTCATTATTAACCAATTGCTCAGCCGACCCGTCCAATACGATGCGCCCGTTATCCATCACGTAGGCATAGTCCGCCACACTGAGCGCTAGATTGGCGTTTTGTTCCACAAGCAGAATCGATATTCCGCTTTGATCCCGCATTTGCTGGATGACCCTGAAGATCTCGGCGACGAGTAAGGGTGCCAATCCCAGGGAAGGCTCATCTAGCAGGATGAAGCGTGGGTTGCCCATGAGCGCCCGCCCAATGACCAGCATTTGCTGCTCCCCACCTGAGAGGTAGCCGCTGACACGCTTGCGCATATCCTCAAGTCTAGGGAAATAGCGGTAGACCTCGGCCAGATCGCGTTTCAAGGTAGCATCCGATGTGCGACCACGCGCCACCGAGCCTACGACCAAGTTCTCCTCGACCGTGAGATGTTGGAAGAGCCGTCGTCCTTCCAGAATCTGGATCAAACCCCTTTGGACGACTTCATCTGGCGGTAGGCGGTCGATGCGCTCGCCGTCGTACTCGATCGTGCCGCGCGTGATCTTACCGTCCTGACTAACCAACAAGCCCGAGATTGCTCGCAGGGTAGTCGTCTTTCCAGCACCATTCGAACCCAACAGGGCTACGACGGTTCCAGGCTGCACCTCGAGCGATACGCCTCGCAACACCTGGATGACGTCGCAATATACAACCTCGATATTATTAAGCGTTAACTGCGACATAAGCACCTTATAGATCCCGGGAGCATCTTTCCCAGATGCCCCCGGGGTTAATCACAACAGTGGATACTTTATTCTACAGGCCGCAGATCAGGGGTGTCGGTCCAGTCTTGCAGGATATTGAAAGCATCCGGTCCACCCTGGATCATACGAATCTGGGAAACGTGTGGCGATCGGCTCGTGCCTGAGTAATCTACGCGCAGCACACCGTCCAGCGCCTCGAATGGGCTCAAGTCCATCAAGGCATCATGCACAGCTTCGCCGGTGAGATTCTCGTAACCCACCGTATCGATGGCGTGCTGGATCGCCTGTACGGTCATATCGATCCCGGCTACCAACAGCAGGTAGCCGACATTGTGCTCACTCGAAGGACGTTCATTGGCAGCGAACAAGCTCTCAGCATACTGCACACCGGTGTTATCCACATCGGTCCACCATAGATAGGGGAAAGCTGAGATTAAGCCAACGCCATATGCCCCGTCTGCGAGGAAAGCATAAGTGGCCAGATCCATGCCCCAGTTATCCGTCGCAACGACAAACTGATCGCGTAAACCGAGACTATTGAGGTCATTCAAGACAACCGAGACGCCGAACGCCAGGGTATTTGTCCAGATGACATTAGCACCAGCCACCTGGGCGTTAAGAATGGCGGTGGTTGTGTCCGCGGCCGGCGAGACATCGTAGGTTTCTTCAGCAACCACCTCGATGCCTAAATCGTCCAGGAAGGCCCGCGTTTCGGGCGTAAGCGCTCCCTGGCCAAAGGCCGTGGGCCAGCTGATGTAGGCCAGCTTGATCTCATCCCCTGCATCGGCTGGTTTATACGCCGCCCAGTTATCTTGTAAGAAGGTCATCACTAAGCCGAACTGATCGGGGTAGATCGGTCCCAGACCGAAGGAGTAACCCGAATCGATGTAGAAGCCCCGAGCACTCAAACCAGCGGTGATGTTGACGACCTTACTCTCGGCGAAGCGCTGCGCCAGCGCTTCTACTTCACCTGAGCCGTAGGTGATCATCACCAGCGGATTGTCATCTTCACCGGTGAAGCGATCGAAGGCTGCCACGGCTTCATCGATGCTGCCAGCGGTATCGGCGAATTTCACATCAAGCATGGCGCCGTAAATTCCCCCGGCCTCATTAACTGCCGCGACGGCATCTTCCGCTCCGTGCACCAGTGGCGAGGTGATAGCCGCATATGGGCCGGAAAGATCGCCGAAGTGATAGATCGTAATCGTTTCACCGGTCAGATCAGGCGGCCCAGCCGGTATTTCAGGTTCTGGCTCTGGAGGAGCCGTAGGCTCTGGTGGTGGCGGTGGTGGTGGCTCTTCCGTAGCGGCAGGTGCGCAGGCACCCAACACCAAGGCTACAAGGACTAATAGGCTAAGAAGGATGTATATCTTGCTTCGCATGGCTCATCTCCTCGTTAAGTTTGACGGGTTCTACTCAGGCCTCTGGCTTCAATGTCAGGGATCGGGGTGTGCTCTGAGCGTTGAAAATGAATAAGATTTTCTTACACCTCCTTCCAGGTCAATGAGAGAATGGTCGCAATCGCCAAGCTGCTTTCATGAGATTCCAGCGATAGGCCAAACCGCGTGGCTCAAAGATCAGGAAAAGCATTAATGCGGTTCCAAAGAACAATGGACGCAATGCCTGGACAGCGCCATAAGCTGTGGACGGAAGAATATCGGAGAAGACTGGCCCGAGGATGGTAGCAATTTCGATCAACATCTCGACCACAATCGCGCCAAAGAAAGGTCCTAAATTGGATCCCAGACCGCCGATGACCAGCATCCCCATGAGGATGATTGAGTCAGTCAAATTGAAGGTCTCAGAATTGATATGGCGCAGTTGGTGGGCCGCCAACGCCCCTGCTAAGCCAGCGAACATAGCCGCCAAGAAAAAAGCCTGAAGTTTCACTCGGAAAAGATTAACTCCAAGCACCTCAGCCGCCAAATCATTGTCGCGGACCGTGATGAAAGCGCGGCCAAGTCGAGAGCGCGAGACATTATAGGCAATAATCGTGGTAATAATGAGCGCAGTCAATGTCAACATCAAATAGCGCTGCGGCGTGTTGATTTCCAACCCGAATATCACAGGCACAGCCACGTTCAACCCCTGGGCGCCGTTCAACAGGTCTTTGAAGGCGTTGCGGGTGAACCAAGGGATGATGAATTGGGCTGCCAGAGTGGACATCACCAGGTAAAAGCCCTTCACCCGCAGCGAGGGCAAACCGAATATCAATCCGATCACACCAGCCCCCAGAGCAGCGGCTGGCATTGAGAAGTAGAAAGGCCAGCCCAACTCGTTAACCAGCAATGCCGAAATATATCCTCCGGTGGTCATGAAGGCCGCCTGGCCGAGCGATATCTGCCCGGTATAACCTGTCAGCAAATTGAGGCCCTGAACGGCGATAATGGTGATGCAAATACGATTCACCAAGGCGACCATGCTTTGACTGGCGTAGAGCGGCAGCGTGTAAAGCGCAATGATTGACGCGAACAGAAGCACCCACTGCCACTTGCGACGGATGGTTGCCATATCCTCCGCATAGCTGGTATCGAATTCACCTGCGGGTCGCAACACGGTCATATCCTAGATCCTCTCGATCCGCTTCTGACCGAATAATCCTTCAGGTCGGATCATCAAGACCAGCAGAAGGACGACGTAAGGCATGATCTCGCCTGAATTGCGAATAAATTGGTTCGTCGAGGTTGAGACCAATCCTACCGATAGACCAATTAAAAGACCGCCGATGATCGTGCCCGGGATTGACTCAAGACCCCCTAAGAGAACTGCCGGAAAAGCCGCTAGCACCACAATGGAAAGACTCATGTCGAGACCGCTTGAGGTGGCCAGGAGGACCCCTCCGATAGTCGCAACAACGGCGGCCAGCATCCAGGAGATTCCAAAGATACGATGGATGCGCAGGCCGATGCTCTGAGCCAACTCGTGATCCTCGGAGGTGGCCCGCATCGCCAACCCGGCTTTGGTGAATTTAAAGAAGGCGCCGATCACGATCACACCCAGGATGGCCACGATAAAGGACCACACCAGGTTCTGCTTGAGGATCAGCACAATCGGGTTGCCTTCGTATACGAATGGGGTGATGATCTTATAGGGATCGCCGGCCGGGAAAATCTGCGGGAAATTGCGCTGATTGCCACCAAACAAAAGCAGCGCCGACCCTTGCAGCACCTGGCTGAGGCCGAGCGTCATCAGGATGATAGACAGCAGCGGTTGACCGGTCATCGGTCGCAGCGCCAAGCGTTCAATGACCAAACCCAACAAGGCCGAGAGGATCAGCGCTATGGCGATTGAGACCCACAATGGCAGCCCTAACTCCACCGAAAACCACCAGGTGATCAGCGCGCCAATGAGCAGCAGCTGGCCTTGTGCAAAGTTAAAAATGTAGGATGACTTGAAGATGAGCACTAAACCGAGCGCCATCAGGGCAATCGGACCCCCGGCCAACAGGCCAGTCGTGGCAAACTGAGGCAATAATTGCCAATTCATACCGGTTTCTCCTCCTTCTCGAGGGTTTCGACATGGACTGTCGTCTCGATGACACTTTCACGACCATCCTGATAGCGCACGGAAGCCTTGACGCTTACTTCGGTGTTATCGCTATACATGGCATCAATAATTTCCTTATTATGTTCCCACAACGTCCGCCGGCGCAATTTACGAGTGCGAGTAAGTTCGGCTTCATCGGGATCGAATTCTTTATGCATCAGCACAAACCTGCGCACTGCTGCCGCCTCGACCAGCGTACGGTTGACGCGCTGCACATCCTGTCGGATAAGACGATATATCTCTGGCTTTTGAGATAAATCCACGAACGTCGTATAAGCAAGACCTTGTCTTTCAGCCCAGCGGCCCACGTTCTCAAAATCGATGTTGATCAAAGCTGTGACGAATGGGAGATCGGCCGCGCCAACCGTCATCGCGTCGCGGATATAGGGGCTGAATTTTAGCTGGCCTTCTATGAACTGTGGCGAGAAATGCTCTCCACTTGACAGCGGGATCATCTCCTTAAGGCGGTCGAGGTAGATCACGTGCTGGTCATCATCGATGTGCCCGGCATCCCCGGTTCGGAACCACCGTTTACCTTCCGAATCGATCTCGAGTGCTGCTTGAGTAGCCTCAGGATCTTTGTAGTAACCTTGGAAAACCGAAGGGCCGGCGATGAGAATCTCGCCGTCATCAGCGATGCGGACATCCATCCCAGGTAGTGGCACACCGACAGTCTCAAAACGCACGTCATCACCGATGTGGAGCGTGTGGGTCTGGGCTTCCGTTGAACCGTAAAGCTGCTTAATA
>JAIWHF010000098.1:0-9339 GCA_048629905.1 Methanosarcinales archaeon
ACGCTCGCGCGGCGCGCGATCACCTTATCAAGGCCAATACCCGTTTAGTGGTGAGTATTGCCAAAAGGTACATGGGGCGCGGCGTGCCCTTCCTTGATCTGATCCAGGAGGGCAACTTGGGACTGATGAAAGCGGTGGAAAAATTCGACTACCATCGTGGCTACCGCTTCAGCACCTACGCGACCTGGTGGATCCGCCAGACGATCACACGTGCGATTGCCGACCAGGGCCGAACAATCCGCGTTCCGGTTCATATGTCTGACCGAATCCGCCGCCTATATAAGATCGCCAGGCAACTTGAACAAAACATCGGCCACAAACCCACACCAGAAGAAATCGCCGAAGCTATGGAAATCGACCCGCGTAAGGTTCAATGGATGATGAGAGTTTCCTGGCGTCCACTCTCCCTCGAAACGCCTGTCGGAGAGGATGAGGACACCGAGCTGGGATCCTTTGTCGAAGATGATTCTGCCCCGACGCCGACACAAACGGCCTATCAGAACCTGCTGCGCGACAAGATCGAAGAGGTCCTGGCGACCTTGAGTCCGCGCGAAGCGCGCATCCTGCGGCTGCGTTTCGGCCTGCACAGCGGTCGCCCCTGCACTTTGGAGGAGGTCGGCCAGAAATTCGGCCTAACCCGGGAGCGCATCCGCCAGATTGAAGGTAAGGCCCTGCGGCGTTTACGCCACCCGCGTCGAGCCCGTCAACTGCGGGATTATTTAAATTAGGGTTAATTAGCTTAAAGAGTCGCCGGGCATTCCTGATGAGGTGGTCAAAAAAACCAGGCTGCCCGTCGAAATTGGGATAGTCATTCGACCGCGCCCACTGTGCCAAGCTTCCATTTCGAAATTGTAGAGACCAGGGCGTCTTTACGGCTGAGCACCCGTTCCATAATCACAAGAATTCCATGAATATGCTATTGAGAATCTTGTTGACAATACAACGGTAGAGACGTTGCATGCAACGTCTCTACGATGATGTGCCTAGTATTCATTTAATCTTCAATTCTTAAACGTCGATGTCTAATCTCAAGAGCTATTGTTTACACAGCCTGTCGACTGCGCTCAAAATTCGTTGGGCTGCGCCCCATGCGCCAATTCCCCTCATCTTCGTTGTAGGTAATCTCAAACACCTGCTCTCCAGAGGTCATAACCAGGAAGTGGTGCGACGGCCCCTCCCGCCACTGCCTTCCCAACGCAAGAACAGCGAAGCGGCGCTCCTCCCAAACGAACACTAAAGGGAGAATCTCACCATCACCCTGGAAGCGCGCCTCCACGTGTATTACATCACTCAATATTCATCTCCAGAACCTTGAGCAACAGGGCCAGAGCCCCGACTGCGGACGCTGATTTGTTGCCCTCCCGGTCGCCATCCCACACATTGCGCTCCACCCAAAAACCGTCGCGCGCGCTTACGGCTGCCCAGGTTAGCCCGACTGGTTTATTCACCATCCCTCCCCCAGGTCCGGCGATTCCCGTGACTGACAATCCAATATCTGCACCGAGCGCACTGCGTGCTCCACGCGCCATCTCCCGGGCGGTTTGCTCGCTGACCGCGCCGAACTCGTAGAGCGTTTTATGACGAACACCCAGCAGCCGCTCCTTCGCTCCATAGGCGTAAGCCACGACCCCGCCGCGAAAGTATTCCGATGAGCCGGGCACATTTGTAAGCAGGTGCCCGACTAACCCACCGGTGCAGGATTCGGCCACTGCAAGCGTCAGTCCTTTCTCGGCCAGTAATTTCCCCACTTTTACCTCAATTTTCTCTTCCATTGCTCCAATGCTCCCGTCGTTTTCAATAAACACAACGTCACCGCATTTTGCTGTTTCATCTCTTTGCGGTACCGGTATTATACCTTCCTGGTTGACAGAGGGTTCTGGCTGGCGTATCCTCCCTCGCGCCATGGAGACGCTCTCTAATCTCTTCTCTTCACGCCCTATTTGGACCGTTGGCGATCTTACGCTCTACATCAGGCAGGTGCTGGAGAGCGATTATCGCTTGCAGGATATGTGGGTCACCGGAGAGGTCTCCAACGTCTCCCGACCTTCTTCAGGTCACTTATATTTCACCCTCCGTGATGAAAACGCTTCCCTTCGCTGCGTGATGTGGCGGCCGCGAGTTGCGCATCAAACGCACCTCCCTCGAGATGGCGAAATGCTGGATGTCCTTGGGTATATCAGCGTCTACGAGGCTGGCGGCCAATATCAACTTTACGCCGAAAGCCTGCGGCCGGCCGGTGAGGGTGCCCGTTTTGCTGAATTTCTAGAGTTAAAAGCTCGTCTCGAGGCGGAGGGTTTATTTGACCCGGAGCGTAAGCAGCCGCTCCCGGAGTGGCCAAAAACCATAGGCGTGGTCACATCTCCTACCGCTGCGGCGCTGCGTGATGTCGTGAACGTGCTGCGCCGCCGCTTCCCACTCGTCACCTTGCTTTTATCGCCAACTCCAGTGCAAGGGGACGACGCTCCTTCCGGCATCGTTAATGCCCTGGAATCGCTCAATCAGGATGGCCGGTCCGACGTGCTTTTGCTCGTGCGCGGCGGTGGTTCCATGGAGGATCTTTGGACCTTTAACCACGAGGATGTTGTGCGTGCCGTTGCTCACTCCATGGTTCCCGTTGTCACCGGCGTTGGTCACGAGACGGATGTCATCCTGGCCGATTTCGCCGCTGACGTGCGTGCACCAACGCCATCTGCCGCCGCGGAGGTCTCCACACCAGACCGGGCGATTTTGCGTGAAGACCTCGCTTTCCAACGCTCCGATCTCAATCAGTTGTTCCGCGAGCACCTTCGCTTGCTTCGTCAGTCGCTCGACATGTGGTCTGCCCGCCTGAAGTTGGCCTCCCCACGCGCTCACATCGCCAGCAAACAGCAAAGACTCGATGAGCTCACATCCCGCGCCAGAACTGCAATCCAACACAGAACGGATCTCTTTCGGGCTGCGATCACAGGCTTAGAGAAAACCTTACACGCCGTTGGTCCGAGCACCGTTCTCGCCCGGGGTTATGCCGTCGTTACGCTGGCAAAGAACGGCCAGGTAATCCGCTCTGTCACACAGGTCAGGGACGGAGACCCTTTGCAGATCCAGGTGCAGGATGGGACGTTCAACGCGGAGGCCCAAGACCAACTTGATGAATAAGTGTTAGATTAGAAAGAGGGGCTAAGGCTGCAATGTCGCCGCCCTGGATCAAACTCTACACGACCCATACCCGCCGTTCTTCAGGCGAGGAGGAGAAATGCCAAAGAAAAAAGCGATTGATAAGATGAGTTACGAAGAAGCATTTATGGAGTTACAGTCGGTCGTTGAGACAATGGAGAGCGGCGAATTGCCGTTAAAGGATTCCCTGGCTCATTTCGAGCGAGGCCAGGCTCTGAGCGTTCGCTGCGGCGAGCTCTTGGAGGAAGCCCAGTTAAGGCTGCGGCAGCTCACAGAGGACGAATCCGGCGAACTCATCGAAACCGACCTGGAACTCGGGGACCTGTAATTGAATCTTCTGGAGATCTTTCAGAATCAAGTCTTAATCGGCGCATTGCTGGCATGGAGCGGCGCACAGGGATTCAAGTTAGCGATCGAGTACAAACGCACTCGTTCTTGGGATTGGTCCCTGCTGCTGCGCGCCGGAGGTATGCCCTCATCGCACTCCGCACTCGTTACTGCAACCGCACACGGCATCGGGCTCACCAGCGGTTTTGATACACCCCTCTTTGCCATATCTGTCGCCCTGGCGATGATCGTGATATACGACGCAACCGGTATCCGGCGTCAGGCCGGCCAACACGCCAAAATCATCAACGCCATCATTAAGGATTTTATCGAGGGACATCCTGCCCGCAGCCAGGAGAAGCTCCGGGAGGTTTTAGGTCATTCACCTATGGAGGCTTTTATCGGTGCTGTGTTGGGGGTAGTAGTCGCTCAGATTGTCTATTTATTATGGGGGTCATAACCACCGGCTTATAACCATCCGCGGTAACTGCCGCGCCTCTGGAACACCCATCGCGAAAGCTATAGCCCAGTACAGGCTTGCCCCTAGAAACACCCCGCCCACTCCGCTCAGCCATACGCTTGCTCCAGCAGTGATCCCGATCCAGAGCCATAGCCCTACAGCCATTACCACGGAGGCCACAGCGGAACCCACGAGCCCCCGCCGGAGTCGCCGCAAACCAAGCCCACCCAATCGTTTCCTTATGAGCAGAAGAAGAGCAACCACCTCAAGCGCCGTTGCTAAAGAATTCGCCAGCGCGAGACCGCCGTGTGGGGGCACCCCGAGGCGTGAAAAACCCGCTGCAAAAACCAAACTAAAAACCACATTCAACGACATCGCTATCACGCCAACGGTAACAGGAGTCCATGTATCGTACATGGCATAAAAAGCGCGCACGACTACTTCGAGGATTGAGTGTCCCACGAGGCCGAGCGCAAACCAGAGCAATGCCCACGCGACCAACTCCGTCGATTCCGCGGTAAAGAAACCACGCTCAAAAAGCATCGCCACGATCGGTCGCCGAAGCAAGATCAAACCGATGCTGGCCGGTAACGAAAGGAACAATACCCCTCGCAAAGTTTTACCAAAGGTATTCTTAAAGGCATCCATCTCGCCACGCGCGACCTGGGCCGAGAATGTAGGCAGAGAAGCGACGCCGACCGCCTTGGCAATGATTGTTTGCGGCATGAGCATAAGCGTGAATGCGAACGAGATCGCCGCCAGGCTGCCTTCCGTCATTCCTGCGGCGAGGATTGTGCTGACGAGAAAGTTAACCTGAACCACGGCTTGCCCCAGCAATCGCGGGGCCATTAATCGTCCAACCTGACGAACCTCCGGGATACCCAGACCAAAGCCGCGGAAGAAACGCCCGCCGAGGGAGAACAGCCCAGGAAGCTGGACGACTAAGTGCAGACAAGAGCCTATGACCACACCCCAGGCCAGACCGAAGATCCCCATCTGGGGACTCAAAAACAACACGCCAATAATCAATCCCAGGCGGTAGCAACCCGAGGCAATGGCGGGCAGGAAGAAACGTTGATAGCCATTCAGAATACCCATCACCAGACCGCTCAGGCTGAAGATCACGGGAGAGATCAACATCACCCGCAACAGCGAGACCGTCAGCAACTGCTGTGGACCATCGAACCCTCGTGCAAGGATGTTTTGGACCAACCACGGCGCCGCGATCCAGGCCAAAGCGCAAACAACCCCGAGACCAACAAAAAGCAACGAGGCGATCGAGGATGCCAATCGCCAGGCTCTTTGCGTCTGATTTCGAGTGAGAAAGCTGGTAAATGTGGGCACAAAGGCGGAGGCAAGCGCCCCGCCGGCCATGAGATTGAAGATGAGCTCGGTTATACGATTGCCAGCGGTAAAAGCATCGATCTCTGCGCTCGTGCCGAAGGTGCGGGTTATCAGCACCTGGCTGATTAAGCCCAGCAGGCTTGAGAGAATGAAGCCCGCCATGACCACACCACTGGCGCGTGCGATCTGACGGCTGGCTGATGATTCAGATTCGTCCACGAGACGCGATTATACAGTGGTTTAGGTAAATGGCAGCTACTCTGACAAATCAGCGCATCGCCAGAATATCACGCTGGCACTTCAACAAGATCGGGGTACACTGTTGCAAAGCTTGCCCCGTATCAGGGAAGGTGTTTCTCATACGCCCGCCTGATCGCGTGCAGTCTTGCAGGTGGAAAAATAAATGAAAGATAAAACCAAAAGTTTTCTTGGTGAACTCCGCCTGAGTCGGCACCTGCAAAGCATAACCCAGGTTTCAGCGGTTGGGCTGGCCGTCGCACTGGGCTTATCTTTCATCATCCCCGTTCATATCATCATCGAAAGCGGTATTCAATCGGCGACACCTGCCCTGCTCGCCATTCTCGTCCTCGGATTGACGCTCCTAAATATCCATGAACTTCTGGGAGGAAGCGGCGAGCGCGGCGGCATCCACGCGCTAGTCCACGAATCACTGGGGAAGTCGTGGGGTTTTATTGCCGCTTGGTCATCCCTTGCCGCCAATTTGTTGCTGTGTGCTGCACTTTTGAAATCTGCGTCCAGATCCCTTGCCGCTCTATTCCCTGAAATTGAAGCCTACGCAGCGTTAGCCGCTGTGGGTATGCTCATCATATTGGTACTAATAAATCTCTTCCATCTTCTACCTCGCCGAGGGATGCTCCCGTCGGTTTTATTGGTACTGCTTGTGTTAATTGTGGCTCTTCTGATCAGCGCTCTCCCCTCTTGGGAACCAGTCTCATATTCCACTTTGTCCGACTCCTCGGCAAGAAACTACCTTCTTGCCATCGCCTCTTCAATAACTCTTTTCGCTGGTTTAGAGGCAATCACATCTTCCCGGCGACGCATTCTCATGCCCCACGTCCGTCTGCCCCAGGGCTTGTGGGTAACACTCCTTGTGGGCGGCCTCCTGCTGATCTCTGCCCAGCTCATTATTCCCGCACTTCCAACATTTTCCTTTCAATTTGAACCAGCGGCCGTAACCCGCTCACTCTCCAGTACCGGGGATTTTCGAACGTGGTTGACCGTTGGTATCGTTTTATTCGCGCTCCTTCTCGCGGCAAGTGAGTGCATGCTCACCAGCGCCCGCGTGCTTTATTCGCTCAGCCGCATGGAGGCACTGCCGCGCATTTTCACCCGAATCCGCCGTCCTTTCCGTTTGCCGCCCTACATCTTCATCACCTTGACCCTGATGGGCTCATTACTGATTTTGCTCATGCCGTTTGCATGGTTGATCGAGATCTCCGCCGGCCTCTTCCTCGCCCTGGTGATTCTTGTCAACTTTGCAGCGATCCGCAGCCGACGAACCGAACCTGAACGGCGTAGGACAATCGTCATCCCCTTCTTCCCCCTTGTCCCGCTCCTGGCGCTCACATTCAGCATCGTTCTCTTCTTTGGATTAGTGCCTGTAGGTCTGTTGGGTGCTGCCGTGTGGATTGCCATAGGCTCAGTGCTCTTGTTGGTATACGCCCGGCCTCACCTTCTCGAGGCCCAACTCGGGGTCACTGTATTTGGCCAAGACCCCGAGGCCAAAAGACAAGAGGGTGCCTTTCGTGTTCTCGTTCCCCTCGGCAGCGGAGTGGAACGTCGATTCGTCTTAGGGCTTGCAAACGCCCTCGCTCGCCAAACCAACGGAGATGTCGTCCCGCTCCAAGTCATTCCCACCGCCGATCCTCTTGCCATTCAGGAGGGGCGGAGGATAGCCGAGGAGCGGAATACGCTTTTTAAATGGTCTACACGCGAGAGTTCGAGAAACAGCGTACCGACATATCCCATCACCCGCCTGGCAAGCAACGTCGCCCAGGGCATAAACGACACCGCGGTCGAAGAAAATTGCAGCCTGATTCTCATGTCTTGGCCGATGGAGACTCCTAAGGAGGGCACGCGAACAGGAAGGATATTGGATCCCGTAGTGCACTCTGCCCCCTGTGACGTTGCCGTGATCGCCTATCACCCCGAGCGATTATCGTCGCTGCAAGTAGAAGAGGAACAAGTTGACGGGGACATAGAGAGTCCGCCTTTCCAAATAAAACGGATATTGATTCCCACCGCCGGCGGACCTCATGCTCCACTGGCGATGCGGCTTGCTCTCTTGCTCGCCCGAGAATTCGATGCGACAACACAGACGGTGTATGTCACCCGACCTGACGCTACCGAGAGTGAAGTTGAGGAAGGCAAGAAAAGAATCGAAAGCACGATCGAGGCGCTGCGGGAACAGCTCTCATCGCTTCCACAAGTCGATGCCTCGACTGCCGATATGAGCCAGTTCCCCATCGAAAGCCATGTTGTGCGTGCACACACAATCGTTGACGGAATCGTTCAAGCCGGATCTGAGAGCGACCTGGTGATCATGGGCGCCTCTGAAGAAAGCCTGATCGACCAGGTCCTTTTCGGCGCACTTCCAGAGAAAACTGCCCGAGCATGTCCAACCCCCGTTGTTATAACCAAGAGCTTTCGCGGTTTACCTCGTTTTTGGCTCCGCCGGGTTTGGGACGGTTTTTTCCGGTCGCTTCCCAAACTCACGCGTAGAGAACAAGCTAAGGTTTATCGAGGAGTTTATCAAGGCGCCCAGCCGGACACAGATTACTTTGTCATGATGGGCCTTGCAGCGATGATCGCCACATATGGCCTGCTTCAGGGAAGCACCGCGGTCATCATCGGAGCAATGCTCGTGGCGCCTCTATTTACCCCCATCCTCGCAATCAGTTTGGCTATCGTTCGGGGAGATATTCGTCTACTGAAGATCGCCCTTGAATCTGCTTTAAAGGGGATTGCGCTCGCTATCGGGCTGGCGGCTTTGCTCACCGTTCTTTCGCCGCTGCGCAGCGTCACACATGAAATTACGGCGAGGATTAATCCCAATCTATTTGACCTGGCAGTGGCGCTTGTCTCCGGTGCAGCCGGAGCCTACGCCGTCGCCCGCGAGGATGTCTCAACAGCACTCCCGGGTGTGGCGATCGCGGCTGCACTCGTGCCCCCGCTTGGCGTCATTGGCATCGGTATCGCTATGTGGGACGTCAACATCGCCGGGGGCGCGAGCCTGCTCTTCATCACCAACCTTATCGCTATCGCCTTCGCGGGCGCCATTACGCTTCTCCTGCTTGGTTTTCGACCTACCCCAGGAGCCGAACAGAAGGCGAGACTGCGTTTCGGGCTAACCACATCCTTAGTGATGCTGATCGCCATCATGATCCCGCTGGCGATTGTCTTCATTAACACCGCTCGCGAATCTCAAACCTACCAGGCTGTTGAAACGACTCTCCAGAATTACGTAGATACAAATCCCAGCCTGCGCCTGGTTCAATTTGACGTCAGCGAAGGTGATGATGATGTCAGCGTAGATGTGACCTTCAATACCCTTAGTGCGTTCACGGAGGATATGGCTGAAAATCTTCGCAATGACCTTGTGCAGACTCTCGATCGTCCAGTGACGCTCCACATCGTCTCCATACCTGCTGAGGACATCACCGTCCCGTCACCTGACTGAAGACCCATCGCCAGCGCGATGGAACTAACAAAGTCGTTATTAAGATAAAAAGTAGGGGGATCGACCAATGCGCAGAATGGGCTCTGTCAGATTGAAAACCCAGAAGAATCGTGAGAGCCGGGGACGCCGACCCCGGCCCTCTCTTAAGGAGGAGAAGAAGAGATATCGCCCTTCTTCCTATACTATATATGAATCAACACCAGAGACGCGTGGCTGATCCACCACGACTGCCCTACGGAATCCCTACGCCGTCTAGGACTGAACGGCTAATAAAGGTCAATTTCCGCCCCAATTCGGTGTCCGGCGAGAAAAAAGTGAAGGAATCCTCGTTGGTCCGATTATTTCTGGAGGCAGA
>JAIWHF010000099.1:0-9233 GCA_048629905.1 Methanosarcinales archaeon
TTAGTGCCTGCCGAACGGGACGGTCGCTTGATCATGCTATATCACAGCATCGCCATGACCGTGGTCGCCATTCTGGTTTACTATATCACCGACGTGGTGCAGATGAAGAAGCATGAGCGGGCAACGATTAACGCCACGGTGACCGTCGGTTATATGTTTGCGCTGATCTTCGGCATGCTGTTTGCTTATTTCGGCCACAACTGGATTTACCATGGATTGTTTATTGCCGGCCAAACACTCATGTACTTCGGTGGGATACTTTTAGCAGCAGCGTTATGGCCCTGGAAGAAGGAATACTACATCCAGGACCCGAAGTCAGAATACGCCCACACAAAAGGCGGAATGGACCTGGAGCGGGCAGCTTTCTTCGCAATGGCCGTCACAACTTTGGGCTCAGCCTTACTGGGTGCGATCGCTGGTGCGTCCTTCGGCAACGGCTTCGTGACATTCCTGGCCGAAGACACAGTCCGCGACCCGAACAAAGCAGTCCTGGCCCGCGGCGTCATCGGACATCTTCACATCATGGTCGCCCTTACAGGGGTAGCCATAACCCTGGTTGTGGGCAAATGGTATGACTTCAAAGGCATCCTGCACAAGATCGCCATGCCGAGCATGATTTTTGGTTCAATTACCCTCAGTGTTGGTTGTGCTACGATGATTCCGGCCCAGTATTATGCCCACCTTATCATTTATGTCGGCTCGACGTTTGTCCTGGTCGCGGGATTGCTCCTGGTGATCTACGGCTGGGGCAGGTTGGTCAGAGACCGTATAGCAGAACAAGGGATCGAAAAAGCATCCTTTGGCCAAAAATTCAAGGCTTTGTTCCACGACCCCGTGAAATGGGGCGCAACCTGGCAAATGGTGTATATGAACTTCTGTGTCACCTTTGTCGGCCTCTTCATGGCCGCCAAATTGGATGATATTATCCGCCGCCTTCCACTGCGCGAAGAGCGGATAACCCTGACCGGGCACTGGCATGTCCTCGCTGCGATTATCGCCACCATCATGCTCCTCTACTTCGCTGATCTTATGGGGCTGAAGGGTAAAGCACGCAAGTGGTTCGGATGGCTGGTGATTGTCTCCTCGAACCTGGCTTTTGGGGCTGCAACTGTCTTTGCACTGAAGCGATTGTTCGTTAGCGAGTCGGACCAACAACCCCTGGTAGATACCCTTGATCTACTTACAGAAATTGGACTAGGACTCCTACTGATTGTCATCGGCGCCTTCCTGGTTTGGAGGCTGATTGATCTTTTCAAGAAAAATGGCCGCTGGGCGAAAGAACTGTCCGAAGTGGACCTATAGACAACCGAGAAACCAAATTTATACTACCTGCATCTAATAACGGGCGAGGAGATACCCTGATGAAACGTACACTTTTCTTCCTTTTGTTTGTCGCATTACTGACGGCGGGCTGCGCATCATCCACAGTCGAGGCCACCCCTCCGCCGCAGATTGATACCGGCGTCGATCCGGATAGTTGGGCGCTCATTCCCGCTGGCGAGTTTCTTGCGGACTTCACCAATGAAGAAATCTTGGTGGATTACGACTACCAAATGATGGTTACCGATGTGACCAACGCTCAATTCGCCGGTTTCCTCAACGCTGCGTTGAAGGACGGGACCATCAAAATAGTGGGCGATGAAATCATGGGGTATTATCCTGGCGATATATTCCGCGAGTACCGGCACGAAGAAGAATACGCCGCTGGAGATTATCCGCTCATGCCACTGGACGAAGAAGCTGCTCTGAGACTGGATTTCGACGGTACGACGTTTACCGCCAAACCTGGCTATGAGAACCATCCCATGGTGATGGTCACCTGGTTTGGAGCCAATGCGTATTGCGAATACTACGATGGGCGTCTGCCCTCGGCAATTGAGTGGGAAAAAGCAGCCCGCGGCACCGATGGACGGCCTTTTCCATGGGGTGACGAAGCCCAACAAACCAACGCCAATTACTACCACAGCAATGACCCATTCGAGGATGTGATCGGCAGAATGGGTGACACAACCCCGGTTGGTTTTTACAACGGCCAGACGCATCTCGGTTTCGAAACAGAGGACTCCCCCAGCCCCTATGGTCTATACGACATGGCTGGAAACGTCTACCAATGGGTCGGCGACGTAATCCCTTACCAGCATTATCGCTTGCTGCTGGGCGGCGCCAAGGATGTGTACGCCGTCAGGATTCGGGTTTGGGTATCCAACAATGCGGAGCCGGTTTATTTCAGCCCCAACGCTGGGTTCCGCTGCGCACAGGACTAGTGTTCGTGATCTGAGGAAAGTGGATTGCTGGCGGGTGAGACCAACATCCGTCCGCAATCCCTAAATGAGAAACGAAAAACAAGAAAAGACAATGACCTTAAAAACTGCTGATCAATCAATATTGAAAACACTGACCGTGAAAATCCGCCTTTACTGGCAGATGACCAAGAGCCTGCAAACCGCTCTCCTGCTGGCCACAGGGTTGGCGGGGTACATGAGCGCCCGCTGCCCGATCCAGACCTGGCAGATGCTGCTCGCATTGACTGGCAGCCTCTTTCTGGCGATCAGCGGCAGCACGGTCATCAACATGGTCTACGATCGAGACATCGACGCCCTGATGCCGCGCACTCAGAAACGGCCGCTTCCCAGCGGCCAAGTCGGCGTGGTAGAGGCGCTTGTTTTGGGCGGCGTGTTAAGTGTCATCGGCATCGGGTGGGCCGCCTTCCTCTCACCGCTTTATGGTTTGATCGTGTTCGCCGGTCTGTTCTTCGATGTTGTCGTGTACACAATTTGGCTCAAGCGCCGCACTCCATGGTCGATCATCTGGGGGGGAATCGCCGGGGGGATGCCGGCTCTCGCCGGCCGGGCTCTTGGCTTAGGAGCAATCGATTGGGTAGGATTGATGTTTGCGCTGGCTGTGCTGCTATGGATCCCCACACACATCATGACCTTCAGCCTGCGGTACCGTGAGGACTATGCAAAAGCCGGCGTGCCTACTTTCCCTTCAGCCTACGGGGAGCGCGCTACAAGTATCATCATCGCTTTATCGAGCATCGCCACTGCGATCGCTATGGCATTCGCCGCGTACGGAATCGGGATAACATGGGGCTACATGAGATTACTCATCATCCTCAGCTGCGGTTTGCTTGCCTT
Source organism: Methanosarcinales archaeon (assembly GCA_048629905.1). GTDB lineage: Bacteria > Chloroflexota > Anaerolineae > Anaerolineales > E44-bin32 > E44-bin32. Next base: position 3,138 of record JAIWHF010000099.1, read on the forward strand.
AGCCATCAGCAGCATGGTACGTCCCTCGTTTAAAATGAATTTTAGCCTCTTCAAATTCGCTTCTCTATATATGCTGAGTTCGATGCTTTTGGTTGTCCTCGGCGTCCTGTAATGAAGAGGATCACCCCGCTAGACAGAATTGCCCTCCTGATTACCGGTTTGCTCGCTGCGTACCTGATCGTGATGGGAGTCGAGGGGCTGCCTGTCCTAGCCACATGGGCATATAGCATCGCGTTCGGCGTACTGTTGATTGCTTGTCTGCTCATTATTATTAACGGCTTCGAGGTGCTCGACAGCCCCCTGGTCGTCATCATCGCCGCCATCATCCCCCTGGGCCTTTCGCTCGGCATGGTTATCGAGAACCTGCCCCCGGACTGGCATCTGCCTTATCTCGTCTTCGTTGTGATCGGCTTTCTCGCCATCCTGCTCACGCGCTTTCTCGTCCCTGAACGTGTGGCGACGATCGTGCTGGCCTTCGTGCATGGGGTCGCGGGTTTGCTGATCTTCGGCCTGCCCATCGTCCTCGTGCTGCAGGGCGTAAAGGCACCGCTGTATCTATTCATGAGCGTGGGCGGGGCGCTGATCGGAATCGGCGGACTGCTGCTCGCTTTTCTGAAGGCCGGCAAACCCATTCTTTCCGCCGAGAAAGTCTTTACCCTCCTTCCCTGGATTCTACTCCTGATGAGCGCATCATTCGTGCTCGGCCTGGGCGCTTAAGCTTTGTCACGCCTCGAACGTTTTAAGCCAGCCGCAAGTAAGCCATGGCTAATCGTGACAGCCGGCATCATGTGGAGCGGTGTTGGTTTGATGCTCTGCAATCTGGCCTATGGCTGGCTGCTACCCGTAGCGTTTCCTCCGGTTTTATGGATGACTCTTGCTGGAGTCTTGCTAGCGTCGGCCATCTTCTACTTCGGTTTCAGGAAGCTCGCTAAGAAGAACATCCAGCGGATCACCGATATTGCCGGGGACAAGCCCTGCATATTCGCCTTTCAGGAATGGACGAGCTATCCCCTCATTGTCGTTATGATTGGATTGGGACTCTCGCTCCGAAATTTATTACCCATTCCAAAGCCCTATCTGGCGATCCTCTATATCGGCATTGGCGGCGGTTTATTCCTGTCCAGCTTGTGTTACTACAAACATCTTCTGCGCCGTTCAATATAAATCTTAGGGATCGATCCATGTGTTGGCCCGTACTCAATATGTTTTCATGACCTGCAGGGGCACGGCAATGCTGTCCCCTACGTATAAGCCAACCTAAGGATTACGTGAATAATGGAGCGATCCACCGAATTCTAAGTAAATTTCCTTCCCTCACGCCTAAAGTTCTCCTTCGTTACACCTCCCTTGCCCCGCTTACGTGATCAATACTTGACTCTCGGCAAATACACGCGCCCTCGTTTGTGATATGCTGAACAAGTGGAGGGTATGTTACTTAAACACGCATCGTGCGTGTGTAATTTATGCCGAGAAGCTCGAATCAGGGCATAAAACTAGATCCTCCATTCAGGAGTGTTGTTCACTCTTGGTTTTTCGGTTGGAGGAGAGATCTCAAACAACCGTCGTTTACCTCGGTTAATGGAGTTCTTGCTCTGACCAAACAAAATCGCGCTTTGAAGCGCAAAGGACAAGGAGGGCGAAGAAAATAAGTAGAGCTAAGCAACGAAGGCCTTACGTTAACAAAACCGGTTTTAACAAATTACGAAGAGGATAAGAGGAGAATGCAATGCTCAAGAAACCAACGTTTTCTCTCGTCGTAATTGGCGCTTTGCTCTTGTTGGTACTGGCTGCCGGTGCTTGTGCGCCTGCTGCGACACCAGAGCCAACACCAGTCCCGCCAACCGACGTACCGCCACCAGCACCGACAGCAATGCCTGACCAATCCGAATATATTGCCGCCGTAGAAGGCAATATGCACAATACGTACGACCTTGGTCATGGGCCTAACACCTGGTGCACTCGCTGTCACTCCCCCCAGAACTGGGATCCGGAAGCTATCCAAGGCCCGCCACCAGACTGCTTCACGTGCAAATTCGCACATGAAGAAGAGATGAGGGTGGCTCCTGGGAATCCTTTCGTGCCCGAAGAGGAGTGGATAGGTGTGCCATGCGAATCCTGTCACAATGTTGACGAAAACGGAATCGTCACGCCTGGTATCGCCTGGCTCAACCCCATCACGATGGATTACGTTGAAGTTAACACTTCAACAGAGCTGTGTGAGAAATGCCACGTGACCACAAACGGCAACTCCTTTGGTTCTGCTGTGAGCCATAAGGTTACGCTTGGCGGAAGCGCCCACCTCAACTATGGTGGTTTCATCGGGGATGAACCCCCGCCCTCCTACTGCGCAGACTGCCATGACCCACACACGCTCGCACCACCACAATGTGTCGACTGCCACGAAGACGTGACGACTTCAGACACGCACATGATGGGCAACAACGCCATCATGCTGGATAAGCTGACCTGCATGGCTTGTCATGATGCCTCCGGTTTGGATGTAGGACCTCCTCCGGATGATGAGGGTGGTAAATGGGTAACCCAGGAAACCACCGTTGGGCGCAGTGGCCCCGTGACAGAGTTTGTGCTCTCTCACAGCATCGTCTATGAAGTTGCTTGCGATCGCTGCCACTTCGAAGACAATGTACACGAACTGCCCGTCTTAACCGCGGATGGTGAAGTACCAGAACCGCCCGCTGAAGAAACGACGGAGTAGATCGTACCATCAGAATGAACCGTCTTCCTGGCTGACAATTGCCCTGGGAAGATGAAGGTAAACGGTATCCTGTGGGGTGAGGAGTCTCCTCGCCCCACAGGTATATAATCTAGAATCTAAGGACCGTGGGTTTCAAAAAATGGATAGAAGAATGTCTCTCTTTTCAAAATTTTCTAACCGGGGCCAGAACTCTCGTGGTCTCAATGCTCGGGCGATGACCCAATTCTTCACGCAATGCTTGATTCTGTTGTTCCTGATCGCTGGCTTAGCAGCCTGCCAGTCTTCTGACTCTCCTACAGATTCCTCGCCTGACGCCCAGGCCACACAACCATCTGGGGGTGGAGAATCAACGGGCGAAGACCCTGTAGACGAACCGGAGGCGCCTTCCGCGAGCGAAATCGAACAAGCCTGGCAGACCAGCCCTCATGCGGATACGTATGTTGAAGGGGACAACAACGTTTGCGCTCGCTGCCATGCACCCGCCGCCTTCGTTCCATCCATAGACGACATCGCAGAATCGTGTTTGGTTTGCAAATTCGAGATTGCTCCCCCGCCTGCCACCATCGCGCAGGAAGAGTGGACCAATATCGAATGCAATGTTTGCCACCTTGTCAATAAAAATGACGAGGTTGAGCCTGAATACGCCTGGCTTTTGTTCCTGCTAATCAATGAATATGAGCAGGTGGATTCGTCCACAGAATTGTGCGGAAAGTGCCACAATGATCCTGATCTCAATCAGCCCGGCCACATGGCTGTTGTCGTGGGCGGAGCACATGCGGATTATTCCTGCACAGACTGTCACGACGCCCACAGCACAATAGCATCATGTGGTGCCGCTGGATGCCACGACGACATGGGCGCGGATATTCCCGGGCACGACGATGCGCACGAGTCGGTATCCTGTGTGGCTTGCCACGACGCCGACGATATGGAGATCGGCCCAGACGAGGATCTAGGCACGTGGATCACATTCCTACCTCCGGATTCGGAAGGGGTTTCCTACCCGTTCACTTCTCACAACACTCAACTGGAGGCCAGTTGTGACCGCTGCCATTATCCCAATAACCCCTGGGGCTTTTCGGAGGATGTTGAGTAGCGATTAGAGGGCACAAGCGCTCGGCTAGCCAAGATGGGGATGGATTTATCCGGAGCAATTGAAGCTTTTATTACAGCGGGTGACAGTTCTCGTTCCGGTTACAATCTCGGTTGATTGTCGCTCACGCCAGGATTCTGGAATATCTGATGCGGCCTATCAACTGTGGAATTCCAAGCGGTCTTCGCGAATAGACCGTTCTTAACAAACCAAGTATCTCAAACCAAGGATTATCGATGCACACAGGAGAAAAGAGATGAGAACCTCAACTGGAAAAACCCTTAGGATCATCGCCATCATCTTCATGGGCCTCACCGCGGCGATGAACATCCTCAGCGGCGTCGGCACCAGCTGCGCCGCGTTCTTAACCAAGCAATACCCACCGTTCTGGGACATACTCGTAGCGGAACTCCTGTGGTTGTGGCAGTCCTTCGTCTTTGTAACTCTGCTGGTCGGTCTTGCCGGGATCTGGTCCGTTGTTCAACTCGTTCGCGGCAAGAGCAACGCCTACCGCAATGCCATGATCCTACTAATCCTGGGAACGATCGTGAATGGAATCCACGTATATTATTCCCAGATCATACTCGGAAGCGTTATCCCTATCGCCATAACCCTCCTGACCAACGTCATCACCCTGGTGCTTTTCATCATTTTTGGGACACCCGGGTTGCGCGAGCAAATCAAGTTCGACGGCGAGGGCGATCCCATATCTGGGGCGACCGCCAGCGGATTAACGGCTATCCTCGTCGGATTGGTCCTCCTATCGACTTCATCCTGGGCCGGACCCTCGCATACATTTGATGGGGTGAACCTGGTCCATGTCCTGCGAATACCCCTCCTCGCCGGAGGCTCCATTTTAACAATAGGCGGCCTGGCCACATTGCTGTGGACCGCGCTGGATATTACTTTCCCAAGGTCGATACGGCGCTCTGCAGAGGATAAAAAGTAATAACGCCAGACAGAAACCACGATTTCACAAAGACCAACCCCCGCCCGCGCTTGTCGATATTAAACAGCAAAGGGTGGGGGTTGCTTTATTTATCTGGCCCGAAGATGCAGCATGCGTACGATACGAATGCCTCAAGCATTGGGGATTAGGTCAGCGATCCGGAAAGTGACCGGCATCTACGCCGGCTGCCCGGTTGGACCCTATCGCCGCCACGTAGTGGCAGCCGTAGTGAATTCGATTGCAGGTCTGTTGGATACGTGTTGAAGCTGGCGCTCAAGCGAGTTGTCAATCAGGCTTGTATGATCGCCCATCGCCCAAATTGAATAAACTCATCAACGCGAAGGCCCCCGCACCAAAAAAACCAATCAGCGCTGGACCGATCAATCCCATCTGCAGCGCCGCCAGCGTGTTTCCAGCCACCGAGCTAGCATAAAAACCAGAAGCGAGTATCAGGAAGCCTTGATCGGATGCTTCGCGCGCCTTATGCGCCTGACGGCCCGTGAGCCATTGATAAAGAATGAAAATGGTGAATGTCGTGACCAGCCAGCCCAGATAATTATGCAGCGGTACACCAAAATATGCGCCGTCGACCTCCCACACCCAGTGGCCCATCTTCACCATAATTGGATCTATCACCAGGTCCCAGGCCGTCATGACCACCGCGGCCAGAGCGGCAACGCGCACGCCGCGCCATTGGTCTTCTGCTGATCGGTCACCTATGATGGTTTCGGCGATCACGAGCGATGGATAACTTACCATGAACCACGCAAACGGGATTAAGTAAGGGACCAGGCCCAGGAAGAGAGGGCCAAGCTGATCCGTGTAGTGATAGGGGCCATAAATCCACCCTGTGGCAACCCCAACGCTTTCGAAAAGCAGGCTCACGGTGTAGGTCAATGCGAATAGGATGAAAGTATTGCGCCAGCCGATATAGGTCAATGCGTGGGTAATGGCAAAAGCCGTGGCGATCACTGTGAGCAAGGGAACGGAGTGCCCGTGTACTCTCGGAAAGCCGAGCAGTGGTCCGAGGCTGGCGTATGCAGTAAATCCAACGTAGAGAGCAAGCAGGCTTATCGACGCGATTCGTAGTGGGCGCATTCTCAACCTGCTCTTTCTATAGCGTTTCAAACCGTCTAACTACGTTCGTTCACCCGGCCCATCACGTCTGCTCCGCTTCGATCTCATCCAGCAGTGCCTCATCCTGTCGCAGGCTGCGAAAGCGCAAGATGATGTTGACAATGTAGAGACCGATGGTCCCGAGGATTACGGCATAGCCGGCGATCATATAATTCGAAGTGTCCGCTGGTCCTACCTGATACATCATAGTGTCTACTCCTG
>JAIWHF010000100.1:0-9139 GCA_048629905.1 Methanosarcinales archaeon
AGGATTGGCGCTGATGGCGGGCGTGTTTCGCAGTGGAGTGATCGACCATGTGTTCATTCGTGATGGATCGATACTCCTCCAAGGGCCACGAACCGCCATCCGTGCTCGTGATCTCCCCATCGATGAAACAATACTCCCCCTCTTCATGCAGAGCGATGAACTCTGTCTCACGTTCAAACGCCGGCAGTTGACAACTCTGGATCAGCTCTACCGTATCCTCCAGGTCCGTTCGCATCGCCTCCATTCGTTTGCAAAGGGATTCGAGCGCCTCAACAGATGGGAAGTGAGTAAATCCACCGACCGTCATGGCAATCGGATGCGTGTGCCGCCCACCGATCACTCCACACAGATCTCCCGCCACCTTCTTCATGCGCAGCGCTCGTTCTACGACTAGAATATCGGTTTGGGCCAGAGAAATCACACTCTCCACACCCAGGAGATCCGGCGCGACCAGCATGTAAACGTGAAGGATATGACTGTCCAGTATTTCGCCGAACAAATTGAGTTTTCGAAGTCGCTTCGTCTGTTCGCTTGGCTCAACCCCAAGCGCTTTTTCGACCGCCCTCAAAGACGTCGTCGCATGAGTGACGGCGCAAATTCCGCAGATGCGAGAAGTGAGATGCGAGGCTTGATCATAGGGTCGCCCGAGCAGCATGGCCTCGAAAAATCGAGGCGCCTCAACGATCTCCAAATCGCACTTCACAAGCTTTCCTTTGCGGACATCGACGACGATATTGCCATGCCCCTCTACGCGAGTGATGTGGTGTACGTCGATCTGCAAGGTTTGTGACATCTCTGCTCCTTCAAGCCTCCATATCGCTTGTCGCGATCTGGTTGGTCAAGAAAAGGCCCATCTTGGCTTGTATGCTCATTTCGTCGAGACCATTCTCAGAGAGTACTTCTCGAAGAGAAGCCATATTCGGATTTGGGATCAGCCCCCGGCATCCTTCGCAGCCTACGCCAAAACTGGGGCAAATCGCCCCGCATCCCGCTCTTGTAATCGGACCAAGACATGTTTTCCCATACAAAAATACACAGCCCGTTTCCCTCAACTTGCACTCCACACACACCGGGTAATCGGGAATATCAGGCACATTTCCCTGGAGGAGGCTTTTTACAGCTCTCACAAATTCTTCACGATCAATCGGGCAGCCCGGAATGAAGGCATCAACCTGGATAAAATCGCTGATCGGCCGCGCCGAGGCGGCCTCATAGACTTCTGCCTTCTCCCCATACACATAGCTTTTAATCTCTTCAAGACGATGAGCGTTACGTACCGCATTCACACCGCCCAGGTGTGCGCACGCACCGAGGGCGACAACGATTTGAGCCTGATCGCGAATCGCTTGCAGCCTGACTTCGTCGCTGGGACGCGTGTAGGACCCCTCAATGAGGGCAATCTGATAGTCATCATTTTTCTCGCTCATCGCCTCTCGGAATTGAACAATCTCGACTGCGTCTAATAATTCCGTATGAGTTTGGAGCGAGTCAAGGACGGTGAGCTGACAGCCCTCACATCCGGCGAAATCGAAGAAGGCGATTTTCGGTTTAGTCGATGACATTAGAGTGCCTCCTCAAGATGCCGTATCTCGGCGTAGGAGAAAGCGGGACCATCCTGGCAAACATAAATATGATCCATCTGGCAATGTCCACACTTGCCGACACCGCATTTCATGCGACGCTCGAGGCTGAGCCAGATATTCCCTTCTGGTATGCCCATGCCCAGCAGTTCCATCAAAACAAACCGGTACATCACTGGCGGACCACAAGTAATGGCCACTGTGTTTCGTGGGGAGACCTGAATTTCAGAGAACAGGGTTGTTATCACACCCACATTCCCCTTCCATTTCTCATCCGCTTGGTCGACTGTAAGGTGAAGCTCCACATCTTCGCGAGCCGCCCATTCATGCAGTTCTTCCTGGAAGAGCATCTCCTTGGGCTGGCGGGCGCCATAGAGAATGATAATCCGGCCATAATTGCTCCGATCGTCCAATACCTCATTGATGACAGAACGCAGCGGCGCAAGGCCCAGCCCGCCCGGCGCAAACAGAATATCCTTCCCCCGGAAACGCTCGATTGGAAAACCACGACCGAAGGGGCCCCGAACACCAACAGCATCGCCGGGACTGAGCGCGTGCAGTGCGTTGGTGAGCGCCCCGACCCGGCGCACACAGATCTCGAATGCGTTTTTACTCCGACTCGGAGATGATGAAATGCTGATCGGAGCCTCCCCAACACCCAGGACCGAAACCTGCACGAACTGGCCGGGTTTGTGTTCCAGAGACATTAGGTGAGGCAGTTCAATCGTAAATACCTTCTCCAAATCGGTCATTGGAGTGATCTCCAGGATGGAGAGCATGATAGGTTGGTAAATTGAGGGCGCCTCTAGAGTCATTTGCCTTTCAGTGTTCATGCCAGGATCTCCTCCTGAGCTGCTGCAGACGGAACCCGCCGGCGATGGAGTTCGTTGAATGTGTCCACCGGCGAGATATGAACGAGACATGCCTGAGCACATCGCCCACAGCCGACGCAGCCTACAACACCGTATTGGTCGGTCAGATATTTCCCTTTACGGAAAAAACGATGGCGCTGCCGGGCAGCGCGAGTGTCGCGGAAATCATGCCCTCCAGCGACAATAGCAAACCGATCGAGTTGACAAGAATCCCACACTCGAAAACGACCGCCAGAGCGCAAACTGAAGTCAACCGCGTCCCTCACGTCGAAACAGTAGCAGGTCGGGCAAACGATATTGCACGCACCGCAGGCGAGGCACCGGTCTCCAAGGTCTTTCCATACCTGGCTGTTGTAGCTCAGCGAAAGCAACGCCGGAAGTTCGGTGACGTCGAAATCAAGGCGATAGGTAAAGTGTGACCACTTCTCGCTCATGGCTTTATTCAAGCGCTCGAAGTCAGCGTCTGTCGCCTCTCGCGCCTTATTGAAATCCCGCAAGAGGTTTTCACCCTTTTTAGATCCAACCTCCAATAAATACTCATCTCCGAGGTCCGTCATATGCAGATCGAAATCTTCGGGAACACTGAGCGTGCCCATGCTCTTACAGAAGGAAAATTCTGAACAGGATGTGAGGCATTCAAGGCTTACCAGCGTAGTGTTCTCACGATGGGTTTGGTAATGCTGATCGGTCGTGCCTTTCTCGAAGACCCGATCCAGGAGTGCGATCGAGTGCATGTCACAGGCATGGATGCCGAGAATCACCGTCGGTTCATCATCAAACATCGGCTCAACGATGGGGATGTCTCCCATCGCGTCGAAATGAAACAGATCCTCACGCTGAGGCAGCAGCACTTTCTTGGGAGGTAGAATTGATGTCGGGTACGACAGGTCGAGATCCTCGGCAGAATGAATATCCCCAAAAATATACTGGGATTGCGCAGGCTTCGGTCCAATGATCCTGTAGTGCTCGCGGAGTGTTTCAATCCAGTCATTCAGAGCATGTTTGGGTAATATTTTCGCAGTCATGTTGTTCCTAGCTCCGATTTAGCTGTAAGCGCTTGCGCACCAGCCGACACGAGGTCTCCAGCATTGGCATTCATCGCCATCCATCCATCATCATTAGACCCATCCCCGAGTTCTCCCCCTAAAAGAATGGCTAGCCTTTGGGCAATTGCAGGTACGACCTTGCGCATGAGCGGAGAAATCTCCCCAAATTCCACAAATGCGGGTTGGATCCCAAGCAATGCGATTTCGCATCCGAGTTCGGACGTCAGATACCGGGCCAGGATATGAAGCGGTAATGTGTGCGTGGAAGCGCCAACTCCAGTGACGTCTTTGTACGAGATCAGCCGCACGGTTCCTGGCGCTTCATCCATCTGCGCGGCGTCGATCATGAGCACCAGGTCAGGTTCAAAACGGCGCAGCGCTCCGCAGCAGTTCTCCGGGGCTGGTCCGGCGCATATGATCAATCGTTCTTCAGATAGTCCGAGGAGAGACTGAAGGCGCCTGGCAATAAGAACTCCCGCCGCGTCATCGCCTTGCAGCTCATGGCCGATACCCATGACCGCAATTCGCAGCGAATGCGTGGTCTTCCGCAGCCGCCCTAACTGCTCACCGAGCAGGATGTCCCAGGATTTATCCATTCTCCAAGCAATCCCCGAAGATAATCTCAAACGCGCTCCGATCTAAAGCCGCCAGTTCCCATTGCTCATTCGACATCTCCAGGCAGCCCTGACGGCAGCTGTAAACGCACTGCGCACAGAACGTACAGCGATCAGGGTAGTAACGCAGCTGATATTTTTTCGCTTCCTTATCGAGCACGATCACATCAAGCGCGCCAGCCGGGCAATCCTTAGCACAAAGACCGCACCCAATGCATTCCTCCGGATGCCAAATGAGCAAGCCGCGCAATCTTTCCGGGGCTTCGCTCCGTTCATATGGGTATCGTTCCGTACTTGGTCGGCTGAAAAGCGAGATGGTTAGATCACCTAACATTGTGCCTATTTTCATATCAACACCCCTTGCCAAATGATGATGCCCAGCCACTGCACCAGAACGAGGAGGGTGCCATATCTCCACCAGAGGCCAACGGTCTGATCTATTCGCAGTCGAGTGAAAAGCGCATGGATGCCGACAATGACCAGGAGCAGTGCTAACGTCTTAGCCAGGAATAACAATGGGGTAGCCACACCACCAAGGTAGAATGCGGCAATTAAAGTCAGTCCAAGAACCAACGCTACACTTTTTCCCAGCCGGAAAAGCGCCAGCCCCCTCCCGCTGTACTCGGTTAATGCGCCGGCAACGATTTCCGTCTCAGCTTCAGGCGCGTCAAGCGGAGGGATCTCAAGTTTTCCAATAAGCCCGATCACCGCCACGATAAAGCCGAAGGGTTGCGTGATTAGCAGCCAGCGCCCATCCGTGTAGCTGATGATCTCGCTAATCTCCCAACTGCCGGCGACAAATGCCGGCCCTAAGAGCGCGAGTAAAAAGGGCGCCTCATAGGCGAAGAGCTGAGTCAGCGCGCGCGTTGCCCCCACCAACGAGAACCGGTCCAATGTATTCGCTCCCGCTAAACCCAGACAAATTGTCACCAGGCTGAGCAGGAAGACGGTCACGATCAGATCTCCTGGAAAACTACCTACAGGAGGAAGACCGGGAAAGGGTATGTAGATCGCGGCTGTCAACACTCCTGCCAAAGCGACGATGGGCAATCCAATAAACAAGCTCGCATCCACTGCATCCGGGACCACTTCCTCTTTGGCCAGCAATTTGATGATATCTGCCAAAGGCTGGAACCAGCGAGGTCCCACACGGTTCTGCATACGTGCGAGAAGCTTTCGATCAATCCACTCATAAGCCAAGCCAACAAACAGCAGAAAGAGGCCGCCCGGGAAGATGAGGAGCGCTATTAAACTAAGCAGAATGTCGCTGATAGTAGTCGATTCCATATTGCCTCAATGCCTCCCAAGTCAACAGCTGCTCCTTGTTCCGGCCCCGATTCAAGACCACCATGCGATCGTTACAGGAGAAGCAGGGGTCGATGCCCGCCAGGATCATGGGGACATCCGCCAGTTGGTGGCCAACGAGGAGTTTGACCACCGACATCATGTTGCAAATTGTCGGCGTGCGCGCCCGTATTCGCTCAGGGGTATCGCTGCCGTTGCTTTTAATGAAATAGAAAAGTTCGCCGCGTGGGGCTTCGACACGACTGACGGTTTCACCCGCTTTAATGCGTCGAGGTATGCGTGTCGTTAGATCTCCATCAGGCAGCGCCTCGAGGATTTCCAGAATGAGCCGGTAGCTTTCGAAAAGTTCTGTAATCCGGACGAAGAACCGAGCTTCTAAGTCACCCCTATTGTCCATAATGATGCGCGCCGGGTGCTTATCGTAGACCAAATAAGGTGCCTCCACACGGATGTCTCTATATACGTTCGAGGCGCGCGCGGTAGGGCCAACCGTGCCGAGCACTTCGGCTTGCGATCTCGTCATAACACCGATGCCGCGCGTACGCTGCAGGAACATCACATCCTTCGTGACTACCTCCAGATAATGGCGCGTCCGTTCTTCGAGAAATGAGATCGCTTCTCTGATTGCCGTCTCCTGGGCACCGTCAATGTCATATTTGACCCCTCCTAGAACATTGACCGAATAATTGACGCGATTACCACTAAAGCTCTCTAACAGGTCCATGATCTTTTCGCGGTCACGCCAGGAGTACATGAAAAGTGTGTCAAATCCAGCCTCATGCGCTGCCACACCAAGCCAGAGGAGATGGCTGTGAATGCGCTCGATTTCAGCCACAATGACCCGGATCGCTTGCGCGCGCGGCGGAACCTCTACACCAGCAAGCTGTTCAACGCCGATGCAGTAAGCCATAGCGTGAATATGTGAACAGATCCCACATATTCGCTCCAGCATGTATAAGCTCTGCACCCAGGTTCGACTCTCCACCGCTTTTTCGATGCCGCGATGTGCGTAGCCAAGCCTGACGACTACATCTGTGACAATTTCCCCATCGACCGAGATAAGAAAGTGCTCAGGCTCTTTCAGCGCGGGGTGCTGCGGCCCAATAGGAATTGTGAAGCTTTCTCTCTTACCAACTTCGCTCATCATATCTCCTGCAGTGTTACGGACTGAGAAATCTCCTGGTCGGAAATGTCTTTCCGCATTGGGAATATGTCCTCTGGCAAATCGTCTGGAAGGTAAAGCCGCATCTTGTTGCGCAAGCCAATAACTTCAACGCCGAACATCTCACTGAGTTCACGTTCGAAGGCCTCCGCGCTGGGAATGATCTCGGTTAGGCTGGGGACAGATGCATCCTGGCGCGGCACACGGAGACGCAGCGTGATTACTGCTGCTGCGGTGCAGAAATGGTAGAGAATTTCCAGATCCCCTTCATCCGGGCCCAGGTCAAGGCCTGTAATCGCCGCCAGGTAACCAAGGCGTGTCACTCGCAATCCTACGACGATGGGGATGAGGTCATCCACCGTGGTCAGAGCAACATCTAAACGATTTGGCTCCGGGCGTTCGGTTTTTGTCTTAAACTCCCACTCTTCCACCAGTTGCCTGGCGATGGATAGCGCTTCCTCTGTCTTCATTTTGGCTACCTTACCTCCGGTCCAGTCTCATCTACCGTGACAATAGCATCCTCGCAGACTGCTGGAGCCTGCAGGCTGGAAAGTAATTTGACGACACCATCAATAATCGCTTCCGGGCGCGGCGGGCACCCTGGTATATATGCATCAACCGGGATCACCTCTTCAATTCCTCCCAAGATGTTGTAGCAATCCCGGAAAACGCCGCCGGTGAGCGCACACGCGCCGATAGCAACGACAAACTTAGGCTCATGCATCTGTGAATAGATGCGCAACAGTCGGTCACGCGCCTGACGGGTGACCCCTCCCGTACAGAGTAAAATATCTGCGTGGCGAGGGCTTCCCTGAAGCTTGACCCCAAAACGCTCGAGGTCGTAACGTGGGGTCAGCGTCGCCAGTATCTCGATATCGCATCCGTTGCAGGACCCGCTGTTGAAATGCAATATCCATGGCGAATTGATTCGCGCCCATGTCTTCAATCCTGCCAGAAAGTTTTGGAAGTAGTTATCCCGTTGATGCATCTCGTCCACTCCTGCTCCTCAGCCTAAGATCAACACCAGAAGTACGATGAACAACCCTCCAAGATATGCTCCCGTCATGAGGGATATTTGCCCGCTGCCCAACACGAGGACTCCCAGGTGAAGGATGGCGAAAAAGAGAGCCATTACGAAGAAAGGCCTGTAGCCGGGGACGGCAACTTTCGTAGGAGGGGCCTCTCCGCTGGCGTATGTGCTCGATTTCAAGGGTGAGGCGCTTGCTGGACCCGCCAAACTGCGTCCGAAGCTATAGAGCACTATGGCAAATAAGACATAGATTACGAAAACGATTGGCGGACTAAAAAGAACGTCTCTCATATCGCTTCAAACCTCCCCGCTGCAATTCCGTTTCTGAAGTTCAACAATCATGCTCATCGTGGGTTACCCCCCGATGCTGGCCAATAATGCAGTGCCGGCCGGCTCCGTCAGCCAATTCATCAGCGAAGGCCAAATACCGATGGCGATAATCCCCAATGCCATGAGCACAAGCGGCAGCTTCATGACAGCAGGAAGTCGTTTCCCGGAGAGCACAATCGCGGATGGTTCACATCGATAGGCAGTGTTTACAAGCGGTGCGTAGTAAGCCAGCGAGAAGACGCTATTAAGCGCTGCAAAAGCGACCACCGCTATGATCCAACCATTGTGTGTGTTAACCCCAGCAACGAAGATCTGCCACTTGGACATGAAGCCTGCGAGGGGCGGCAAACCTGCAAGACTAAACAGAGCGATACTGAGCGTCAGCGCTGCCCATGGATAGCGTTTCGCTGCTCCGGCGAGGTCGTCGAACAAAAGCGGGCGATGGTCTCCCATGGAGATGTGCAGGGTATAGAGCATCGCCCCTGCGGCCAGGAAAGCCAGCCCCTTCATCAGGCCATGGGTAAACATGTGAAAGAATCCACCTTGCGCTCCGACGACGTCGTGCATGCTAAAGGCAAGCCCTAATCCAATGAGCATGTAGCCAACATGTACGAGGCTGGAATAGGCCAGCATCCTTTTTACTTGAGTCTGTCCAAAGGCCATCAGGTTGCCGACCACCATATTCAATATCCCAAAACCCATGAGCAGTGGGCCCCAGAGGGTCGTCACACCGGATAATGCTGAAAGCGATCGAAGCATGGCAATAAGTCCTGCTTCGATAACTATTCCGGAGAGCATGGCACTAATACCACTTGGCGCTTGAGAGTGAGCGTCTGGCAGCCAGGTGTGCAGCGGAAAGCCGCCGGCTTTGGCAAACGCGGCGCACAGCACAAGAAAAAAGGCCAGCCAGGATACCCCTTATCGTCGATCTCCTCCTCCCGGCCGTCCTTATACTCCAGATCATGCATCTCCTTGTAATAAGTCTGGCTAAACTCATGAGCCACGGCATAGGCCAACCGCGTTTTCCCGCTCCCCGGTTCCCCCTTAATCAGTAATGGCCGCTTCAGATAGATAGCCAGGTTCACCGCCTCGCGCAACTCAGGGCTGGGTGAATATGGGTAAAGCCGGTGATCTTCTTGGATTTTGTCAGTAGGTTGGTATTTGTCCGCGCCACTATAGATCAGGTTCTTCTCTTTTTTG
>JAIWHF010000101.1:0-8980 GCA_048629905.1 Methanosarcinales archaeon
CACCTTCGGCGGTGATATCGCTCGAGCTCAGGCTGCGAATAGCTTGCCAGAGCGTTAACAGCTCAGTGGCTTGCTCCGTATCAACAGCAAGATCGGTCTCTTCCAGTTTCAAGATGCCCAGGGTGAGCTGGGTCTGGATGGTTAGAGCGTCAGGGTAGTCTTCATTCAACACCGTCGCCGTAGTGTTTGCTGCGCTATCGGCGCCGCCGCATGCGACAAGGATCAATGTCAGACTAACGAGCACTCCTAGGAATTTTACCTTTTTCATCACTTTACTCCTCACTTTTCTTAGTTGTAGTTTTTTATCCAGTACTAAAATCATCTTCAACGTACCAACACCGGTAATACTTTACTGGTGCCGCAGCGCCTCGATCGGGTCGAGCTGCGCGGCTTTATTCGCGGGATAGAAGCCGAAGAAAGCACCGACAACTGCTGCGGATACGAAGGCAAGCAAGATCGAACTTGGGATAATGACGGTTCGCATGTCACTTGCCCAGCCGAATAACCATGCCCCACCTACGCCGACGAAAACACCGATTAATCCACCGACGAGACTCAAGAGCAGGGCTTCGGTCAGGAACTGCCAGCGGATGTCATTCGGCGTGGCGCCGACGGATTGCCGGATCCCGATTTCCCGGGTCCGTTCTGTTACGCTGACGAGCATGATGTTCATAATGCCGATGCCTCCGACAATAAGTGACACGCCCGCCACCCACGCCAATAGGCTTCGGAATGCAGCCGTCGTCGCCTCCTGTGTCTTGATGATGTCCTGCTGTGTCGTCACGCTGAAATCAGGGCTTTCCAAAGAAACGTCGTGCCGCTTGGCGAGTAAGAGTTCGATTTGTAGGATCACATCATCAAGGTTTGCATCAGTCTCGACCTCAACATAGATCACGCGCACGCGATCTCCCCGGAATTTCGCAAACTGGGATGGGGTGAATTTCTGGAATACGACGGTGATGGGGAGGTAGAGTCGATTGTCATAATTCACGTCTCCGACCATACCTTTCTCATCAAGTACGCCGATGACGGTCAGTTTCGTTGTGTCTACGGTAATGACCTGGCCAATGGGATCGTCGTCTCCGAAGAGTTCCTCCGCCAGGCTGCTTCCCAGGACCGCTATTTTCTGCTTTTGATCGACTTCTTGCTGCTTGAAGTAGCGCCCCGAATCCATCTCGATGTCTCGAACTGAGGGAAAATCAGGGGTTGTCCCAAGGATGGAAACATCTTCTAGCACAACGCCACTAGCTTTGATCGTCGCAGTGGAGCCTTGCTCAATGGTTACCCCAGCGACTCCAGTGACCTCATCGGCGATAGCGAAACCATCATCGTAGACCAGCCCGCCCGTCATTCCGCTAGCCCCACCGCCGGATCCCCCGCGTGAGAAAGTCGAGTTGACGAAGACCAGGTTTGTCCCCAGCCCTGTGATCTCATCCTCGATCGCGGCTTCGGTGCCGGCGCTGATGCCGATCATGATAATGACCGCGGCGACGCCGATGATGATTCCTAGCATCGTTAGTAGCGAGCGGGTTTTGTTACGATAAATGCTTTCCCAGGCAACTCGAAGGAACTCAGATGGGCTCATTTTGAACCCCCCTTCTTGTCTCGTGGAGCATGCTTTTTCCCATTTTTAATGACTTTTTCAACCTTGCCATCGCGCAGGTGGATGGTGCGTTGGGTATGCTCGGCGATCTCATGATCGTGGGTGACCATTACGATAGTCCTTCCATCTTCGTGCAGCTCATGGAGCAAACTCATAATATCTTCGCCGGATCGCGTGTCTAAATTCCCAGTGGGCTCGTCCGCCAGAATGAGAACAGGATCGTTTACCAGCGCCCGGGCAATCGCCACCCTTTGCTGCTGGCCGCCGGAGAGTTCGTGCGGCTGATGGTGGGCGCGATCCCCTAGATCCACAGCTTCCAACTTCCGAAGGGCGATTTCTACTCGCTCTTCCGGGCTGACCTTGTTTTCCCGATTGTAGATTAATGGAAGTTTGACATTATCCAGGGCAGTCGTCCGCGAGAGCAGGTTGTAGGATTGAAAGATGAACCCGATCTGCCGGCTGCGGATGGCGGCCAACTCGGTCTTTTCCAGATCGCTAACATCATCGTCGTCCAGGATATAGCGGCCATCCGTAGGTCGGTCGAGGCAGCCGAGGATGTTCATCAGCGTGCTTTTTCCAGAGCCGGAGGGTCCCATGATGGCGACAAATTCGCCCTCCTGGATTTTGATACTCACGCCATCCAGCGCTGCTACGCTGACTTCTCCCATGCCGTAGACCTTCCTCACGTCAGTTGTTTGAATGATGGTTTGTCCGGGCATTATTCAGTCTCCACGATGCCAGTGGTGACGATCTCGCCCTGCTTAAGACCGGACGTGATCTCAGCAAAGCTGAAGTCCATTAGGCCAACCTCAACGGTCCGGAGTTTCGGCACGCCGTCTACCAATACGAAGACTGCATACTCGCCAGGTGAAAGTTCGCGCAGCGCTTCGACCGGCACCAGGATCACCTTTTCAGCTTTTCCGCCAATGACGTCGACGGCAGCGTTCATGCCAATCAACAGACTGTCCAGCATGACAGCGGAGTCATCGTTGAGTTTCACCAACCCGCGCACGGTAGAAACACCCTGGGATGTATAAAGACCCGGATCGACTTGAATAACACTTCCATTGAAGATCTCATCCGGCAGGGCATCGAAGATCACTTCGACTTCATAGTCGAGTTCAATCTTCCCCAGATCGGTTTCATCCAGGAAGATTTCCAGATGCGGTTGGGAAAGATCCGCCAGGGTAATAAACGATCCCGACACGTTCTGACCCACATTTGCATTCACCGTAATGATCGTGCCGTCCATCGGCGCAGTGATGATCGATTGTTCTAGATCGCGCTGGGATATGGCCAATTTTGCTTCAGCGCTGGCGAGCTGCAATTCAGCCTTCGTGATCTCATCCGCATCCGGGCCGTCCTTGACGCGCCCCCACTCTAGTTCAGCTTGTAGAATGAGAGCTTTTGCCATTGCGACCTCAGCGTCAAGCATCGCCTGTTGAATATCTGTTGGATTGCCTGTGTACCAGTTCCAATTCCCCAGTGCTGTTTGGTACTTGCTCATGGCGCTAGCATATTTTATTTGGAGGTCCCCATTGTCGGGATCATGGTTGAGATTCTCGTTTGCGCGGGCGAGGGCATCCTCCGCTTTCTCAAGCTCGGCTGCTGCGGCATCGATCGTAGCCTGGGTGGCTCGATTGCCCTCCTGCTGCACGATGTTTGTATATTCCGCGTTGTACAGCGCTTCCTGGGCATCCGCCAGATTGATCTGCGCTTGAGCGCTGGCGATGTCCGCGTTCTCAAAGATGGCGACGAGAGACTGCTGGGCATTAATTTCGGTGAGTTTATCCGCTGCTACTGCCGCTTCCAGCTGTTCACGCTCTCCTTGGACTGCCAACACATCTCCGGCTATGACTTGATCGCCGGGCTGAACATGGATTTCAGCGACCAGACCATTGGTCCCGAACCCAAGTTCGACTTCATCGCCGGCGATTAAAACCCCGGACCCGCTGGCATAGATGACCAGATCCCCCTGACGTACAGTGGCGGTTTGAATATCGGGTTCATCTGCTGTCTGCGTTGGCAGGTAAGCGAGGGTGTAATACGCAAAACCGCTGCTCACTACGACAATGAAGATGGCGCCGGCGATTAATAGGGTCTTCTTGGAGAACTTCTTTAGCATCGTTCCAGCTCCTCGGATTGCTTTTATTGGTCTTTCAGTTCGAAAGTATAGGAAATGATTTTGTAGAACCTGTTAGAAAGTTATGAAGGAATTGTGTGGGTTTGAGGATCATTACCGCGAGAGGGTGGGGGAGCCGGTTCTATAAAAGTAGGGGAAAGAGTTCTATGGGTTGTACGGAAGTGTGATCGTTAATCCCTATTAGCTTGGGTTTATACAACTACGGTCAACCAATTCACTTGGTTTGAAAGGGGGCAGGAAACCGAGCAAAATTGACCATCGAAAGTTCACGCTTGATCTTTGATCAACTGCGCTAACTCACCAATGCCTTTTATTACGAGGTCTGGTTTGTAGGGGGACTCGACGAGGTCTCCCGGCTGGGTTTCACCGCTCAGTACCAGAACCGTTCGCAATCCATGCTGCCCCATGGCGATGTCGGTGTAGAGACGGTCTCCGACCATGCAGATCTGCGAGGGCGCCAGACCTGTTCTGGCGAGGATCACTTCCATCATAGGTTGAAACGGTTTGCCGATGATCTCGTCCGGGGCTCTTCCTGTCGAAGCCTCCACGAAGGCGATGGTCGCGCCGATATCAGGGATCGGCCCTTCCGCCGTCGGGCAGTTGATGTCGGGATGCGTGGCGATGTACGGAGTGCCTTCTCGAACCAAGGAACACAGTCGGGACAATTTATCATAGGTAAGCGTGGTGTCGAAGCCGAGGACAACAATATCAGGATTCTCATCGCTGAGCTCAAAACCATGATCGAGAAACTCGCGCTGAAGGGAGGGTGTCCCAACGAGATAGATCCGGGCGCTCTTATCTCTGCTCGCGAGCGTGGATGCGGCAGCTTCGCCCGAAGTGAGTATCCGCTCCGCGGGGACTTCAAGACCCAAAATGCGAAGCTTCGCTGTGTAATCGTTTCTGGAACGGGAAGAGTTGTTTGTTAGGAAGAAGTACTGGATTTCGCGCCTGGAAAGGAGTTGGATGAAATCCTCAGCCCCTGGAAGCAGTTGATCGCCCAGGGTTATCGTTCCATCCATATCCAGCAGGAAACAAAGAATCTTATCGAGTCGCATAAATAATTGCTCGCTGTTTCATAAAGACGCTGATATTTTTTAGATTTTATAGCTTCTCGGAATACAATGGAAGTCGGGTGTGATGATTTGGGTGGTGACCAAGCGGATTTTTAAGCTGCACTGCTCCGCCTGGAGCTGAACCTCCGGGCTCAGTACTTATCTAACCTCCCGCAGGATAGAAAAACCTGCGGGAGGTTTAACGGGGGGACATCAAAGCGCAGCCTGCGCCTGTACAATCTGCTCCGGATTGCGCCTAACTGGAAGAAAAGTGCCCTCGAAATGAAATCAAGGTGATCAAGATAATGATGTCATCTGGAATGAGAGTGGGGAAAGGTGATTGATCTTAAGCCGATCCATAGTCTAGCGAAGGGGTAAATCCCTGATGCATTCAATATTTATCGTGTTCCTTACCAGCTTGTAAGAAACGTGAGATTTGCTAAGCTATTGCCATAAGGACACTGTTACCTGAAAAGTGTTTTCCAAACATGCAGGCTTGCGATACGGCACCCTCGTTGTCGCGAGGGATGCAACCAGAGATAACACAAGGGCAACCTCAATGACGAAATTCATCGCCGCTCTCGACCAAGGTACAACCAGCACGCGCTGTATGCTCTTCGATCGTCACGGAGTGGTGGCGGCACAATCACAAAAGGAACATCAACAGATTTACCCACAGCCGGGCTGGGTGGAGCACGATGGTCTGGAGATCTGGGAGAACGCCCAGGAGGTGATGCGCGCAGTTGTCGCCCAGGCTGGTGTGTCACCCGGTGAAATCGCGGCCATGGGGGTCACCAATCAGCGGGAAACGACGATCGTATGGGATCGAAAGACGGGAAAGCCATACGGAAACGCCATCGTCTGGCAGGACACGCGCACAAAGGCAATCTGCAGCCAACTCGCAGAGCAGGGCGGGATCGATCGCTTTCGAGCAAAGACTGGCTTGCCGCTCGCTACATATTTCTCCGGACCCAAGCTCAAATGGATTCTCGAAAACATTGAAGGTGTTCGTCGGGCGGCTGAACGAGGCGAGGCGTTGTTTGGCACCATCGACAGCTGGCTGATCTGGAATTTGACCGGCGGACCGCAGGGCGGGGCGCACGTCACCGATGTGACGAACGCCAGCCGCACGATGCTGATGGACCTCGAGAAGCTCACCTGGGATTCCGGGATTCTAGAGATCCTGGGCATTCCTGAGGGTATGCTGCCGAGGATTGTGCCCTCCTCCGATCCCGAGCCGTGGGGGAACACCCTCGGGGAGGGTCCCTTCGCGGACGACGTTCCCGTTTGCGGCGACCTGGGAGATCAGCAAGCTGCGCTGGTCGGTCAGACGTGTTTCGGAGCAGGGGATGCGAAAAACACCTACGGGACTGGTTGTTTCATGCTGTTAAATACAGGTGATGAAATCGTCCCCTCGCAGAGCGGCTTAATCACAACCGTGGGCTACCAGTTAGCGGGTGCATCCCCGGCATATGCGCTGGAGGGCTCGATTGCCGTCGCCGGGGCGCTGGTGCAATGGCTCCGGGACAATCTCGGTTTGATCGAGAGTGCTTCAGATGTTGAAGCTCTTGCCGGGTCCGTGGATGATAACGGGGGTATATACTTTGTCCCGGCGTTCTCTGGACTATTCGCCCCGCATTGGCGCTCGGACGCACGTGGGGTGATCGCCGGACTGACGCAGCACACGAATCGCGGCCATCTCGCCAGGGCAGCGTTGGAGGCGACAGCGTACCAGGTGCGGGAAGTGCTGGAGGCTATGGAGAAGGATTCGGGCGTGCGGTTAACCTCATTGAAAGTCGATGGCGGAATGGTCTACAATGGGCTTCTTATGCAATTCCAAACAGACATTCTGGGTGTTCCGGTTGTTCGCCCTGTGATTACCGAGACGACATCGCTGGGCGCTGCTTATGCAGCCGGGCTCGCAGTAGGTTTCTGGAGCGATCTTGAAGAGCTGCGCGCACACTGGCAGGTGGATCAGACCTGGGAGCCGGAGATGGATCGAGCCGAGAGCAATAAACTCTATCGCGGTTGGCAGAAGGCTGTCCAGCGAACCTTCAATTGGGTAGAATAATTTTATGGGACTGGTGATTCTCAAGCACACTCGAAGTGATCATCTAGTGAGCAGGGGAGCTCACCTTTCATCTCATGGCCCCGCAGCAATTAGAGGATGCATGTCTACTTTCCATTCTATGATCGGGCTGAAGTATCCATGGCCGTAATGCAGAAAGTTGAGTTTTCACCCCTCGCCCAGGCAGGGTTCACTGCTGATCACTGCTTGAAGTGCAACATTTGCACGGCGGCTTGTCCCGTAATGAACGTCACGGACCAGTTCTTGGGGCCGAAGGCGGTGGGTCCTCAGGCCGAGCGCTTCCGTCACCCCAGGTTGCCAATCCCGGATGCCACTGTCTCCTGGTGCTCGGGATGCGGGACTTGTTCACGGGTCTGTCCGCATGGCGTCTCCGTGGCGGAAATGAACGTGCAGGCCAAAGCTCGCCTAACCGCACAGCGGGGTGCACCTCTGCGAGATCATTTCATCTCTCGCCCGGAAATGCTGGGGCAGCTCAGCAAGCCATTTTCGGGAATCGTGAACTCCACATTAGAAAACTCGCTCGCCCGTTTCTCCCTAGAGAAGCTGTTCGCCATCCATCGCCGCGCTCCCTTGCCGAAGTTCGCGGCGCGCACATTTCGTGAGCGCTTCCCTGAACATTGCGTGAAGACACCTCCTGAGCAGGCAGAGCCGGGAAAGCGGCTCGTTGCCTATTTCCACGGTTGCAGCACAAATCACTACGAGCCTGAGTTGGGCGAGACCACCATTGCCGTCCTCGAAGCATTGGGATGCACAGTCCTGCTTCCCCCGCAGAACTGCTGTGGACTCCCGCTGCAATCGAATGGTTTATTCCGACAGGCAAGGCGTTATGGCGAAGCGAATATCCGTCACCTGCTCCCCTTCGCAGAAAAAAGAATCCCGATTGTAGGCACATCGACATCCTGTACGTTGGAACTCAAGCATGAGTATCGGGCGGTCCTGGGTTTGGCGGGCCGCAATTTCGATCTGATCGCGGAGTGGACGCGAGACATCTTCGAATTCCTGTTGGATGAATTCGGCGAAACGATCGAGGATGTCGAACTCAAGCCTGTCCCCAGGCGAGTGCTTTACCACGCGCCCTGCCAGCTTAAGAGCCATTGCATCGGGACGCCGGCATTGGAGATTCTTAAACGAATCCCTGAGCTTGACATTGTGCTCTCGGAATCAGAATGCTGCGGGGTCGCCGGTACCTACGGCGTCAAGCTTGAGCGCTATCAAGTATCGTACGAGGTTGGCGAACATCTCTTCCAACAGGTCGAGCAAGCGAGTGTAGACATCGTGGTGACGGATTCGGAGACCTGTCGCTGGTGGATCTCTCAACATACGGGGATCCAAGCGCAGCACCCGATTGAAGTGTTGGCCGAGAGTTTAGGTCTTTGACTTGAACCCGATCCGGGTAATTATTGCTCGTGTGGTTCACTCTTGCGAACGCCGCTCAAGTTGATTAGAATTCGTATATTGAAAAGAATGAATGGCGACGTAGCTCAGTTGGCAGAGCAGACGAATCATAATCGTCGGGTCGTTGGTTCAAGTCCAACCGTCGCCACCTTCAACTTCCTCAGCCGGGCAGATCGGATTGCCGAGAGCACTATTCCCTAAAGTCTGTGGAAAACTATTTCTGGACTCAGGAAGCTCTGCTTCCGGACAACCCCATGAGGGCTTTTCCCTGCGGACTCTCTGCGCACGCCAGGGGTGAACACAGGTTGAAATAAGCGATATTAACATAAACACGAGTGCTTTTTGAATTCCTGGGAATATGACTGACTTCAAGATTCTTCATCACAAGGGTGGACCACGATGACCGTGCGAGTTCTAATATTCTGCATCCTTGTGATTATTTTCCTTGGGATTTACTTGCGAAGACAGATCGTCAACTACAACGATGAGTCAGAACCGGTGTTCATTGGCAGCTTCGCTGAGACGCCCCCCGATTTTTCAGAAGACCTCACAGTTGTATCCTCCAATACTCATTTCGTAGAAAACATTGGCCTGGCAATTGAGGAACTGCAGGAGATACCCAAAATTGACATCCTTCTTCTACAGGAAGTGGATGAGATTGAAACAGAACGTATTGCCAGGGCATTAAGACATAATTA
>JAIWHF010000102.1:0-8915 GCA_048629905.1 Methanosarcinales archaeon
CTCGCTCTGGCTACCATTGGAGGGGCGGAGGTTTTGGGGAGAGATGATATCGGAGCTCTTCAAGAAGGTATGTGCGCGGATTTCATCGCCATGAACTTGGACCGGGTTGACTTTTCGGGTGCGCTTCACGATCCATTAGCGGCGATGTTCTTCTGTAATCCTGTGCAGGTCGATTACAACTATGTCCATGGCCGGGCGGTGGTTTCAGAGGGGAAGCTGCAGCCCGTCGAACTTCCATTGCTTATAGAGACCCATAATCGCGTGGCTATAAACCTTGCGAATAGGGATTGAGATATTGGTTCCATACCAACCATCGGGAAAGAGAGGAAGATGGACACTAAAAGTTTTTGTCAATTAAGCCGATCACTCGTCGATGTCGCCATGGGCAGAAAACCGGCAGATGTCGTCATACGCGGCGGCCGCTGGGTTTGCGTTCAGTCCGGGGAAATTCTCCCAGGAACCTCCGTTGCGATTATTGGGGAACGCATTGCCTTTGTAGGTCAGGATGCGAGTCATACCATAGGGCCCGAAACTCGGGTTATCGAGGCAGAAGGTCGCCATATTGTCCCCGGCTTGTTAGATGGCCATATGCATGTTGAGTCGGGCATGATCACTGTTGGAGAGTTTGTGCGTGCTGTAGCCCCGCGCGGCACGACAGGGATGTTCATCGATCCACATGAGATCGCAAATGTCTTCGGGCTTGATGGTGTGCGTCTCATGGCAGATGAGGCGGCTGTGCAGCCTATTCATGTGTGGGTACAGGTTCCATCTTGTGTGCCATCCGCCCCGGGCTTGGAGACGCCTGGCGCCGCGATCGGCCCCGAGGAAGTTGCCGAGGCGCTGTCCTGGCCGGGGATTATTGGGTTAGGTGAAATGATGAACTTCCCGGGTGTCTTCAACAGCGACGAGAAGATGCACCTGGAGATGGCGGAAACCCGCGCTGCAGGAAAAGTCACCGGAGGACACTATGCCTCTCTCGATCTGGGAATGCCTTTCCACGGTTACGTTGCCGGGGGACCGGAAGACGATCACGAGGGCACCCGTCTGGAGGATGCGCTGGCGCGTGTCCGCCAGGGCATGAAGGTGATGATGAGGCTCGGGTCAGCGTGGCATGATGTAGCAAGTCAGGTGCGAGCTGTCACGGAAGAGGGTCTCGACTCTCGCCATTTCCTACTGGTGACCGATGACAGCCACTCCGGGACCTTAGTGCGTGATGGGCACATGGATCGCGTTGTGCGGCATGCAATCGAGCAGGGTTTGGAGCCGATCACCGCTATTCAGATGGCGACGCTCAACACCGCGGAGCATTTTGGCCTCGCTGGCGATATCGGACAGATCGCTCCCGGGCGGTATGCAGACATACTGCTCGTAGGCGAGCTGGAATCATTTGATGCGGATATGGTCTTCGCACGTGGCAAGCTCATCGCCGAGGATGGCGAACTCCTGGTGGATATCCCCGATTTTGCATATCCACCTGAGGTGAAAGCCTCCGTCCACCTTGGTAAAGAACTCAGCGCAGAAGATTTTTCTGTTGCTGCACCAAATGATGGTGTGTTTACTGTCAACGTTATTGGCGTCATTGAGAACCAGGCTCCAACGCAACATCTTAAAATGGAAATGAAGGCAGCAGATGGAGCGATCGCGGTTGATATCAAGCAGGATCTCGCCAAGGTCGCACTTGTTGAGCGTCACCAGGGGACGGGTGAAGTTCAAGTGGGGTTTGTCCACGGTTTTGGGTTCGATCGCCCCTGCGCAATTGCCTCAACCGTAGCCCATGATTCTCACCATATGATCGTCGTCGGGACAGATGAGGCGGATATGGCTCTGGCCGCCAATCGGCTCGCGGAAGTAGGCGGCGGACAGATCGTCATCCGCGATGGGAAAACGGTCGCTTTAGTGGAGCTGCCGATCGCGGGCTTGATGTCTGAAGAACGGGCAGAGATTGTCGCTGAAAAGGCAGAACGCGTCCTCGATGCTTTTAAAGAGTGTGGCTGCACGCTGAATAATGCCAATATGCAGCTCAGCCTTCTGGCACTCGTTGTCATTCCCGACCTGCGTATCTCCGATAAAGGTCTCGTTGACGTTAACCGTTTTGAGGTTATTCCTGTGGTGGAAGGCGGGGAGTAGGCTCTCCGACGATCGGGCCCACGAGGCTGACAACGCGAGTGAAGAAATGAGTCGAATGGAAATGCGAGAAGAGACGAAGCGCCGGCCTCTTTACCAGAGGACGGCTGAGACTCTTTCTGAGATCCTTGAGAGCGTCGAACCGGGGACGTACCTTCCATCTGAACCAAAATTAGCCCGCAGTCTTGGGGTTTCACGCGCTACGCTGCGCGAGGCGATGAGAATCTTTGAGCGGCGAGGGATGATTGTACGTCGTCAGGGTGTGGGCACGTACGTTACTCAACTGCCTCATGTGATTGACACCGGGATCGAAACCCTGGAGAGTATCGAGCGGCTCGCAGATCGGATCGGCCTTAAAGTCGAGACGGGGGACCTGGAAATCCGCGAACGGACAGCGACAGAGGAAGAACAACGGCGATTCAGATGGGGAAGTGAACTTCCATTGATCGAAATCTCGAGGGTGATCCTTACTGAAGGGAGACCCGTTGCCTTCCTTATTGACATTCTCCCGGAACAATTTCTACCTGTAGATATCAAGGCAGGTGAATTCCGGGGTTCGGTCCTGGATGTACTCCTTCAGCGAGATGAACCTGAAATCCGGCAATGTCTCACAGATATCACCGCTTTATCGGCTTCTCCGGAAGTGGCTCGTCATCTGAAAATTCAACGCGGGGATGCCTTGCTGTTCTTCGAGGCACAGCTTTATTCAAAAGAAGGAGAAGTTATCGACCACACGTATAGTTATTTCTTGCCTGGCACCTTTCGCTTTCATATTAACCGTCGGGTGCCATAAGCGTGATGCAAGGGGTTTACAAAACTGGGGCGGACAAACCGACGAGTACAAAATAACGAAATGGAGGAGTAGATTCATGCGCAGTTTTTCTGGACGAGACATACTTTCCCTAAAAGGATTTGAGAGGGAAGAGTATTTCCGAATTTTCGAAGTGTGTGACCGTTTGGCGCCATTTGCGCGCGATCGACGCAATACAGATTTGCTCTCGGAGAAAACGCTGGTTACAGCTTTCTATCAACCCAGCACCCGAACCCGTCTAGCGCACGAAGCAGCGATGATACGCCTGGGCGGGCAAGTGACAGGATTTGCCGATGCGAAGATGACCCGTGCAGGGGATTTTTATCGGGAGTCCATCAAGGACACAGTGAAAATGCTGGAGTTCTACGGTGATGTGATCGTGATGCGCCATTTCGAGCAGGGTGCGCCGCATGAGGCCGCGAAATGGGCTTCTATTCCGATCATCAACGGCGGTGATGGCTGGGGGGAACACCCGACCCAGATTCTCACCGACCTATACACTGTACATCAGGAGAAAGGTCGTTTAGATGGGCTTCGCTGGCTGGCAGTTGGCGATATGCGCATGCGAACTATGCACTCATTAGCCTATGGCCTGACTCAATTTGATTGCCCGATCACCTTCGTATCCCCGCCTGAGATGTCTCTCACGGATGAATTCAAAGAAGAGCTTGAACTACTCAGTCTCGATTTCGCTGAGGCAGAGCATGTGGAGCAAGCGATTAGTGAAGCAGATGTAATCCTGGTTGAGCCGGTCGTCCAGCCGGATTACACCAAATCCCGTGACGAACGGGATGGGGACGTTGGCTTGACACCCGCGAATTACAAGATCACGCGTGAACTGCTGTCCGGTAAAGCCAAGTCGGACGCAATCCTATTGCACTCCCTGCCGCGCATGGATGAGATTCCTCCCGATGTTGACGGCACACGTTGGTCTCGATACTGGCTGGAAGCGTTCAATGGTGTGGTCATGCGCATGGGGCTGTTGGCATCCGTCCTCGGCGCTATGGAGTGAGTAAGTTGATTGTCGGAAACAAGAGGAACGAGAAAATTGAGTCGAATGGGTGGTGAAGATGGTGCTTGAATGGTGAGCTCACAAAACTTTGCTGGGTCAGAAGACTCGATGAACCACAGAGCGCACCGCCCATCTGAACTACGGGAATTTTACGCCCACAATTAAACGATAGGAGATGAAGTATCCATGCAAACAGATTTACGTGGAAGAGACCTCATCGGTGATCTCGATTTTACCCGTGAGGAGGTCGAAACTGTTCTGGAAGTAGCTTTTGATCTTAAGCGCAAGCGTGCGCTTGGAGAACCCCATCCTTACTTACGAGATAAGGTCCTGGCGATGTTGTTCTTCTTCTCGAGCACTCGCACACGCGGTTCGTTTGAGGCGGGGATGGCTCAGTTGGGAGGGCATGCTGCTTTCATCGAATCGCGGACAACCCAGATCTCTCATGGAGATACCGAGAAGGAGATGGGGGAAATCTTCGGCCGTTATTTCGATGGAATCGCGATCCGGCACGTCGATTGGGGGATCGGAAATCGGTATCTAAACCTGGTCGCTGAAGCCTCACGCGAGCCTGTTCTCAACATGCAATGCGAGTTCTACCATCCATTCCAGATACTGGCTGATCTTATGACGATCATTGAGAAGAAAGGCAGGGATCTGCGTAGAAAGAAGATGGTTGTCTCCTGGGCATATGCATCTTCCTACTTGAAACCCATCTCTGTGCCGCAATCGCTCATCTTGCAGATGCCCCGCTTTGGTCTCGATGTTGTTTTGGCCCATCCTCCGGAATTCAAATTGATGCCAGAGATCATGGATCAAGCGAAAGCGCAGGCGAAGAAATTCGGCACAGGGTTTGAAGTCATCGACGATATGAACGAGGCGGTAAAAGATGCCGACATCGTCTATGCTAAGTCTTGGGGACCTTTATTGACGACGACAGATCCCGAGGAAGGGAAGAAAATCCAGGACAAGTATAAAGACTGGATCGCGGATGAGAAGAAAATGGGGCTGGCCAAAGACGATTCAATTTATATGCATCCCCTCCCCGCCGACCGCAACATCGAAGTCACGGATGCCGTTATCGATGGGCCGCATAGCGTCGTGTTCGACGAGGCAGAGAATCGTCTGCATGCACAAAAAGCTGTCATGGCATTAACGATGCGCTAGTTTGGAGGAATGTGAATGAGCAAATCAAGTGGAAGAAAAATTGCCGTGGTCGCTGTTGGCGGCAACTCGTTAATCAAAGATAAGCAACACAGAACGGTTGCGGATCAATATGCGGCCGCGGGTGAATCTATGACCCACATCGCCGGCATGATCGAAGCCGGTTGGGATGTCGTAATCACGCATGGCAATGGACCGCAGGTGGGCTTCATCCTGCGCCGGGTTGAACTTGCGCTGCATGAGCTTCACCCCGTACCCTTGGATTCATGTGGAGCTGACACGCAAGGTGCCATCGGCTATATGTTCCAAAGAGCGCTTTACAACGAATTCCTACTGCGTGGGCTCGACAAGAAATCTGCAACAGTTGTTACGCAGGTCTTAGTCGATCGAAACGATCCTGCTTTCCAGAATCCTTCCAAGCCGATTGGTTCTTTCATGGATGAGGGGACCGCATCGGAACGGAGTAAGAAAGAAGGTTGGGCGGTCGTGGAAGATGCCGGACGAGGTTGGCGGCGCGTTGTCCCGTCGCCGTTACCTGTCCGCATCATCGAGCAGGATGCGATCCAGTCGTTGATCGGAGATGGTTTTGTGGTCATCGGTGTGGGCGGGGGGGGCATTCCCGTAGTTGAAGATGAGAAAGGCGAACTCACCGGGATTGAGGCGGTGATCGATAAGGACTTCGCCTCGGCATTACTGGCAAACAGCATCCAGGCGGATCTGCTCTTAATCTCAACAGCGGTAGAGAAAGTCGCGCTGAATTTCAATAAACCAGATCAGCAATGGATCGATCGAATGACTTTGGCGGAGGCGAAAAAGCATCTCGCCGATGGCCAATTCGGCAAGGGAAGCATGGAACCCAAGATCCGGGCTATTGTTGGTTTTCTAGAACGTGGTGGCAAGGAAGCCCTGATCACAGATCCTGTGAATATTGAGCTTGCCCTCGAAGGGAAAACGGGCACTCGAATTGTCACTTCATAAACTATAGAAGATGGATAAAACATAAAGGAGGTGGTTCATCGCAAAAAACAGGAAGGTCGTCAGCCGAAACTCATTCAAGGAAATTCTAATAAGAGGAGTATGAGATGTCACGAAGTATGGCGTTACGCCTAGCTGTTCTCCTTACCCTGTTGGCTCTGGCACTTACAGCCTGCGGTGGGGAAGAGGCACCGGAAGTCGTGGGGGGTTTCGAGATACCCGCAGTGGAAGAGGGTAAGTTCAATGTTGCCATGGTCCTGATTGGCCCTCACGATGACGGGGGCTGGTCCCAGGCGCACTTCGAAGGCCTGGAATATGTCGCAGAGAATGTGCCGGATGTCCACATAGCCTATATCGAGAACGTACCCGAGGGAGCCGATTCAGAGCAGATTTTCCGCAGCCTCTCGCGGAAGGGCTTCGATCTTATCTTCGGCACTTCCTTCGGCTACATGGATCCCATGGAAGTCCTCGCCGAAGAATTCCCGGATGTCACGTACATCCATATCTCGGGCATTAAGTCCAATATGACCAACTTCGGCAACCTGTTCGGTGCTATGGAAAACATGAAGTACTTTGCAGGGATGCTCGCCGGTGCACGTGCCCAAATGGATGGAAACCCGAAGCTGGGGTACATGGCGACTTTCCCGATTCCAGAGGAGATTCGTCTTGGTAACGCGATCGCGTTGGGAATGAGGGAAACATGCCCTGAGTGCACACTGGATGTGCGCTGGATCAACACCTGGCATGATCCCATCATCGAGAAAGAGGCCGCAGCCTCGTTGTTCGATGCCGGTGCTCAGGTAGTGTTCACTGGTGCCGACACTCCTGCCGTCGCCGATGTTGCCCAGGAAAAGGGCAAATGGGGCGTCACCTATGACTGGTACGGCTCCTGCAAGATTGACGCCTGCCTGACCGCGCCCTACTGGGTTTGGGGACCGGTATACGCTGAGATCGCCGAGGGTGTCATCGCTGGAACCTATACCCCCGGCTGGGATTACTTCGATGCTGATACCGGAGCGCTCGGCCTTTACGGTTTCATGGAGGGTGAGGAGCTGCAACCCGGCGTTGCAGAGCTTCCAGAAGAAGTCATCCAGCAGGTTCGTGACCTGATGGCCGCCACCCTGGCGGGAGATTTCACCCGCTTCGATGTGTTCTCTGGGCCGATCTATGACAATCAGGGCAACCTGATTGTTCCCGAGGGTGAAGCGCTTGAGCAAGTTGACCTGGACGCCTTCCCCGAGTTTGGGTTAGGCTGCACATACTGCATGAAATGGTGGGCTGAGGGTATTACTGCGGAATTGCCTGAGTAGTCCATACAAATAATCAGCAAAAGGGTCGACGTCCAATAAGGGCGTCGACCCATCATCTTCGGAGCTGAGTATGGAAGATCATCTCAATGTAGTTGAGTTAAAAGGGATTTCCAAACAGTTTCCCGGTGTCTTGGCGAATGACGAGGTTGATTTCACCTTGCGGTCTGGTGAGATCCACGCCTTGTTGGGAGAAAACGGCGCAGGCAAGAGCACCCTGGTGAATATCCTCACGGGATTATATAGACCCGATAAAGGTACGATCCGGGTTGATGGTGAGTATGTCGATCTGCGCTCCCCTCGAGATGCCATCAACCATGGGATTGGCATGGTCCACCAGCACTTTATGCTCGTGCCCACTCAAACTGTGACGGAAAATATCCTCCTGGGCCTTGATGAACCGCGCTTCAATATGAATTTATCCCATTATGATCAAATTATCTCCGACCTCGGGGAGCAGTATGGTCTCCAGGTCGATCCACGAGCAAGAATCTGGCAATTATCCGTCGGTGAGCAGCAGCGTGTGGAGATTTTAAAGATGCTCTACCGTGGAGCGAAAGTGCTCATTATGGACGAGCCGACAGCGGTCTTAGCTCCACAAGAAATTAAAGAATTGTTCGCTACACTACGGTCCATGATTGCCGAGGGGAAATCAATCATCTTCATCAGCCACAAGCTCGATGAAGTCATGGCTATTGCAGATCGGATTACAGTCTTGCGTAAAGGGAAGCTTAGCGCAGAAGGTTTGCTCGTTAAAGAGATTACGAAGCAGGAGCTGGCGCGCGAGATGGTAGGTCGCGAGGTTCTCTTTCGATTGAATAAGGTTGAGCAAACTCCAGGAGACACTGTTCTGGCTGTGGAAGGGCTCAAGGCCTTGAATAATAAGGGTATTCAGGCTTTACGAGGCCTATCCCTACACGTTGCGGCTGGTGAGATCGTCGGCTTAGCCGGTGTGGCTGGAAATGGGCAGACGGAGTTGGCTGAAGCTATTACCGGTCTTCGACCGATCACAGAAGGAAAAGTGGTTGTGCATGGGCAGGTGCTCATCGAAGGTAACATGTCAGGGCAGCGCAGATCGAGACATGTAAGACAAGTAATCGATGCGGGCGTTTCACATATCCCTGAAGACCGGACCCATGTTGGCACAGCCCCGAATCTCAGCATCACTGATAACCTGATCATGAAGGGGTATCGGCAACCGCCGATCGCGAGAGGGTGGTCCATTGACAGTCTCTCTGCCAATACACGAGCGGAAACGCTGCGTGAAGACTACGACATTATTGTACCGACAATAGATACACCCGCACGCTTGCTCTCGGGAGGTAATCTACAACGTTTGATTCTGGCGCGCGAGATCTCCTGCGAGCCGAAGTTGATGATTGCCATGCAGCCAACGCGCGGGTTAGATGTTGGGGCGATCGAATCCGTTCAACGCTTGCTGCTCCAGCAGCGTGAGAATGGTGCTGCGATCCTTCTAATCTCGGAGGAATTGGAAGAACTCATCTCACTCTCGGATCGAATT
>JAIWHF010000103.1:0-8855 GCA_048629905.1 Methanosarcinales archaeon
CCCTTCATAATCCTGAAGAATTGCCATGAATTTTTTCTCGGAGATATCCGCAGAGAGCTGCTCCCGGTGCTTCTCAAAATCCGCGACTGAAGCATCGAGTTTTTCAAGCGCCTGTTCGATCTCGGGGGTTCCTAGACCGGGGAATAGCTCTTCGAGACTCCAACCTTTTTGTTCGTATTTCACGGCGGCCATATTTCACTCCTGTGTATTGAAAGTATGCAGTAATCAGAAAAAATTATAATGAGTTCTGGGAATTCCTCAACATGTCAAACGTTAAAGCGTATATAGATCACATCCCCATCGGAGACGACGGAATCCTTCCCTTCGAGGCGCAGTTTACCTTGAGCGCGCGCCTCTGCTAGCCCGCCCAGAGATACCAACGCCTCCCAATTGATTACTTCGGCGCGAATGAATCCGCGCGCCATATCAGAATGGACCGTCGCCGCGGCGTCCAGGCAGGTACCTCCGAGCGGCAGCGTCCACGCTCGAACTTCATCTTCATTTCCGGTGAAGAAAGAATGCAGCCCCAACGCATCATACGAGGAACGGATCACTCGCTCCCGACCAGGCACCTCGATGCCATATTCCACCAAGAATTCGGCTGCCTGGTCCACCGGCAGTTGAGCGATTTCCATCTCCAGCTTCCCCTGCAGCCCAAGCACTGACACTCCCGCTATGATTTCACCCATATCAGAGAGCGACTGGTCTTCTCCCAAGTTAACAACAATAAGTATCGGGATAAGGGTGAGTAATCCAAATCCCGTCAATGCGGCGAGATCCTCGGTAGAGAGCTTCATGCGCCGAAGCGGCTGCTCTTGATTCAAATGCTCCATGGCGCGTTGGAAGATGGCCTGTTCTCGCTCGACTTGCGCCTTATCGCGCCCCCCTTTCTGCCGTTCTTCCTGCAATTTATCCAGGCGCCGTTCGACTGTGATCATGTCACTCAGGAGCAGCTCACCATCGAGAGCGGCGGCATCTCGAGCGGGATCGACATCCCCCAGCGCACAGGGGATACTCGGGTCTTGAAATCCCCGAACGACGAGCAGCAAACCGTCCATTTGCTCTATTTGGTTGACGAGTGGACCGGGAAGTCCGTCGCTGCCAGCGCCAACACTCATGCCGCCGATATCAGCGTACGTCACTTTAGCGCAGGTTGTTTTCTTCGGCTTGAAGACTTCGCTCACTGCTTCAAGGCGCGGGTCTGGGACGTCTACAGAGGCCTCATGAACATCCACACGTCCACGACCGGCCATAGTGCCCGTCTCTAATTGTGCTCCTGTAAGGGCATTGAAAACGGTAGTTTTTCCAGAGGCCTCGAGGCCAATAATTCCTAAGCGCATAAGGTATAAAGTAAGCCCCCGGGCTACGACCGGGAGGCCATCTTGACCACCATCTTACACTTGGCTATACTGTCCGTGCGCCGAAGTGGCGGAACTGGCAGACGCGCGCGACTCAAACTCGCGTTCCTTCGGGATTGTGGGTTCGATTCCCACCTTCGGCACCAGCGATTATAGCATAGGCAGCCCCGGATCTCGGAAGTCCTGTCGGGGCTGTTGCCTTTGTTGCAACGATTACGCCTCTATGGCACAATGCTCGCCAGAGGGCAACCATCGTATGAGAACGACATCACGCTTATTAATTGGAATCTTCATCGGCATGCTTCTTGGCCTGCTCTTCGGCTGGGTGATTCGCCCTGTGGAATATGTCGACACTGCCCCGGCAGCGTTACGCGAAGATTTCCGATCGGATTATGTCCTCATGGTCGCCGAAGCCTACATCGTCGATCGCGACTTGGAGCTGGCAAGGTACAAACTCGCCTCGTTGGGATCTCACCCGCCCCTAAACTACGTCATCGCAGCTATCGACTTCGGGGTGGAAAACGGTTTCAATAACATCGACCTTCAGACTCTGAACCTGCTCGCCGTCGACTTACGCTCCATCCCGCCTGCGCCCGAGATAGGCTTACAATGAGTCGATTAGGTAATTTCTCACTAATCATCGGCTTACTCCTCGGATTCGCCGCTGGGTTATTTTACAGCTGGACTATCAACCCCGTTGAGTACATCGATTCTTCCCCGGACTCGCTCCGCGAAGACTTTAAATCAGATTATTTGACCCTGATCGCATCCGCCTATGTAGCAACCGGAGATGCAGATCGTGCTCGCGCCCGCCTTGCCTGGGTCCAAATCACCGACCCGGCCAGCACGCTCGGTCGAATGGCCCAGAGCAGGTTAGCCGCTGGACGACCCGAGTCCGAAGCGCGCTCCCTCGCCCAGCTTGCAGCCATGCTTGGCGAGCGTCCTTCGCCATTGATTGCAACGCCGACGCCCCACGGAGCAGCCACTACGACTCCACTCCCGCCAAGCCCCACTTTTACACCTACAGCAACCCCCAGTCCCACATCACCTCCCACTGCGACCGCGAGCGCACCTTTTTCACTCACTGCCAAGGATGAGATCTGCGACCCCGCGCTGCAAGAAGCCCAAATCCAGATCCTTGTCCTCGATGCAGCCGGGCATGGAGTGGCCGGAGTTGAAGCGCTTGTTGTCTGGGACACCGGCCAGAGCACGTTCTTCACCGGGTTAAAACCCGAACTCGGACCTGGTTTTGCAGACTTCACCATGCAAGAAGGCGTGACTTATTCTCTGCAGCTAATTCAAGGTGATGGTCTAGTGACCGGCATTTCTGCCGAGTCCTGTACGGATGGTGACGGCGAACCGTTTGCTGGCTCATGGCTGTTCACCTACCAGCAGTCCGCCGCGCCTTGAGTTGTGCCTTGATGTCTGCGTTAAACCTCCCGCAGGCGTGAAACCTGCGGGAGGTTGGATGTGTACTACCAGTGGGCCGACACACGGGTCGGCCCCTACGATTTAATTGGATTTTGGAACTGGACAACGCAAATCCAATTGGCCATTCACCGAATTTGGAGATGAACCTTCCTAGATATGGATTGACAATCAGGTTGTGTTGTTTGTTTGTGGGTTCGATTACGCCGGCTTGAATCAGCCCGGCAAATAATCAGGGCTGACTAAGATATCTTAGTCAGCCCTGATTGATTCCGAAAAACGATCGCGGTTATTCCGCCTCTACACCATCCTGCTGTACGGCGGCTTGCTCAAGGTCTTCATCGGCGGGAAGCTCAGGGGCGAACCCCAGGTCGAGCTTTTCCTCCATCCTGATTTTGCCCCGCAAAAATGCGCCTTCTTCCGTCGAGAAAGCGATCGTGACAACATCACCCCATACTCGCCCTGTGGTGGTTATCTCCACTCGATGAGCGGTGATATTTCCTTTGAGAGAACCCGAGATGACAACAGTGTTAGCGCGGATTTGCTCACAAGTGACCCGCCCTTGCTCTCCGATCACAACAATCCCGCGCACCGCAATCTCGCCGTCGAACGCGCCATCGATGCGGACTCCCCCTTCTCCGCTGAGCTGCCCCTGCCAGGTAATGCCGGGACCCAAAATCGAATCCACACGCTCAGGCGTTTGCCCACTCACGATTGGTTTATCCGTAGATTTTCGAAACATCAGCCGCCTCCACCAGGGCGCGAGACGATACCATCGGCGATCATGCGTGTCAATCCTTTTGTATGAGATCCCGCGCTGCCGGTAATCCGCCCAGCGATTCTGCCGCCCACACCGCGCGCACGATTGCCTCTGCTACAACTTCCGCAGCATAGGCGCCAACGATATTCACATCGACGCTTTTCCCCCCGGTTGATAATGCAAACAGGGTGTCACCATCCAACATGGTGTGCGCCGGGCGAATTGCACGGGCGATGCCGTCATGCCCCATTTGGGCAACCTTGTTTACTTCTTCTTTCGTGAGCTGCGCGTTCGTCGCCACGACGCCAATCACGGTATTGCCCCGGGATGCGAATCGCAGCGCCATCTTGCCCGCCATTCCCTTCATCACCGCCAGGGTATCTGCGAATCGAGCGTCACCACCAAAACGCACGGGGCCCAGCTTGGCTGGACGCGTTCCGGCCAGTATCTCTCCACTAACGGGGTCAACCACATCCCCTACCGCGTTGACGGCGATCAATGCGCCTACAACCGCCCCCCCGCCCAGATCTCTGCTCGCGCTCCCTATTCCAGACTTCGTCGCGCCGGCCATGCCAAGAATCTTCCCCACCGTCGCGCCCATCCCGGCGCCGGCGTTCCCTTCCTCGGGAGGATCCGTTGATGCTTTCTCACAGGCCTGGTAACCCATCGCCGCGTCCGGTCGCACATCCGCCCGGCCAATTTCTAAGTCGAAGAGTACCGTCGCTGGAACGATGGGAACCTTCGCTACATGTGCATCGAAGCCCACGTCTTGTTCCTCGAGGAAGCGCATAACGCCTGTCGCCGCATCGAGACCAAACGCCGAACCGCCCGTCAACAAGACCCCGTGCACTTTATTCACCAAGTGCATCGGGCTTAGCAGATCTGTCTCGCGCGTCCCGGGTGCCCCTCCCCGTTGATCAACGCCTCCTACGGCGCCCTCCATACAGAGCACAACAGTACACCCCGTGATCGCTTCAATATCTTGCGCGTGCCCCACGCGAATTCCCGGGACATCCGTAATCGTATTGTGCAGCGCCATAGCGCTCTACTCCTTACCTTGCAATCCCGACCTCACCCCAATTTATAACCGAATTTACGCAGAAGCTCGATGCGCTCGGCGGCATCATCTTCAGTTTCAACGCCCTTGGGCGCCTCGCCGTCGATCACGCCAAGCACGCCCCGCCCCTGATCGGTCTTTGCCAAGACCACCTCGACCGGATTCGCGGTCGCACAAAAAACGCGACAAACTTCCGGAACCATCTTCACGGCGTTCAGAACATTGACTGGGAAGGCATTCGCCAAGAAGATGAGAAATGTATGCCCAGCGGCAATGGTCAGCGCGTTGGCCTCCGCTAAAGCGATCATCTCTTTCGATGTGCCGCTCGTCCGCACCAGCGCAGGACCGGAGGCTTCGCAGAAGGCCAGCCCAAATTCGATCCCGGGCACTGCCCCTACAAGCGCCTCATGAATATCTTCCACGGTCTTGATGAAGTGCGCCTGGCCGAAGATGACATTGACTTCGGATGGTTTTTTAATCTTCACCGTGAGCAATTCCATGAGGACACCTCCTGTGCTTGGCGGCCGAAGTTTTTGGTGAGCGCCAATAGAGCTCGAAAAACAGTTCGTCTCAGACAACATACACATTGTAGCCTAAAAACTCTACCGTTCGAGCACTGGAACATTCAAGTGTTCGATCTGACCCCACATTCCTTGGGAATGTACTAAACGTCTTGTTTAAACCAAGAAAGCATGCCATTTTTTCTATGCCATGCTTTCAACAATCAATTTACGGCCTAGTAATATCTAGTGAACCACGGTTGGCGAAAAGACGCCGAGCTAGAAATCGGACGGGGGTTCGTGGAAGCGCACGATGCTCTTGTCACGATCCCAGGTGGTTTGGAAGCTAACCACTTCAAACCAGGTCTTGCCCGGTTTCAAAGGCACCGGCGCTCCCTCTCCGTCGTAGATCATCAACTTGCCGTTGCGTGTGGACCACTTTACCTCGTAGACCTTGCCATCGCGGTAGAGCAAACCGAATTGATCCCACACGTAGGAGAGGTTGATTTGAACGACTGTCGGGGAGAGATACGAATGCTTCGCCCACAACACAAGCACGTTCTCAAACCCCAGCTGCTCCCCTGTCAATTTATCGATTATCGGATAGAGCTCTCCGCTGCCGTCCGCCTGATCCTGCGACCGCAGGTAAGTTCGGCTCTCCGGATCGTATTCCCATCCATTCTGGTTGAGGTAGTTGTAAATGACGCGTACGAACTCGGCCGACTCCCCGCCCGTGGGTGGTGCAGCGTCAAACACCAAAGATTCATACTTCAGAGGATCGACTGGATAGCCGCTCGCAAGCTGACCGAGCGCACCCGCCCCAACACCGGTGCTGTTAACACTTTCATCGCTCGACCCGAATACCGAAACTTGATTGGATAGCTGTGAAAGCACCTCTGGAGAGGCGCCAGCAGTAATCAGGAGCGCGTGCGGATATTGATTCTTAATGTCCTCGAAAGCGACCCGCCCAGAGCGGACAGGGCCGATCGCGAAATCATCGTCATTGCCCTCCGCGAGCCGATTGGCAAGAATCTCCTGGAGGTGCTCCGCATAGTCACCATAAAAAACCGCAACATAGCGGTTCATACCGAACCCGATGAACGTGGAGTACACATGCGATGCGAATGACAGCCCCGCTTGCGGCCTCGCCGTTGGCGGGAAATTTGAGATCGAAACGAGCAGGGGTCGCCGCTGGAGAACGTCCGGGTCATCCACGGGCAAACCCGTCATTGGGTTTGTCGGCTGTTCGGGTTCAGGTTCGATAGTTTGTGTGGGTTGTATCTCAACCGCTGTCACCTCCGCGGACGGCTCTTCTATCGCTTCATCAATAACCTTAGGCACAGCTGTGGGCATCAGCATTGTCGCCGTCGGTTTTTCAACCATAACGTCTTCTATCACCCCGTCCGCTTGAGCGGATTCCACATTATTGCTGCTTGAAAGCGGGATACTGCACGCGGGCAGCAGGAAAATAAACAGGATTAGAGAGATGGTTCTTTTAGATCGGGCACCAAACAACATATCAACCTCCTCAAGAAAACATTAGAAGTTACCCCTTAAATCTAACACTCACCCAGACCCATGACCATCCCACCGATGGGCCAGAGGACTTAAATCCTATGGTTTGTATATTGAGAATTTAACCTGGGGAATCGAGAAGCTTCACTCAGCCCGATGCAGTAGGGTCTTATTTGAGCGCGGCGAGAAAAAACTTCTGGTCGGTCTCACTGAGCTTCTTTGCGGAGAGTTTCAGCGTCGAACGTCCGACGGCGTCAGGCCCACTTTTGGCTTGCTCCACCATCCACGTAAACGCGAGTGCGTAGTGACGCTTGATCACCTCCCGCACCGTCCAATCGACCGCCTTGCGGATGTACTTCTCTCCATCGTCCAGTAGAACGGCGCACATTCTCAACGTTCGTTGATCCAGCCCCTCGGCTACTGCCTCGGAGTACTTTGCCCTGCGGAGAATCACGGTTGAGACCAGCGCTGCTCGCCGGACCCAGAAGTTGTTATCATCTATCCAGGTCTCGAGTTGATCCATATAGTCCGGGTCCTCCGCCAGCGCCTGACCCAATAACGCGTGGCACATTTGGTCACAAGTCTCCCAATCTTCGACATCAGGCAAGAATTCCACACCCAGTTCCCACCTGCGTTCTGGTGTCAGTTTCTTCATCCCGGCAAGGACAAAAATCGCGATAAGTCGGTGCTCGCGGCTCCCTTGCGCCCAGCTCGCTCGCGCGAACCGGTCTAAATCCTGTTCCTGGTCTCTGTATTTCTTTGTAAGCTGCTTCGCCATCGTGCGCAGCTGCGGTACACGGACACCATAGAGTTTCCCGGCACCCGGAACAGCCATCTTCATCCCCTGGAGGTACTCAGAATCCTGCTCCTGCCCCTCGAGTGCACGAGTTACAACTTCGAGCACCTCACCGACATCCAACTCTTCTGGCAGTGTCCACTCCGGTACTCCAAGATCACTCATCATCAAATTCCATCGCCATCTGTGTACCCCTATTCGACTCTTTAGGTTTATCCATCAGGTCCACGCCAAGCAATGCCGCGAACTGACGTACACTTTCCGGGCTATGGCCGGCGAAATGATTGTTGAAAAAACCATACACGTTTACGCCGTCGGCGAGGAAACGGTTCACCTTCTGCGCCCATTCGCCCAACTCCTGTGACCGATCGATCTGAATCTCATCGAAGCGGACGATATCCTTGCGCCGCCCCAACCAGCGGATGACGGTGAAATCCGCTGTGATCCAATCCAGCCTGGGCATGTAATGGAGATCCTGCAACACCAATGCGACATTGTGTTGTGAGAGCATCTCCCTGAACTCCGGTTTCAACCAGCCGCGATTACGCACTTCAACAGCATAACGCGTCCCCCCGGGCAGCGCACCCAAGAATACGTCAAGTCGATCGCGGAGATCAGGCGTGAAATCGTAGGCGAACTGTAAGACGAGAACAGCCAGCTTGTCACCCAGAGCCTGCATAGTTCCGATGAATGCCTCTGCATCACCGAGCGCCCGGTCAGCCCGCGTGATGCCGCGCGGCTGCTGGCGGGTGCCGAGGCGATCGAACTCGAGCCGCCGCCCGGCTTCCTCGACGAGCGGGAGATCATCGAGCGACTGCTGGCGGCCTCCGGCGACCTGGGTGTGAGCCTCGGAACCGACGGCGTGCTGCGCTGTCAGTGGAGCGCCACGGGGGGCGGCCGCGGCTTCGGAAGATCCACTGACTCAGTATCCATGGTCGAGATCTCACGGGCCCCGGCCGTTCGGAGACTCACCGTCCGCGTGCTGGACAGCGACGCTGTGCCCCGTCCATCGATCGCCCACATCAAGACCTGCAACGCCCTGCCCCACGTGATCGCGGCACGCCTGGCCGCCCGACTTGGAGTGGAAGAGGTCATCCGCGTGTACGACGGATGGCTTGCCGAAGGGATCTCGGCCAACCTGTTCTTCGAGCGGCAGGACCGGCTGTTCACTCCTGAGGCAGGACTTCCGCTGTATCCCGGGACCGTGCGCCGAAGGGTCATCGAGCAGGCTCGCTCCCTCGGCATCGAAGTCGTCGAGGGCCGGTGGAAAGCCGATGCATTGCAAGCATGCGATGCGGCGTTTCTGACCGGATCCGTTCGCGGCGTGGAATGTGTCGTACGACTGGATGACCGTCCGCTGGAGTCCACGCCTCTGATCGAAGCAGTCTCGCGGGCAACTGCCGCGGCTCGTCGGGCCGACTCGGTTCAACTGCCGGAGACG
>JAIWHF010000104.1:0-8811 GCA_048629905.1 Methanosarcinales archaeon
TTATCGGGTTTACACAGACTCGGTCTCGATTGCGATTTGCATTCTCCCATGCTTCCCATGCAAGGTCGAATTCTTCCTGAAAACTCCGATTGCTTCCCTCCCTATTAGTATCACTTCGATCAGTAATCCCAAATATGGCGTTTAAATTGCCCTGCACACCAGCGAGGAAGTGTTCTTGCACCTTTTGATAATCCGCCGGGGGAACAAGCTCTTCTGTTTGAGCAAGGAGGCTACGAATTCTTAGTTCGACTTGCAGCAATTCATCATCTCCTTTAGCTGATCCATTCCAATAATCAATGGTATCGGTGATTTCTTCGTAGATACGATCGATCTCGTCCAGATAATCATTAGGTTCCACGGAACAATAGCTGGGAATTGTTGGGGCTGGCGTGACGGTCTCGACCGCGCGGGTGGGAGGAGGGGAGGGAGAAGGTGTCTCTGTCCCGCTTGCTTTCTCTGTCGCGGTT
This sequence comes from Methanosarcinales archaeon, assembly GCA_048629905.1. Taxonomy (GTDB): domain Bacteria; phylum Chloroflexota; class Anaerolineae; order Anaerolineales; family E44-bin32; genus E44-bin32. Next base: position 468 of record JAIWHF010000104.1, read on the forward strand.
TGCATGTCGGCTTTAAACTGATCAACTATTTTCGTTTCCGCTATGGAGGTTTGGATCAGTTCTTCTGAAGAACCAGAACATGCTGAGAGGCATACGAATAGGATTACTACGAGGATTCCGTCTGTTCGAAAATTCATAAACCTCCCCCACCTCTTATCAAGACAATCTCTACATAAAAAACGCTTTTTCACAAACTTAAATAATCATATGCTGACTTGAGCTAGAACACAAACTCGCTGATCCCGACTCGCAAGGGTCGGGGGTTTTCTTTTCTAGGCTTATCCCCCTCAAGTTGGAGGCTCTTTCGTTGTAAGATGTATATGTGCACAGCAATCTGTCAGTCAAAGACACACTTAGGTCTTCCTATAGCTTTCATCAGGTATTTCTGGATTTCCGCTAACCCGGCTGCACAAATATCCAAGCAGAATATTAAATTGGAGAAGTTCTAACCGTGTGGTCCCTGCTTTGGATTCTGAGGAGTCGACACAGGAATATTGAAAACAACGAGGTACACGGTTCAGAGCCGTGTGGTCCAAATCCGCTACCGCTAACCTCAAGGATCCCTTATTTCGGGAGCCGCGTGAACACTAGAATTTGGGAAACCGTGAGGACTATGGTTCCGGATATTGGCGAGACCCCCTTTGAATCTCAAATTCTTGGTCCCACGGATTTAAACCGTGTGGACTACGGTTTAAAAACATCAAGGTATTGCTTAAACCGCAGACCTCACGGCTCGCGAATTTGACGAGCCGTGAGGTCTATGGTGGGCGCGAATGGACTCGAACCATCGACCTCACGGATGTGAACCGTGCGCTCTAACCAGCTGAGCTACGCGCCCGTGAAGCGATTATAGCAGAGCCCAGAGGTTGTCTCAAGATTACGGGTCATGATAAAACTAGATTAGGACTTTTCTCATCGGTCTCAACAGAGAAAAATACGGGGCAATCTACCTCAGTCCGTCGCACAATAATCACGTTTGGTAAAACACCTCACTACATTGAAGATTTGCTCTTGTTCCTATTTTGTTGCAGACCAAGAAAAACGAGCGCCTTAATACTGCCCATTGCATCAATCTTAAGGATTACAACTCCATAAAGTAATATGAATTTATGGGTTGGAACTCCATAAATTTTGACAAAATTATGGAATTCTAATATAAGGATTTCTGTCGTTTCTCCTTTCTTGGCCACATCATCCCTTCTGTTCTCTCCTCTCCCCCGATGCTATAATGCCGCGAGGAGAGAACCGGTGATTGAACTCAACATCCCTGGACGCGGTCTTATCCAACTAGAACATCTCGTATCCGATGTCAACGGGACTCTCGCTCTCGATGGGCAGCTGCTCGACGGCGCCCCAGAAGCTTTACTTGCCTTGGGCGACCGGCTGCAGCTCCATCTGCTCACCGCCGACACTCACGGCCGCCAATCACAGATCGATGAACGGCTCGGTTTGCGGGCCGTGCGGATACCGCCGGGGGGTGAAGCAAAAGCTAAGGCTGCGTACGTGCACGAGCTGGGCTCAGAGAATGTCGTTGCCCTCGGGCAGGGCGCCAACGACGCCGGCATGCTGCACGAAGCCGCAATCGGCATCGCCGTTGCCTCGGTTGAAGGGTTGGCAATCGAGTCTCAAAATTCCGCCGACGTAGTTGTTCCAGATATCATCGCCGCATTCGAATTGCTCGAGCACCCCACACGCCTGGTCGCCACATTACGACGATGAGTACAAATATGAGCGAACCACTCGATCCACTCCAGACTCATTCCCGCGCCCGCCGCAGGCGAGCCCGCCGCATGCTCACCCAGCTTCGTGCCGACGAACGCGAGACATTCCTCGAAAACCTCGCTCAAATCGTCTCACCGAATGTTGGCTTCTTCATTTTTGCGCTGCTGGCAGGGCTCCTGATCGGCGTTGGTTTCCGCTTCGAACAGCGAGCCTTACTCTTCGCCGGCGCGCTCGTCGCCCATCAGATGGGGCCGCTCATGGGGCTCGCACTTTCAGCCGTAACCGGCTCACCACGTTTCTTCCTGCGCATGCTCGCCAGCTTCGCCGTCGCCGGGCTGTTGGTTGCCGTAACCGCCGGCCTTGCGGGCGGTCTGGCAACAGGATCAGAGTCACCTTTCCTGCTCGCCTATGGGCACACAGAACTCAACCTGATTGACTTCGGCCTGGTTATGCTTGGCGCAGGCTTCCTCGCATATTATCTGGCGCGCGAAGAGCGGTTAGCCCCTCTTGCAGGAGCGGCAGTCGCGTACGAATTGTTCCTGCCCCTCGGTGCCGTCGCCATCGGACTGCTGCGCGCCGAGCCTGATCTGTGGCAGGGCGCTGCCCTTACCTTCGCTCTGCACCTTGCATGGGCGATCGTCGTCGCCGTCGCCGTGCTGGCCGCCCTCGGGTTCCGTCCCCTGACCGGCGCTTCTCGTTCTCTGGCCGCAGCTATGGCACTCATGGGTCTGGTGGCAATCCTCAGCGTAGTCGGTTTGGGCGCCTCGGTGATGGCGATTCTGCCCACGCCCCCACCTACGCCGACCGCTACGCCAACCCCAAGCGCAACGGCCACCATAACCAGCACACCAACGATCACGCCAACGGCCACGATCACCGGCACACCCACCAAAACTCCGACGCCCACCGTGACACCCACCCCAACCCCGCAGCCCGCTCACGTGAACAACACCGGCGGCACCGGAGCGGTTGTTCGGGTTGTGTCCGACCCACTGGGTGCACATATCGGCTTTGTTGAGGAGGGCACTTCTATTCTCCTCCTCGCCGGTCCTAAACAAGTCGGAGATTTTTCCTGGTGGTACATTCGCTTCACAACGAAGTTCGACGAAACTTTTGAGGGGTGGCTTCTGGGCGACTACATCACAACAGCAACCCTTACTCCATCACCGACCCCCTGACGGGTTCCGGTTTCCACAACCCATACGCTGAACAAGCAAGCGAACCAGTCTTTGGTGCCTGTGCTGGGGGCATCTTTTCTCCTTGAAGCGTTCATTGAGCGAACGCTGTTCTCTCCGGGCAAAACAGGATGCACTTTGTCATACCCCGCTTTTTACTTCGACAAGTGCCCGGTGCAGCCCCCACGACATCACTTCGCTCTTGACCCCCTGCAGCCATCCTGATAGTATCGTTATTGATAATAATTTTCATTATGACAAAAGCAAAGGCATCCATGCAGATAATGACAGACTTGAAAAGCGCGGGGTATCGACTCACGCAATCGCGCGCTGCGGTCGTGCGCATCATCGATGATGCCGATGGATGGCTGCGGCCCGAGCAGGTGCACACGCAGGCAAAGAAATACTGCCCCTCGATCGGGTTGGTGACGGTATATCGCACCCTGGCGCTCCTGGTGGAACACGGCTATATCCGCCGCATCCACTTCGATGACAAATGCCACGGATACGCCAGGGTGGAATTAAGTCATGGCCACCATCTGGTGTGCCGTGGCTGTAAGCAGACGATCGAGATCGCGGGGACGGAAGACCTTAAGCCGCTTATGAAACAGGTTCAAAACGAGACCGGATTCGTCATTGAAGATCATCTGCTTGAGCTGGTCGGTTTATGCCGCGAGTGCCAGCACATTCCGACATGATCACACAACCGTCATGGGTAACCGAGGTATGCGAACCACGGTTATCCAGAAAAGCGGCTTGAAAACTCATCTATCGCTTTTCGCAATGTACACACAAATAGAGGGGCTCTAAACAATGCGCTCCAGGAAACGACTCGCCCGCTCGAATATATTAATTTTGATCCTCGCCGCTTTTTTAGCAGCGTGCTCGGGCGGGGCAGAAAACGCTACCAACGGCTCTACGTACCACACCGATCTCCTTCTCACACAGCCTGGAGATATCAAAGCCGCTCAAATCCAGGGTGATGGTCCTTTACATGTGGTTGCGACAACCAGCATCGTCGCTGATGTGGTCGCCAACGTAGGCGGGGAGGCTATCGAACTCGACACGATCATCCCGCGCATGACCGACCCACACGGTTACCAACTTACACCGGGCGACCTGCGAATGCTACACGACGCTGATGTGGTCTTCATCAATGGTCTGGGTTTGGAAGAATCGCTGGAGCATTCGCTAACTCAACTTCCCGAAGGTATACCCATTGTTTCCCTCTCGGAGGGAATACAGCTCCGTGAGTTCTCCTTAGAGCGACCAGATACGGACGCGGATCATGACCAGGAAGCCCACGCGGCCACCGGGGTTGACCCCCACGTCTGGTTCGATCCGTTGAATATAGACATCTGGACCGATAACGCGGCGCAGTCTCTGTCCGCGCTCGACCCTGCAAACGCGGCCGCCTTCCAGGCAAATTCCGATACCTACCACGATCAGCTCGAAGATCTTCACCATTGGATCCTGGCCCAATTGGAAGAAATCCCACAAGCCGACCGCAAACTCGTGACCGATCATCTGTTTATGGGGTATTTTGCCGAACGCTATGATTTCGAGATCATCAATGCCCTGCTCCCCGCCTTCAGTTCTGCGGCTTCGCCTTCTGCACAGGAATTGGCTGACATTCAGGATAGTATTCGCCAATCCGGCGTAAAGGTAATCTTCATAGGAATAACATCCAATAGTCAGATCGCAGAGCAGATTGCCGGGGATACCTCAGTGGCCGTGGTTCCGCTTTATACGGGTTCCCTCAGTGATCTCAATAGCCCTGCCAGCACTTATCTTACCTTCATGCAGTACAATGTGCGCGCGATCGTCAATGCCCTGAAATAGCTTCCAAAAAAGCAGCCGCTATCTGGGAATCAACAAATGTCAGACATAATTAGCCACTTTCAAGAACATGACACCGGTGCCTCGCCGATCCACCTGCACAATGTCTCCCTGCGCTATAACGGTATCAGCGTGCTTGAAGAGATCAATGCAGACATCCCCGCCGGTGAACACATCGCTATCGTTGGGCCAAACGGCGCGGGCAAAACCACCCTTATGAAATTAATCGCCGGCCTCATCGAACCAACACAAGGCGAGATCAATATCTTTGGCTATGGACCGGGCAGTCACATTTGCATTGCCTATGTCCCTCAACGCAGCCAGGTCGATTGGGATTTCCCGGCTAACGTTGCCGAGGTCGTAATGATGGGGCGCATCCATCAAATTGGCTTTTTTCATTGGCCAACGCGCGCAGACTGGGCCATCGTCCGCGATGCTCTGGAGCGTGTCGATATGGGTGCATTTTCCGATCACAGGATCGGGGAGCTCTCCGGTGGACAACAGCAGCGAGTCTTCCTGGCTCAGGCATTATCGCAGGAGGCGGAAGTCGTGTTGCTCGATGAACCTCTCACGGGCCTCGACGTTCTCAGCCAGGATGCCATATTGCACATTCTGGACGACCTGCACCAGGCTGGTATAACCGTGCTCACCGCCACGCACGACCTTAACCTCGCCGCCAAGCACTTCGATCAAGTCATGCTGCTGAATCGGCGTTTAATAAGCTACGGACCGGCAGCAAATGCGCTCTCACAAGAAGCGCTCGTCCAGGCCTACGGCAAACAGGTTCATATGCTTCCGGGCGCTGACGGCGCGCTTATCCTCAGTGATACCTGCTGCGAGGGAGAGGATGAGTTTCCAAAATCATGAATGAGCTGCTCTCTTTCCTGGTCGAGCCCTTTCAATATAGCTTCATGCTGCGCGGCCTGTGGGCTTCTCTCATCGTCGGAGTCGTTTGCCCCATTCTCGGTGCCTATGTCGTGCTGCGCGGTATGGCTTTCTTCGGCGACGCGCTCGCACACATTATTCTGCCTGGCGTGGTGATTGCATTCCTTCTGGGGTGGCCATACGCCGTTGGGGCGTTGATCTTCGGTGTGCTGGCCGCGCTTCTGATCGGGTTCATCAGCAGGCGCACGGACATCAAGAATGATACGGCTATCGGCGTGGTTTTCGCTGGAGCCTTCGCCTTGGGCATAGCGCTCATTTCACTCCAACGAAGCTATGCCGTTGACCTGACTCACATTCTCTTTGGTGACTTGCTCGGAGTATCCAATTCCGACCTGATGCTGATGGGAATATTAGGTTTTTTGGTCTTGGTGACTGTATTTGCTTTCTATAAGGAGTTTCTTGTCCTCTCATTTGATCCCATATTGGCGAAAACGCTGCGCTTGCCGGTGAATTTCCTCCAGAACTTGCTGCTCGTTCTGCTCGCGGTTGTGATCGTGATCTCTCTTCAAGCTGTTGGCGTTGCCCTCGTCCTGGCAATGCTGGTCACGCCGGCTTCGTCCGCATACCTTCTCACAAGACGCTTGCCAAACATGATGCTTCTGGGGGCATTGATCGGTGCTCTCTCCTCCGTGCTCGGACTCTATCTATCATTCTATGTCAACGTCGCCTCCGGGGCGTCGATCGTCCTGGTCGCGACTGCGATCTTCGCCATCATCTTCGTGGTCGCGCCCCAACGCGGCGCTCTCTGGTCCTGGCTCAGCACGCGCCGAGAAAGGTCACAGAACTGAGAAGTCGAAGGGTGATGGAGAATAGACATACCCTGCGCGCTCTCAAGCATCCCTCTACGTGTAAACATCTAATGGTGCGACCATCCTTGTAACTTAATTGGATTGGCTTGCCACCAGTTGCGTTGAGCCGTTTCGAGATTATCATAAAGACGATGTTCGCATTCATGAAGTCACCCAGCATCCGTCAAATATGGACGGCGTGGGTTTTTCGAAGCCTGCTGCTCATGGGGGCACTCTTCGTCGCCGGGTATTTTGGCCTGCTCAACTCGGAGCTGGCCCTTCTCTGTGGTATATGGCTGCTGCTCTCCCTGCTCACCAGTCTGGCAATGACCACTGGCTGGCACGCGGCTATCTTCTTCCGCCTTAGCGGATTTGCCGATCTCGCCTTCGGATTATTCTTAATCGCGCACAGCGGAGGGGCACAAAGTCCGCTGTGGTGGACGCTAATCATCGGGCCTCTCGGTTTCGCTGCCGTCGACGGAATCGCTCTTGCTCCGCTATGGACTGTTGGTGCATTAGCGAGTGCATTTATTCTGCCCTATGTTTCACCTGGGCTGGATCCCTTTCCCTTACAAATATTTCTTACTTACGCGCTGATTTTGCTGCCCTCTTCAATGCTCCTGGCGTGGTTTGAAAAAACCCTAATCGATGGCTTGCGTTTTCCTGCCCAGGATACTCACCCGCTGGCGGAAAGAGTCCGCCGTGCGGAGCGCTCCCGGGCCAATGAGCTCGTCCGTATGGCCGTGGAGATTAACTCCAGCCTCAATGTTGATGAAGTCCTGGACCTCGCCCTCGACTTGTCCACGCGAGCCGTTATTTCGGGGGACGGCCAAGAGCACACGCTGCGAAGTGCTTTGCTGCTCCTGACCGACGATGGTTTTGAAGTCGTTGCCTCGCGGCACCTTCGACCGGACAAGCAACAGATCGTGTTAATTACAGATACGGGTGCGCTCAGTCGGGCGCTCGTTCGGGGGGATTCTCTTCTCGCGCGCAATCCAGATCAAGATCCTGACCTCAAACAATTGCCTGGACTCTGGGAGTGCTGCGATGTCTTCGTCGCCCCATTGACCTATCAACTAGAGACCTATGGAGTCTTGCTTTACGGCCATCCAACGCTTCGCTTTTTCACCAAAGAGCGGCGCGATCTTCTAAACGCCATCGCACAACAAGTGAGTGTCGCCTTGCACAACGCCCGTCTTTACGAGAGTCTCGAGACCGAGAAGAAGCGCATCAGCGAATTAGAAGAAGAAGCCCAGAAGAAGCTCGCCCGAGACCTTCACGACGGTCCGATTCAGACGATAGCCGCGATCACGATGCGGGTGAACTTTGCCAGACGGTTGATGGACCGCGATCCAGAAGAGGCTGCCGAGGAATTAATGCGCGTCGAGGACATGGCTCGCCAAACTACCCGCGAGATTCGCCACATGCTCTTCACCATCCGACCCCTGATTTTGGAAAGAAGCGGGTTGATCGCTGCGCTCAATCAATTAGCCGACAAAGAGAATGAGATCCACCATCAAAACGTCCTGATCGAGACCGATTCCGAACTACCTCATGAACTCGATCTCGGGAAACAAGGCGCGCTCTTCTACATCGCCGAGGAGGCGGTGAACAACGCTCGCAAACACGCCGAAGCCGCTCATATCTGGGTTCGGCTGCGCGGCGAAGATGATCAATTCATCATCGAAGTGGAAGACGATGGGGTAGGCTTCAACGTCGGCAGCGTAGATGCCTATTACGAACAACGCGGCAGTCTAGGATTCGTAAACATGCGCGAGCGCGCCGATCTCATAGATGGAATTTTGCACATCGAATCGGCGGAGGGGAAAGGCACACGTATCACGCTTTCTGTACTGCTCGAACCATCCCATATTA
>JAIWHF010000105.1:0-8730 GCA_048629905.1 Methanosarcinales archaeon
GCGAAAGTACGCTTCGCTCGCCTGTCGAGTTTGTAGGCATCAGCAACTTTTCCGATAGCACGCACGACAACCTGGGCGCCCAGAGAGAAACGTTCTCTTGCGTCACGATATACAATGATGGTGAAGTGGGTATTGGCGAAATATCCGATGTTCCCATGCCTGTTCGCTGGCGTAGTTGCAGACGGTATTTGCGTTTTCAAGTGTTTCGAGCAACGCATTGTGTTGGTAGGGCGTGTGTTGAAGTTTAATCTTCGCGGTGAGTATCATGTAGGAAATTTACCGAGTAACTTGAAAGGAGGTAAGCGGCTCCTCCCCGCCCCACACCGTCCTGGTGTCTCAGGAAGGGACGGGGTTTCCGCCGCAAAAAAACTTATAATGAAGGCCATCTGCCGTAATCAATTGGTATCGTTTTCTCTCTTGCACCTTGCTGCCCCTTCGTTCTACATCTGACCGATACCCCTCTATGGTCCGAACGTAGTGCCGCCGACCTCGCCAGGCGAACTCTAGCGGATGCGATTCCCCGCTCGTCTTGAGGATGCGAATTGGTTCGCCAATACCCATTGCTCTCATCAACCAGACGCTCCTATAACCATCGCGCACACGCGCCCTCGCGCATCGCAATTTGCTGCTCTAGAAATCAACAACTCTCCAAAACCACTTTCCAACGACTCATCCCACTATCCAGTTCCTACATCGATTGGGAAGAAACGCTTGCGTTCTTCCCCTCTCTCCTTGCATCATTCTTGCCAGAGTTCCATTTCAAGAAAATTTCGAGAGGCGATGATGATATTTTCGGTTTGTCCATCCATTTATTCGCACCCATCGCCCGTGTATTTCCATACTCGAGATCGGATCCGTTTTAGATCCACTCATCGCCAAGCCCTTCACGTCCAACCGCTTGATACCCGTCACCCGTTTTGCGCGAGTCGTACGGCGGCATCAAGGTCATGGACATTGAGCCAGGCGACTTCGACGAGGCTTGCGACCGAGCCCACCTTGAAGGTGAAGCGGCCATCAAATGTCGTCCCCTTCTCTTGATCGTGCGGATAGGCCGTCGCCTTTACAAGCCCCGGCAAATGCTGCAGGGAAGACTCAATGGATTGCAGTGGGGGGCGATAGGCTGCGACCACATGAACGCCTGCATCCTGACCATCGTCGATGACCGTTTTTAACAAGCCGATTCCATCCTCTCCCGCTGCCCGCAGCAAGCGGTTTAGATCGTCGATGAAAAGAACCAGATGCGGTTTGCTAAAGCCCGAGAAACGACGTTGCTCGATCTCTTCACATAGCCAAAGCAGGAGGTCTGCAGCGCAGCTTGCGTCCGTTGCGACGGCTGAGAGCGTGTGCGGCAGCGCATCCAGAATCGCAAGCTCACGACCACCTAGATCGATGCCGATGAAGTTCACTTCGGATCGGCGGCTGGTTAATGCAAGCGACACAAGAACTGCCCGCAAGAGCTCGGATTTCCCGGCGCCCTTCGTCGCGGCGATGAACATACCCCAGGTATTCTTGCGCGTGAAATCCAGCAGCAAGGGTCTTCCATTCGCTTCCATCCCCACGACTGCCTGCAGCGCCTGCAATCCGTCTAATGAATGCATCAATGGGAGCAAGCGCAGTTCCTTGCCGCGCGAGAACGCAACCTCAATCGTTTGCTCTCGTGCTTCCCAGATATACCTGACGTCGACGCCGCCCAGCGACGCGGACACGTGATCCATCGCCTGCATGAGGTCATCCGCGCGCAAACCGATCGCCGGGGCGAGATGGTAGCGGACACGATCCTCTTTCACTACGCCCCCACCCACGCGCGCGGGCACCTGAATTTCGTTCAGCGCCGACTCAATTTGATCTGCCTGTTGTTCTAAATACGCCTGCTTGTAGAACGCCCCTTCCATATTCCACCTCCAGCGCCCCGCCCGGTTAGTTTAGAACGGGTGTTCTATTCTAGCAGAACTTATGTTCTATTGTCAAGTCGATGGTTGGTTTCCGAGCACATCTCACTCACTCCAACTCTCCCCTGGAATATTTGAACCGATTGAGCGGGTGAAGTTTGTGCTACAATCCTGATTGTCGTGGATGAGAATGAAACTCCGGTTGATATCCGGCCTTCCCCCATTGCTGGGACCTGGTACCCAGGCAGCGCAGATGCACTCGCCCAATCGATTGATCAATATTTAAACGCCGCTACTATCCAGCCCCTGGACGGCGAGGTAGTCGGGATCATCGCCCCCCACGCGGGGCACCGCTACTCGGGTCAAGTTGCTGCCTATGCCTTCCGGCACCTGGAAAACCTCACGCCCGAGACGGTCGCCGTCATCTCGCCGCTGCACACCCCTGTACAAGGCCGAGTATTGACCAGCGGGCACGATGCCTATACAACCCCTCTCGGAGCCATCCCGGTGGACACCGAGGCGCTGAACAAATTCCAGGATAATCTGAAACAAAACTACGGGGTCGAGCTGGTGCAAGTGCGGAACGACAGCGAACACTCACTCGAGATCGAACTACCCTTCCTACAACGGGTGTTTGATCATCCATTCCGGCTGCTGCCCATTATGCTTCGCGATCAAGGGCTAGAGGCTGTTATGGCGGTTGGCCATACACTGGGGAAAACACTGGAAGGGTCGCGGGCGGTTATCATTGCCAGCTCAGACCTCTCGCACTTTTACCCTGAAGCTGTTGCCAAGCGCTTCGATTCTGAAGTGTTGGCCCGTATCGAGGCTTTCGATCCACAAGGGGTTCTCTCCGTAGAAGAGAGGGGAACAGGATTCGCCTGTGGACGTGGCGCAATTGCGGCCGCCCTCTGGGCTGCCCAGGATCTCGGCGCCGACAAAGCAAAGATTGTGCAGCACGCGACTTCCGGCGATGTTACGATGGATTTCGATTCTGTTGTCGGCTATGGCGCCGCCGTCATTTATCGTTAACACTTGCTTCGGCGCCCCACCCATCCAAGCGTGATGGATGGTAAATACAGGATGCACACTTATGGGCAACCATTAAATTTACATTGACAGAGCGCTGGTTGGTGCGTCATCATTAGGTGGTTAATCACGGATGCCGCGATTTGCGTATGCACATCCGTCAAATCAATAGGGTAAAGAATGAACGAAGAAATTTTAAATAACATTTTAAGATTAGGCATCGTATTGCTTCTTGTTCTCGCCAATGGCTTCTTTGTCGCCGCCGAATTTGCACTCGTAAGCGTACGACGGACGCGCATCGCCACATTGGTAGCCGATGGCAACAAGCGCGCCCGTTGGGTCCAAAAAGCCATTGATGACCCCGACCGCTTCATCGCCGCCACACAGCTTGGTATCACACTAGCCAGCCTCGGGCTTGGATGGGTCGGCGAACCCGCCCTGAGCGGCCTTATCATGCCAATTATCGAGTGGTTCCCGGTAGAAATTGAAAGCGCGGTCTCCCACAGCCTCTCCGCTGGTCTAGCCTTTTCTATCATCACCTTCCTGCATGTTGTAGTCGGTGAGCTCGCACCAAAATCGATCGCACTTCAAAACCCCGAGAAGACTTCGCTTGCAGTCGCCCAGCCGACAGTCTGGACGGAGCGGATCTTCAAACCCGTCATCTGGCTGCTTAATGGCGCCGGCAATGCGCTCCTGCGGTTTGCAGGGGTTAAGCCCGCATCTGGTCATGAATTGGTTCATTCCGTTGAGGAATTAAAAATGCTTGTCAGAGCCAGTGCCGATGAGGGAATGGTTGAGGTCGATGCCGAGGAGATGCTTCACGCTGTTTTCGATTTTGGTGATCTCCTCGTTCGCCAGGTGATGATTCCGCGCACCGAGATGATCGCTGTCCCCGCAGATGCCATGGCGACGGACATTCTTGACCTCGCCGCTCAAAACACCTTCACCAAATTCCCGGTTTATGGCGATAACCTGGACCAGATCCTGGGCATCGTCCATCTTAAAGATCTGATCCCGGTGCTCAGGGACAATGAGGACAATGCTCGCAGCGCACGTGATCTTATGCGCGATGCCATCTTCATCCCTGAGACGGCCAGAGTGAGCACCCTACTACACTTCTTCCGCATGCACCGCCGCCACATTACCATCGTCCTCGACGAATACGGAGGAACTGCGGGGATCGTCACCCTTGAGGACCTGCTTGACGAAATCGTAGGCGAAGTTAACGATCCTTTTGATCATGAGCAGGATATCCTTCCCCTGCCTGATGGCTCAGCTCTCGTAGACGGCCTTACGTTAATTGAAGATGTCAATGAGCACTTTAACCTTAGCTTAATCGACCCTCATTACGACACAATCGCCGGATATATGCTCGGGAAACTGGAGCGTCTGGCGCAAGTGGGTGATGTGGTGGTCATCGATGGCGTCCGTTTACGGGTTGAAGACCTCGACGGTTTTCGCATCGCCAGGATTTCGATTCAACCTCTGACCAGTCCCGATCAACCATCGAATACCGACACCGCACCCGAGTGACAAACCCGATGTACGTCGAGGTTGCGGTAAATCTCCCTCCTGTCCAAGGTACATTTGATTACCACGTACCCGCCCACCTGGTAGACAGGATCGCGCTCGGCCACCTCGTGACCGCGCCCTTTGGCAACCGCCGCGTGCAAGGCGTTGTCGTCGGTATGCCGGAGACACCAGCGGTCCCCGACACGCGACCCCTTGACGAGTTGATTGACCCGGATCCAGTCCTGACGACTGCGCAACTCGACCTGGCAAAGTGGCTTGCCGACGCCTATCACGCGCCATTGATCGACTGCCTCACCTTGATGATTCCTCCCGGCCTCAGCCAACAAGCTGATTCCCACTACCACCTGCTCGATCCTGAGGCCGATGGAGAGACCCCCACACAGACAAAATTGCTCACCTTACTTAAGCGGCGCGGTGATCTTCGCGGCCGGCAGATTGCACATGCCCTGCCCCGTATCCGCTGGCAGCCCGCGGCCCAAGCGCTCCTGCGTAAAGGAATCCTGGAACGACACTCTGTTCTCGATCCTCCACGTGTTCGCCCCCGCCGGGTACGGAGCGCGCGTTTGGCGCTCCCTCCGGATAAAGCGCTAGAAAATCTGGATGACATCGGCATCAAAGGTGGTCAAGCCGCCGAGAGACGCCGCCGCATCCTGGAAGCGCTAATCGAAGAGGGAGAACCGCTCGAGGTGAGTTGGCTCTATGCTGAATACGGAGGCAAACGGGCCGATCTTGTTGTGCTGGAGGAGCGCGGACTAATTAGCCTAAGCGAGGCGGAAGTATGGCGAGACCCCTTGGAAGGGATGGATTTCGTCGCCAGCGAGCCGCCGAAGCTTACACAAGACCAATTGCAAGCCTGGCAGGATGTCAGACAAACAATTCTAAAATCTGCGGGCGGAGAACCTTCGCGGCCCATCCTTCTTCACGGCGTGACCGGATCAGGGAAAACGGAACTTTACCTGCGTGCCGTTGCTGAGACTCTGGCGCAAGGGCGGAGCGCTATTGTGCTGGTACCTGAAATCGCTCTTACCCCTCAGACTGTGCGCCGATTCTTGTCTAGATTCCCAGGGAGAGTCGGTCTCAGCCACTCTCAATTATCCCCAGGAGAGCGCTTCGATACCTGGAGACGATGCAGAGCTGGATTATTGGACGTCATGGTTGGTCCCCGCAGCGCCCTGTTTACTCCTTTCCCGGATATCGGCCTCATCGTCCTGGATGAGTCCCACGACGACTCTTATAAAGAGCAGGAGAGGTCCCCCCGCTACCATGCCCTCCGAACTGCTGTTGCCTATGCGGAGGTTCTTGGCGCGGCCTGCATGTTTGGAACCGCAACGCCCTCTGTGGTCTCTCGCTATGGCGCCGAACGTGGAAAATACCGCTTATTAAAACTCCCGCAGCGGATTCTGGGGCACCGCGAGCGCCTCGCACAACAGGCCGAACGCCTGGGGATCAAGGACCGCTACCAGGACGCTTCGGGAGATGCTCGCTATATCGACCTGCCCCCGGTTCGTGTGGTCGACATGCGTCAAGAGCTGAAATCTGGCAACCGCTCGATCTTCAGCCGGGCGCTGCAGAATGCGCTCGACGAGACTCTTCAGGCGGGTCATCAAGCTATCCTCTTTCTCAATCGCCGCGGTTCTGCAACCTATATTTTCTGTCGCGATTGCGGCTGGGTCGCACAATGCCCCCGCTGCGACACACCGCTCACACATCATACAAACACCAGGCAGCTTACCTGCCATCACTGCGGCTATGCAGTCAAACCAAAAGCGCTATGCCCAGCGTGTGGTGGCTCGCGCGTCAGAGAGTTTGGGGCAGGCACAGAGCGTGTCCAGCACGAGGTCGAACAACTCTTCCCTCAGGCTCGCACAATACGCTGGGACTGGGATTCCACGCGCTCTCGAGGTTCACACGATGTAATCCTTGCCCATTTCGCAGCGCACCGCGCTGATGTGCTGATCGGAACGCAGATGCTGGCCAAAGGGCTGGATCTCCCCCTCGTGACGCTCGTCGGTGTTGTCTCCGCCGACACAGGCTTATACCTGCCCGATTTCCGCTCATCCGAACGAACATTTCAAGTACTCACGCAAGTCGCCGGACGTGCCGGGCGCGGTCTCTTGGGGGGGCGAGTCGTTCTGCAAACCTACCAACCTGATCACTATGCCATTCGAGCCGCCGCTAAGCACGACAACGACGCCTTCTACCGCCAGGAACTCCGCCACCGCGAGGAATTGAGATACCCTCCCTTCACCCGCTTAGTGCGACTTGTCTACAGGAACACATCAGACGCCAGGGCGGAAGAAGAGGTGACGCACCTTCATGGCACGCTGCAAGCAAAGATCCAATCTGCGGACAAAAAGATTGATTTAATTGGCCCCGCTCCCTGCTTCTTCAGGCGCATTCGCGGCCAGCATCGTTGGCAGATCATCTTGCGGGGAAGCGACCCGGCGTCGGTCCTCCCGGACGAATTCCCCAAGGGATGGAGCATTGACGTCGATCCAATCAACCTGCTTTAAAGGCCCTTTCCAAAATACAAACCTGGAGCCCACCATGAGCGAAGTTCGATCTTTTCTTGAGCGACATCTGCAGAGTATTTTCGAGAGCGACAGCCTCACCTACCACGAAACCACAGACGAAAACCTGACCCTTTACGAATGGTATGTCACGCCACATCGCATCGAAGGGCTGCCGTTCCACGACTTCATGATGACCGAGGCCGGTCGGGATGACACCGCCGGGCTTGCACTTGACCCGCACCCGGAGGGCAGTTCCCCGAAGGATAAAGGACGCGTTCGCTTTGATTTGGCTAATTATCAGGAACAAGTCTTTGGCGAGTCGGCGGTCTGCTCTTACACCCTGCTCATCTCAAAAGGAACAGCCAGCGGGGTGGAAGTTCTAAGCTACAATGAGAGCCGTGTGCTTGTGAAAATTGACAGTTCCTGGAAGGTTGTCCACGTGCATAAATCCCCGAGTTGGAATGCCCCATTCCAGCCACCTGCAGGGTGATCAACGGCGACCTTAAATTAGGCATTTAGCCAGGTAATGATATAAAATAAATATGTCAATATAGACCATTACCACTCACAATCGGGCATCTCCCCACCCGCATCAGATCAACAGCACCCGATCTCGTCTCTTCGTCGAAGGAGAAATCCCCATGTTAAAAGTCATTGCGGACAGCACCTGTAACTTATCTCAAGAGACCCTCGATGAATATGACATCCGTATCGCCCCGATCCCGATTCAGTTCGGTGATGAGACCTTCGAAGAGGGTGTGGATATCGATCGCGATCTTTTCTATAAGAAGATTGAAGAGACGGGCATCATACCGACATCCTCCCAACCCACGCCTGCCTGGTTTGGGCGCTACTACAAAGAACTGCACCAGCAAGGGCACTCCATCCTGGTGATCACAGTCACCGGAAAACACAGCGGAACCTTCAACTCCGCAACCATGGCGAAGTCGTTAACCCCCGAGGCAGACGTGCACGTCTTTGATTCAAAAAGCATTTCTCTGGGCACGGGCTGGATGGTGTTAGAAGCTGTTAGGGCCATCAAAGCCGGAGTTTCTCAATCCGATGTTGTGAGCCGAATCGAAATAATTCGAGAACGGGCGAAGCTCTTTATGACACCGGCGACATTGAAGTACCTGCAGATGAGCGGGCGCGTTGGGACGCTGCAAGGAGCGTTGGCATCTCTTCTCAGCATTAAACCGATCATCCATCTCAAAGATGGTCTCCTGGAAGTAATGGGTAATGTTCGCACTCGGGGAAAATCCCTCGACCAGCTAATCGATCGTCTTGAGGAAGCCGTAGGCACCACAGCCCCCGTTAATCTGGCTGTCATCCATGCAAGAGCACGGGAGGAAGGTCTTTCTGTGCTCGAAAGAGCTAAGGATGTCTTCAACGTCCAGGAAGCTCTCTTCGGTGATCTCGTCGCCTCGCTCTCTGCACATGGCGGGCCAGGGATTATCGGCATATTCGCCTATCCGATTTGATTCCGGAGAAACCTTAATCAACTTAACACCCTTCGCCAGGCTGGATGAGGGTATGTTGACTCCATCAACTTATAAATTTCAGTTCTCCTCCAAATTGTGTGGGTGAACTGGCGGATTTGCGCTGCGTTGTCCCGCCCGAAGCTGAACTTCTGGTCCCTCCTGGCGATGACGGAGGAAGTCGTTTTATCCATCCATAACTTCCAGCATGACCAAACTCTAATTTCAGGCTCAAACCTCAAGGCGCAGGCTGCGCGTACGGCCGGAAGCAGAGCTTCCGCAGTCCAC
>JAIWHF010000106.1:0-409 GCA_048629905.1 Methanosarcinales archaeon
GCAGACCACACCCCCTTGATCATCGCCACGGGTGTGCTCAGGCTGGCGTCGTTCACAAAAGCCAGAACGACATCTGGTTGCAGGATGACTGCAATAATACCTCCGACCAAAGCGCCCACCATGATGGTGGCGAACGCCGAGATCCGTCGAAAAGACATGATCAGTACTACCAACAGAGGGATCAGAGTCAGCAGCCCCACATTAAAGACATCTTCAAGAGCTTCAAGCACCACTGTAACGTCGAGTGGGGCTTTAAACTCGCCTGTGTAGCCGATGATCCCAAATATGACTAAAGCGATGATGATCGAAGGTATTGCCGTCCACATCATACCCTTGATATGGGTGTACACATCGGTGCCAGCAACCGCTGGAGCCAGGTTGGTCGTCTCGGAAAGTGGCGACATCTTAT
>JAIWHF010000106.1:462-8630 GCA_048629905.1 Methanosarcinales archaeon
CGATACTGAGCGCCAACACACCACAGATGATGGCCGCGGCTAGGTAGTACCAGTTTGGATCCAGGAACTGGACCCCATAGTGAACGAGTGTAGCCACCGTGCCGGCCATACTCCAGGTGCCGATCAGCGCGCCGACTCCGAGTAGGATGAAAATGGCGCCCATCGCCTGAGAGATACCCTCCACCGCGGCTTTGCCCATATCTGCCCACGTGTGTCCGTTCTTGAGACCAACCAATCCGGCGACAATCATGGACAGTATCAGGGCAACCTGGATCGGCCCAGAAGTGCCATCTGCACCGTATAAAACAACTGCGGATGCCAGCATGATGACCAGAAAAATGATGGGTATAAGCGCGTCGAGAAATGAGGGCGGTTTGATCGAATTTTCGTTTTTTATCTCGTTTGACATTTTGGGGATCCACCCCTTCTTGACAGAAACTATAGAGAATCAAAGGGTGTTTTATGAGGTAGAGGACCTCATAAAACACCCTGTCAAAGACTTAATCAACCGGGTCGCGTAAGACAGGGCAGGTCATACAATGTCCACCACCTCGTCCCCGACCAAGTTCAGATCCGTCGATCTCCAGAACCGTGATTCCCGCTTTGCGCAGCCGGGCATTCGTCCATTCATTGCGGTTGTAGGCTACGACCACGCCGGGGGAGAGCGCGACGACGTTGTTGCCATCGTCCCATTGCTCGCGCTCCTGTTGGAATTCGTCACCGGCAGTAGGAACGACACGGAGTTCTTTCAAACTCAATGCCTCCTGAACCACCTCAAGCCAACCCTTTTCCTCAATGACCACATCCAAACCATCCGCATCATCGGATGGATAATAGCTGATGGGCTGGATGTTGTTGACCACCGGTTCATAGATGGTCACCAGGTCCCGGTCGCAGAAGGTGAAGATGGTGTCAAGGTGCATGCTGGCGCGGTCGGGCGGCATCTTGGCGGCGATGACGCGCTTGGCGGCATCGTGCTTGAAGAGCTGCTGGGCAACCTGACCTACGGCCTGGTAGGTAGTGCGTTCGCCCATCCCGATGAGCACGACGCCGTTGCCGACGGGCATCACGTCGCCACCCTCGAGCGTGGCGCTGCCGTGATCCACATCGGGATCTCCCCACCAGATTGTGAAATCCCCGTCCTTGAAGCTGGGATGGTGCTTGTAGATCGCAGTCAGGAGCAGCGTCTCTTTTCGTCGTGCTGGCCAGTACATGGGATTAACCGTGACGCCGTTGTAGATCCAGCACGAGCTGTCGCGCGTGAAGAGCTGGTTGGGCAGCGGCGGGAGCACGAATTCCGTCCCGGCGTAAGCCTTCTCGGCCAGTTTACGAAAATCCTCGGGCAATTCAGTCACAGTCACGCCCCCGATTAAATGGGAAACAAGCGTTTTTGAGTCCATTTCATTCATCCAGGCGCGCAGCTCGATTGCCCCACCGGGTCCAACCTCGTTGGGGACCAGTTTGCGATCCAGGATGTAGGCCCGGCCTTCGGCATCGTCGACGACGTCTTTGAGCAGCTCATGCACACGCATGACCTCGACGCCGAATTCTTCCCGCATCAGGTCCACGAAGCCATCGTGGTCCGTCCGCGCCTTGCGCGCCCAGATGACATCGTCGAAGAGCAGTTCCACACAGTTGGACGGCGTCAGTCGACGCATTTCCAATCCGGGTCGATGAACGATGACTTTACGCAGCTTCCCTACCTCGGAATGCACACCAAATTCTGACATTTTAAGACTCCTTATCGTACTCAAATGTGACGGTCACTATGCTTCGGTTAATATTTCACAGAGCGTGACTGTCACCGCGTGTTATTTGTTTTCCACGATCGTGCCCGCCGTTCCAGCGACGATATCTTCGATGTCCGCCAGAGAACCAATGGCGGCGCGTTTGCCCGTCTCGCGTACAAAAGTGCAGGCCGCTTCCACCTTGGGTCCCATCGAACCGGCGGCGAAATCATAGGCTTCCAATTCCTCTACTGTGGCATGGCTGATCTTTCGAGATTTGTCAGTACCCCAATCCACGTAGACGCCGTCTACATCGGTCGCCATGATGTATAGATCAGCTTCGATCTCGCGCGCCAGCAGCTCGGTGGCGCGGTCTTTGTCGATCACGGCTTCCACGCCAATCAGGACTCGGTCCGCTCCCTTTTGATACATGGTGGGAATGCCTCCACCCCCAGCACAAATCACGACCGTATTTTTCTCCAGCAGCCACTTGATCGGCCGGATCTCAAAAATACGTTTTGGGGCGGGAGAGGGCACCACCCGGCGCCAGTATTTTCCGTCTGGTTTGACCACCCAATCCTTCTCGGCCGCGAGCTGTTTGGCCTCGGCCTCTTCGTAGACCGGACCGACAAACTTAGCCGGATCCTGGAAAGCCGGATCGTCGGGATCCACCTCCACCATTGTCAATATGGTGGCGAAGGGCACCTCGATAGGCAGCAGATTGCCAAGCTCTTGCTCGATCATATAGCCGATCATGCCCTCGGTTTGCGCGCCCAGCACATCCAGTGGATAGGTTTCCACTTCTTCATACGCGGCCCCTTGCAGCGCCAGTAGACCGACCTGGGGACCGTTGCCGTGGGAAAGCACCAGCTGGTGCTCCTGAGCAACCGGAGCCAGGGACTTAGCTGCCACCTTGATATTCTTGCGTTGAACGTCGGCCGTCATCGGTTCACCGCGCTTTAGCAGGGCGTTACCGCCTAATGCAACCACTATTCGCATGAGATTACCTTCTTTTATTTTTCCTGGGTCCAACGCCAGGCTTCATCCAACTGATCGATTTCGAAGAAGCGCCCGCCGGTGCGGCGGGTGAAAAGGATTTCGATCATCCTTTAATCACCCAGCGTAGCCACCATGATGGCCTTGATCGTATGCATCCGGTTCTCCGCCTCGTCAAAGACGATGGATGCCGGCGATTCGAAGACCTCCTCGGTCACTTCAAGGCCCTCGAGGCCGAACTTCTCCTTCATCTCCATACCCACTTCGGTGTCGATATTGTGGAAGGCGGGCAAGCAGTGCATGAATTTGACGTCCGGGTTGCCGGTAAGCTTCATCGCTTCGGCGTTAACCTGGTAGGGTTTGAGCAGCTTGATGCGCTCTTCCCACACCGAGTCCGCCTCGCCCATCGACACCCATACATCTGTGTACAGGTAATCGGCGCCCTTGACGCCCTTGGCCACATCATCGGTGATGGTCAAGCGAGCGCCGGTCTCCTTGGCGATAGCCTTGCACGTTTTGACCAGGCTTTCCTCGGGCCAGTTCGCCTTCGGGGCACACAAGCGCACGTCCATGCCCAGTTTCACGCCGCCGACCATGAGCGAATTGCCCATGTTGTTGCGAGCGTCACCCATATAACAGAAGGCGATATCGGGTAGGTCCTTGTAGGTGTGCTCGGTCATCGTGAGCACATCAGCCAGGATCTGGGTGGGGTGGTACTCGTCGGTCAGCCCGTTCCAGACCGGAACACCCGCGTATTCCGCCAGGGTCTCGACGGTCTCCTGTGCGAAGCCACGGTACTCGATCCCGTCATATGTGCGGCCGAGCACCCGAGCCGTGTCCTTCATGGTTTCTTTAT
The DNA here is from genome assembly GCA_048629905.1 of Methanosarcinales archaeon. GTDB lineage: Bacteria > Chloroflexota > Anaerolineae > Anaerolineales > E44-bin32 > E44-bin32. The sequence goes on from JAIWHF010000106.1 coordinate 4,042, forward strand.
GTCCGATGTGTGAACCAGCGGGACCCAGGTAGGTCACGTTGGCGCCCTGATCGTAGGCCGCGACCTCGAAAGAGGTGCGTGTACGCGTCGAGGACTTCTCAAAGATCAGGCAGATATTCTTGCCAGATAGTGTTTTCTGCTCGTAGCCGCCGTACTTGGCAGCCTTGAGATCCGCAGAGAGTTCGAGCATAAACTTGATCTCCTTGGGGGTGAAATCCAGAAGTTTTACAAAATTGCGATGACGTAGATTGAATGCCATGATTCCCTCCTTTAGGAATGGCTATGGTTTGGTATTAGAAAATCTGACCCGGGAAGAAAACGCCCGCGGTTAATACGAGCGCATACAATAGGAAAAGGATAAGCATCAATGGCGCCACAAAACGCAGCCATTTTTGATAACCTACCCGCCCAAGCGCCAGCCCACCCATCACGACCGCGAAAGTGGGGTTGACCAAATTGAGCAGCCCACTGGCCGACTGGTAAGCGGTGACAACCAGGCTCCGGTCGATACTGGCGATATCCGCAAGCGGCGCCATGATGGGCATGGTCACCGTCGCCAATCCGGATGAGGATGGGATCAGGAAACCGAGCGGCAGGTATAGGAGATGGGTGATGTTCACGAACACCGCCCCACCCATAGTATTAAGCAGGCCCTCTGCCCAGGCCAGCACTGTGTCCACGATCAACCCATTGTTCATGATCACGCTCACGCCGCGAGCGACGCCGATGATCAGCGCCACACCGAGCATGTCGCGTGCGCCATTGACAAAGGTCTCTGAGATGGCGGTCTCTCCCATGCGCCCCACGAAACCGATCACGATGGCGAAGAAAAGGAACAGCGCAGCAAACTCACCGAACCACCAATCCAACTGTGGAATGCCGAGGCCCAGGTCATTCCAGGGAATCACGCTGTATATCATGATCAAGAAGGCTAACGCAAACAGGAGCATGATCGCTTTGCGCCGCCCGCTGAACTCTGGCTGTGTCTCAGCTTGTAAATCGCGCAGGAAATGTTTCTCGTTTTCATCCTTCTTATCGTAGACAAGTGATTTGGAGGGATCCGCCCGCACCTTCTCGGCGTATCGTGTCACGAAAATGATGCCGATGAGCGTGCCGACAACGAGGATGAATAGTCTTGAGACCATCCCATCAGCGATGCTTATGCCTGCGAACGCTGAGGCAACGCCTGTGGCGAAGGGGTTAACCGTCGAAGCAAGGACGCCGATTCCCGCGCCAATCATGACGACGGCCACACCGACCAAGGCGTCATAACCCGCCGCAATCATCACGGCGACGATCAAGCCGTAGAAAGCCAGCGTCTCCTCCGCCATGCCGTAGGTGGTGCCGCCGATGGCAAAGACGGCCATCAGGATGGCGATCATCCACTTTTCGCGGCCCTTCAAGCCGGTGGTGATTTTGTAGATGCCGGCATCGATAGCGCCGGTCTCCATCGTGATCGCCAAAAAACCGCCGATGACGAGGACGAAAAAGGCGACGTCGATGGCGCCGTAGAGTTCACCAACGTTGTAGATGCTGATACTGCCATCCTCGGCCTGGATGCCGAAGGTGCCGTTAACGATCGCCAGGAGCCCATCGGAGATAATCCGCTGCGGGTTTGATTCAACCTCGTGGTAGCTGCCCGGGATCGGATCGCCGTCCGCGTTCAGCTCGTACTGTCCAGCAGGGACGACCCATGTGGCGATGACCACCACAATGATCAATAGAAATAAAATAGTAAATGCGCTTGGGAACTTGAACCCCTTTTTTTCTTTGTTTTCAGCCATGTCTAAGAGCTCCTTTTCTGGATCGTTTGTTGTTGAACATCAGTTGGCTTGCAGCTTTTTTGTACTCTTTGTCCCAAGTACCAACCCTATCCGCAATGGATGATCAGGGTTTCCAAACCTCCCAGACTTTCCCGACCATGCTTGGACTTGGCTTTAAGGTCGGTTCACCTGGTGTCCAGCCTGATGGTGTTGCTTCTTTCCCGCCAGATTCACGGACAAGTTGGAAGGCCTGCACCTGCCGCAGAAGCTCATCCGTGTTGCGGCCTACTGGAGGCGTGAGCACTTCCATCGCCTGGATCACGCCGTCAGGGTCCATGATGAAACGGCCTCGCAGCTCTGTGCCTGAGTCCTCATCATACACACCATATAACGTGCCAATTTGACCGCCTTGATCGGAAAGCATCGGGAAGGGGATGCCCCCTTCAACCATCTTCTCGAGCTCGGTTTCGTCCCAAATTTTATGGCTGAACTTGCTATCTGTGCTCACCGAAAGGACGTCAACGCCGAGCTTCTTGAGTTCAGGATACATGACGGCAACTGCCGCCAGCTCAGTCGGTCAAACAAAGGTGAAATCACCCGGGTAGAAGCAGAGAACAAGCCATTTTCCCCGATAGTCAGAGAGCTTGACTTCTTTGAACCCTTTGCCACGGATATATGCTGCGCTCTTGAAATCCGGCGCTTCCTTTCCCACACGTGCTTCAGGCATTTTCGAATCCTCCTCGATAGTTTTGTTGCTCGCGTTTGCGAGCGGATCGCTTCACAGCTATTACTAAGTGTACCAAAAAAGGCGCGACTTGCTATTTAAATCATAAAAACCAAACAAACAAAAGTACAATCACCTAGAGTCATTATCTCTTTTGCTTAGCCGAAATACGATAGAATTAGTATTCACCTCAAACCTCGGTTCTCCGAAAGGGAGTCATTCGATGGGATCAGACAGCATGAATTATCCAGATTCTTTCCCCGAGCTTCAAAATCCACCACGCATTTTGCTGGGGCCCGGACCGAGCATGGTCCACCCCCGGGTGCTGCGAGCGATGGCCAGTCCGCTCGTCGGTCATCTCGATCCTTATTTCCTGGAGATTATGGAGCGCACCCAGGACCTGCTGCGCATGGTATTTGAGACGCAGAATCGGTTAGCCATCCCCATCTCCGGGACGGGCAGTGCATCGATGGAAGCATCGCTTGCCAATCTGATTGAGCCTGGTGATGAGATCCTCATCTGCATTAATGGTTATTTCGGGCTGCGTCTCGTGGATATGGCTCAGCGCTACGGCGCCGAGATCCGTACGATCGATCGGCCCTGGGGTGAGGTTTTCACGGCAGACGAAGTGCAAGATGCACTCGCCCAGAAGGGCGCCAAAATCGTAGCGATCGTGCACGCCGAAACGTCGACGGGCGCCCTGCAGCCACTTGAAGATATCTCCCGTGTTGTACACGAGAATGGCGGCCTATTGCTGGTCGACGCAGTGACGTCCTTAGGAGGTATTCCCGTTCAGGTGGATGAGATCGGGATCGACGTCTGCTACAGCGGAAGCCAGAAGTGCTTAAGCTGCCCTCCTGGTCTGGGGCCGATCACGCTCTCACCTCGTGCCGAGCAGGTTCTTTCAGCACGCAAGAATCAGGTTGCGAATTGGTACCTCGATTTGACAATGATCCAGAAATATTGGGGGAGCGAACGAACCTATCACCATACGGCTCCAATCAGCGCTAACTTCGCTCTCTACGAGGGGCTGCGCATCATTGCCGAGGAGGGGTTGGAAGCGCGTTGGGAGCGCCATCGCCGGAATGCGGAGATCTTATGGCAGGGGCTGGAAAACCTGGGAATGGAACTCCATGTCCCCCTCGCCAATCGCCTCCCATCTCTGACGACCGTACGCATCCCCGAGGGTGTCGACGGCGCCCAGATACAAAGCCGGTTGATGAAGGATTACAACATCGAAATTGCAGGCGGGTTGGGGGAACTTAAAGGAAAGGTCTGGCGCATCGGGTTGATGGGCTATTCCTCACGGTTGGAGAATGTGACGCTGCTGCTGGCTGCGCTGGAGGAGTGTTTGCGATCGTAGTCGTCGCTCGTTGGACAATAGATTCACATTAAATAACTAATCAAATCCGTAAATTTAGGGAATGGAGAGATGACCATGACGGAAGAGAAGAAATCAAAGGACGAAATTGGCGATGAGTTTGAGAAGCTCGGCGAGAACATCCGCCAGGCAGTCCAGGGTGTTTGGGAGAGTGAAGAGAGGAAAAGAATAGGCCAAGAGATTCATGATGGCCTTGTTGAAATAGGCGCAGCCTTTACCAGCTTAGGAGATGAGATCGTTGAAAGCCCGGGTGTGCAGCGGGTGCGTGAAGAGGTGGACGATTTCAGCGAGAAAATCCAGAGTGGTGATGTTGCACAAAAGATCAACGACGATCTGGTGAGTCTCCTGCAGACCATCAACCAGAAACTTGAGACTCATGGAACCGCGCAGGCAGAAGAAGCTGTTGCCCCCGAAAGTAAAGATGAGGAGTGAATCTGGGCATAAGCGCAATCAATTATGACAGTTTCCAATGTGCGGTCATTCCTTCGCCGTTTCGCGACTTACCTATAATAAAAAATGGGGAAGAGCCAGTCTTAAGTATGTCATTTCGAACCCCTGTAAGGGGTGAGAAATCCCTGCAACGACTCGATTTATAGGTCAAGCATCTTTGGGAAGGGATTCGGTTCCATAGAAGGAACCCTTAAGGAACATCCTAGGGATTTCTCGTTCGCCGTTTCACGGCTCACTCGAAATGACAGGTTCCTAAACACTGAAATAATGA
>JAIWHF010000107.1:0-8551 GCA_048629905.1 Methanosarcinales archaeon
TGGGCTCTCTGTCGCCGTCGGTTTAATGAGTTTGGTCGGTGTGGGCCAGCCGCTGGGAGCCGTGGGATAGACGAACGTAGCCGTTGGAACAGGAGAGGGCTTCGGTGTTGCCGGGACCCCCATCCACGTTATCCAGGCGGCTTCAAACTCCTCCCAGGTCAGACCGAGCGCGGTTTCTATCGCCGGACGCGGGTTCTCTCCCGTCCGGAATACTTCGATGAGACTCTGCAGTCCCGCCTCCCCCCAGGTCTCAAGAATAAAGATCACAACGCTGAGGGATTCATCATAGGAAAGTCTCACCTGATCAGAATCGCGCCCGAAACCACCGGTCAGGGAGATCAGAGGGAGCAAGGTCCCGCCCCTGGCCGCAGATTCGACGCGCTCTAAAGCCGGGAGCGGATCGGTCGCTTCATAGTACTGGGCCAGCCCCTCGTTCAGCCAATTAGGCCATGAAGCCAATGGAGAATCCATGACCTGGTAAAAGAAAAGGTGGGCGATCTCATGTGGGATGACATCTCGAACCCAATCCGGGCTGGAGTATGGCGAGATGATTTGTGAGGTGATCCCAAACCATGGAAAAGCCAGACCCCCGACCCAATCATCGAGGTAGAAATACCCCGAGGCAAAATCCTCCTTGTTGGCATACACGAGCACAAAGATGGGGAAATCCAGATGCTCACCTGTCTGTTCCTCCATCCGCGTCAGCGCTTCTCTCGCCGCGTCATAGATGAATTGACCGAAGGCATCCGTGCCGTCATACCAGCGCACGATCAGTTCCGGATCGCTGATCTCCATCCAGGGGAAACGGAGATCGTCGTAATACACTAATTCCTCGGGGGTTGAGAATTTATTTCCTTGCTCGTCTTCAAGGGTCCAATGGAAGAAAATCGGACTGCTCGGTGCAACCGTGATCCGCGAAGTGTCCCAGGTAAATGAAGCGATCACTTCGGTGCCCGATTCAAATTCAACGGGTTGACGCGTGGTGGATATATCACCTTGATCCTTGTAGTACAGCATGATGTTCGTGATGGGGGAATCCGCAACGGCGTGGATATGAAATGTCAGGCCATCAGGATAGTTGTTATCAATCGTGATCGCGACGACGCGGATGGGTGGATTCTCTTGCGCTGCGGCTTCATGCGGGTTGATCACCAGGAGTGCAGCGAAGACCAGCAGGAACGCGAATTGTATTCTCCGGGACATCATCCCCTCCATATAAGCATGTGGCGATCGTGTGAAGAACAAATTGGAAACTTACAGCACGATAACGGGCAATTCGCTCAATATCTCTGGCTTAGAAAATCGCCTTTGCGTACCGTGATGCTGGCTTCGGTCTGCTTCACCGCGAAGGAGAATACCATGTTCCGTTCAGAGTTGATACACTCATCGAAATCTGACCCAGCGAAAGAACGTGTGCGTCTTACATTGTAGTCGTCTCGATCGTGTCTCTCATTCTAATCGTCACTGCAAAGGCGAGCCCAAGGGACAGAAGGTAGATTGCGCCATAGGGAGTCATGAACCCTTTCTGCATTGTGTAGACTAACACGGTGAAGACGACAAACAGGGCAAGCTGTATATAGGTCCATATGGATAGCTTACGCAAGTAGTCCGTATCCGTATGCTGTTTGCGAGCAAGTTTTGCGAACAAGAGAAAAAGTAGAGCGAAGAAGAGAAACTCGGTCGGCATCATCAACTTGCTCCACCACACTGGAGGGGTGACGCCACCCCAGAAGTTGATCCAGGAGGGAATCGGCCACAGGATTTCTACGCCATTGAACCAGATCAACAGGTCGAGCAGGATGTGCATCAAAACGCCTATGCCTAACCCAACCCCCAGGTTTTTCCATGTGGAGCGTTTGGTGATCGCAGCTATGATGTAGCCCAGGAGGATGAGTGCGGCGACGAAGAAAAGGCTGTGGGTAAAGGTTCGATGTAATCCTTCCGTAGATTGACCAGTTAATGTAGCGATGGCTACGGCGATATTGTCGGCATCGGGAAGGATGTTGCCGAGGACAATGCCGAGCATGAGCCATTTTCGACTGGGGGTCCATTTGCGCACTGCCATTGCTACCATGCCGTGTATTCCTGCTTGTGCCATTTCATTCCTCCTTTTCCTTGAGTTGGGCCTTTATCACGCTGTAACTATTCTTGCACATTCTTGGTTTCCTTATCAAGGTTGTGTTTTACCCGTTTGGATCTTCATGAAGCGTGCTGTCCTGGAAAACCTGAATACCAAGAAGATGCCAAGGACGTAGACCGACAAGGTCAGCAAGAAATATCCATGAACGACATTGCTCGGCAATACTTCGAGCAGCCTCCCCACATCGGTATTCGGTCCTGGGTTGCCCAAGTAGTTATAGAGGGAATTCGCGAACGGCGATATCATCCCGATGATTACTAGGTTGAGCCAAATCCATTTTCTGCGGATCAATAGCCACATACAAACGCAGAAGAAGATGGCAAACGTTATCAAATCAACCAGGTAGGGAGCAGCAAGGAACACCCAGTCGGTCGAGCCGGTAATTCGAACGTAACCCCAATAGAAACCATATTTCGTGAAGGATGGCCAGAACACAAACTCGGTGACTCTGGCGCCTTCCAGCAGCGCAACAAGTGCGTGACTCCCCTCGTGTCGAATGGTCCCAATGATTTGGTAGATGGGGTAGGCGAGTATCCAGAGTAAATCCCTTTTCTGTAACATCGTGAATTACCTCAGATTGCCTGTCTGTCTCGGGCTTCGCGCGGCATCCTGTACGCGCCACATGATCGGTATACTATAGAACGAATCGAGTTTAGAGTCTGCATAACAAGAGGATCGCTTGTTGAAACTGGCGGCAAAGAAACAAGGGTGAATCCCAGCTGGGATTCACCCTGGTTATCGGTAAAATGCTCGGTGTATATGGCTCGCTTAATGGATCTTACCCAATCAAACCTAATGCGCCTATAATCCCAAAAACAAGTAACCCTAGAAGAATGAGCATCAACGCGTACATCCACCATTCAACCCCAGGTTCAAGGACACTGAGGGATGGTTTATCTGGATGATGGTAAACCGTGACCGAGCTATCCTGGGGATAACGCGCCAGAATCTGCTCAGCTCGTCGAGCAGAATTTGTACGCATTTCTGTGAAAGATCTTCGCGTCCCCTGGATTTCTTGTCCGGATACATTGTACGAATACTGGATTGAAGCTCCATACGTCGTCGAAATGTCCCCATCGTCATCCATGCTTTGGTGAGCTTGTACACCTGAGTGCACGACCTTCCCCTCAGTTATTGGCCAATTGCGACTGTTTAGCCCGTGCAAAATGTTACGTCCGATCACGAACAAACCGATAAAACTGATGCCAATGATGATGATGTATACAAACATGTAGTTTTACCCTCCCTGATTAGTGTAATGGGGTATTGTTACTCGTTGTGAGTCAAAATACAAGTACCTACGTTGATGGTAAATGCGATCGTTAAAACACTTCGTGACTCTGTATGAAACCATGTTATTTGCGAAGACACTTTCCGTGATATATTGAACTCCATATACATGGAAAGCAGACCCTTCAATAAAGGAACCCTCGCCCCGTGGACACAGAATCGCACTCAGTGAGAAGAAACGCGATCCCGCCAATTTTTTGGCATGCAATCCCCTTGTTATTCATTACCTTTATGGTGCTTTTCTTCCCGTTTCGTTACCGGTTCGAATTTAACCCTGACGAGGGAATAAATGCCATCAAAGCGATGATGAATATTAAGGGTTACCAACTTTATTCTGAGATCTGGAGCGATCAACCTCCTATCTTCACAATGCTGCTTACCCTCTGCTTCCGGGTTTTGGGATTAAGTATCCCGATCGGTCGTGGACTCGAACTGCTATTTTCAGCGGCTATTCTTTGGCTGGGAATTCAGTACTTGCGTCAGTTTTGGGGGAACATCCACGCGATTTTCGGAATCATCACCATCCTGCTTCTGCCTTATTATCTTGTTCTGAGTGTATCTATCATGATCGGCTTGCCAGCCATCGCCTTTGCCCTGCTCTCGTTTTACGCGTTGTCTTTGTGGCACAAATTCGGTGATGTTAAATGGCTTATTTTGTCCGCGATCGCCTTTGGGCTCTCGATTATGACGAAGGCTTTTACAGCCATCCTGGGGCCGATCTTCTTATCGGGTATCGTCCTCAGCGGTTTGATGGATTACCGCCAACATCGTGACTGGTTGAAGGCATGCAAACCCTCGGCGGTATGGCTTACGGTCTTCTTAGTGACCGTTGGGAGCATCCTGCTCATAATTGTTAAACCAGCAAACGTTTTTCAGCTCATTCAGGTGCATTTACTTGCGGGCGACTCGGTGCTCTTAAGAGCTTACGTAGACAACAGAAACTTAATATTTCTATCGCGCTTTAAGGACTCCTTACATCTACTAATCCTGGCGTTTCTGGGTGGCATCGCTGCACTTCGTTCGAAATCCTGGACGGCGATGTACTTGGTTGCATGGGTAGGTATAGGTTTTATATCTCTCTACGTCAACGTCCCATTCTGGCATCATCAACAACTCCTGGTCACAATTCCCGCCGCGATTCTAGCTGCCGTTGCCATCGGAGAAGGATTATCCTGGTTACAGAAGAGCCTTCAGCTAAGAAATGGATTAGGAATCGCGATCGGTGTTTTTATCTGGGTCCTGGCTGTGATATTCATGGCAACAAGCTTGCCGCCTGCTGTCCAGCAACTCGATCTTAAGCTTCCGAACCTCCGCGCTCGACCGGTAGAGATTAGTGAGGAAGAAGAAATCTTAGCTTTGATGGAGGAATATGCTCCTCTAACAAATTGGGTATACACAGATCGGCCGATGTTTGCATTCCGCACACAGCTGCCTGTACCACCCTACCTGGCTGTCCTATCGAAGAAACGGATTGCAGCCGGAGTTCTTACGGAGGATCAAATCTTAGAAATCCTGGTGGAATACGAACCCGAACAAGTCTTATCTGGGCGTCTCGACCTTCCCGTGATTCAAGAATATCTATCCACGCGGAAATATGATCGAATAGACTCTTCGACACACCATCTGCTCAACGTACTCGAAGAGTTCTTGCAGATTCCACCATCTCCGGCTGGCTCCTCCACCCAGGAATAGATCAAGGGATCCGTCCAGGAAACCCTATTTATCAAGCATTGCGGGCGAGCAAGAATTCAAGAACCGTTAGTAGAGGCCTTGAGTTAGGTCAGGGTTTTTATTCGATTGGTGTGAGCCAAAGCATTCGCAAGAGGTCGGCTCTAGGTGGTTAAATACGTGCGCATCCTTTAGCCAGGATGCGCATTTGCGAAGTGATCAAAGGCTCCTCGGAGTGGACTCGAACCACTAACCTACCGGTTAACAGCCGGTTGCTCTGCCGATTGAGCTACCGAGGAACGTGCAGTGATTATAACCGTCCCTGTTTTTGCCCGTCAAGAAGATGGTTCAGCCGGAGTGATGTCCCACGGGACACTCAACCCCACCCGAGCTAGATTATAATCACCGCGTGACCAGCGAAAGTGAACCTTCTACCCAGAGCTTACGGCATAGACGCCTGGCGAACGCGATTGTATTCGTCCTAACGGCGCTCGTGGTAGGGCTGTGGTTGTACTACACACCGGATGGCCTCCTGGGAAAGGCGGATGCCATCGGTTATGCGGTGTGCCACCGGATCGACCTGCGCTCCTTCCATTTGGGAGCACGGCCGCTTCCGCTCTGTGCACGCTGCACAGGGATGTTTCTGGGGGCCTTGGTCGCTTTTGCTTATTACGCGCTCCGGCGTACGAAAGCCAGCCTGTATCCGAGCAGAGGGGTGCTGGTAGCAGTCATCGGGCTGGGGTTGACCTGGGTTGTGGACGGGGCTAATTCCTTTTTGTCGATGCTCCCCTCGGCAATGCAGCTCTACACACCTCACAACACCCTGCGTTTAATCACCGGCAGCCTGATAGGGATTGCGCTCGTGACGTTTGTCTACCCCGTATTCAGCCAGTACGCGTGGAAAGACTGGAAGTCAGAGCGGATCTTGCGCTCGCCGTGCGAACTGCTCGTGCTGCTCACTCTTGTCGGTGTTGTTGACCTGGCGGTGTTGAGCGAGAACCCGCTTCTGCTTTATCCTTTGGCTCTATTAAGCAGCCTCGGGGTTCTGCTGCTTCTTACGCTGGCGTACACGTTGATCACGATCCCACTTCTACGCCGTACACAGAAAGCAAGTAGGTGGCGTGATCTGATCGTCCCGCTTGCCGCAGGATTTATGCTCGGCCTTCTTCAGATTGGGTTGATCGACCTGTTGCGTTATACTTTGACCGGAACCTGGGGCGGGTTCCACTTGTAGAGGAGAAGAAAATGGACCCCTTAAGCGGTGTTTTCGCTGCATTTGGACTGGCCGCAAGCGCCGGCCTTAACGCGTACATACCCCTATTAATTATGGCGCTGGTCGCCCGGTTTACAGATTTGCTGACGCTCACCCCTCCCTGGGATGCGCTCACCAGTTGGTGGGTGATAGGCATCCTGGTGGTTCTCAGCGTGGTTGAGTTCTTTGCGGATAAAATCCCGGCGGTGAACCACGCCAATGATGCCATTCAGACCTTCGTGCGGCCTGTTGCCGGCGCCTTCGCTTTTGCCGTGAGTGCCAATGTGATCACAGATGTCAGCCCTATCTTGAGTATTGTTGCCGGGCTGTTCATCGCCGGCAGTGTGCATGCGGCTAAATCCGCTGTTGTTCGCCCGGCGGTCACCGCTACGACGGGAGGCATCGGCAATGTACCCGTCAGTATGGCCGAGGATGTAACCGCGCTGGTCATCTCCATCCTGGCCTTCGTGGTACCGGTGCTCATCGCCTCGATAATAATTGTGGTTACGGCGTATATCGTCTGGCTTCTGTGGCGTCGAGCGAATGCCCAAGAAGCGCTCTGAGGATCAGCGCGCTTCTCTTCAACAGAATATTAATTGCTGGTGTTTAGAGTCAGGTCACATAGCAGGGCGATTCTCCGCCGCGAGTTTGGAGAATGGCTCTTTGCGCGCCTTGACCCATTGCTTAAGTTCCTCGAGCGCCGATAGGGCGTTCTTGCGATCGGACTCGCCGAGATCAATCTCCTCGAACTCATCTTCATCCAACACGCGTACGCGCCCGTCCGGGGTTACAAGCAAATCGAGCGCCAGGTCTTCCGCGTAGATGTGCCCCTGCTCGATTCGAGCCGGACGGGTGATGTTGCAGTACCAGCCTTTGATGTGGTCATCATCGGCGTCGTGGATCTCGAAGATATTAAACCAGCGATTGGTATAGTAGGTTTCGATAAAGCGATCGCCCTCCCGAAACGTTAACTCAAAGAATTGAACATCAGCACGTTCGAAGCGTGCTTCGAGCGTGAGACTGGTTCCCTTTTCCTCAACAAGGCTGCCGCTATAGCGGAAGATCTCAACACCTTGCTCATTGAGTTTGTGAACTGTTATAGCGCTGCTCATCATTCAGCCTTTATTTATGCGCGCCCCACGAACGGGGTTAGATCGTTACCCCGAGCGCTTCGAGAAGCTCGGCGAGGAGTGAGGAGAAGATCGGTTCGGTGATCATCGCTTGCCGCCGCGGGCGGGGCAAAGGGACATCGACTGTCTTGACAATCCGACCCGGGCGAGGGCTCATCACTGCCACGCGATCGCCAAGGTAAATGGCTTCCTCAACATCATGTGTGATAAAAATGACGGTTTGATCGAACCGACGCCAAACCTCGAGCAACCAGCCTTGAAGCTCACGGCGGGTGAGCGCATCCAGGGCTCCAAACGGCTCATCTAAGAGCAGGATCTTTTTCTCAGCGAGCATCGTGCGCTGCAGTGCGGCCCGCTGGCGCATACCACCTGAGAGAGCGCTGGGGTAACGGTTCGCGAAATCCTCCAACCCGAAAAGGGGCAGCATAGACTGCGCACGGGCGCGCGCTTCGTCCCGCGGCACCCCGGCGAGCTCAAGGGGGATGATCACGTTGTCAAGGATGTTCCGCCATGGGAGCAGAAGATCGCGCTGAGGCATGTAGCTTACGCGACCGATTCGCTCGTGGCAGATTTCCCCTTCGAGATAAATATCCCCCTCGTCGGGTTCTAACAACCCCACGATTAGGTTAAAAAGTGTACTCTTCCCGCACCCCGAGGGGCCGATCAGCGTGAGAAACTCGCCCTCCTCGATGCGCAAAGTAATATCATCAAGAGACCTAACCGATTGACCATCTGCGCGGAAGGTCTTGCTAACCCCGCGGAGTTCGACGCTTAACTTTCGCACCGGATCACTGGCTCCCTGGAAGGAATTCGTTGGTGAAGGCATCTTCGGCTTGAATAGATTCGGCGAGGATCCCATTCTCAACCATCCACGCAGAATATGCTTGCCAGACCTGGAGGTCCTGCTCTCCCCAGCGAGAGGCGTCAGCTTGATAGCGGGGAGATAGCCAGGATTGGCTTCTGTGAACGAGGTCCTCGTTCAGCTCGGGGACGGCATCAAGCAGGATGTCTGCTGCTTGGTCGGGGTTGTCAATCGTAAAACGATAACCGCGCTCAATCGCCTCGAGGAAG
>JAIWHF010000108.1:0-8424 GCA_048629905.1 Methanosarcinales archaeon
CAACGATTGGCAGTGCAAATGGTGGAACTGGAAACCTACTGACCTTCGACTTGGGGGACATCGACAACACCAATCACACCGATGCTGTTGAGACAATCGATATTGTGTATAGAGCCGTTGTCGTCAACGTCGCCAGCAACCAGGATGGCACAACGATAAGCAACAGCGCAGTCCTCTCATGGACGGGTGGAAGTCTCCCTGCCGAGAGCGCACCAGTCATTACGGTGATCGAACCCAAGTTGCTCGTAAGCAAAGTGCCCTCGCCCAATCAAGGCGACGCCGGGGATACGATTTCATTCATAATGACCGTAGAGCACGACCAGGAAATCGTCATAGATGCTGCGGTCAGCAACGCCGATTCCTTCGAACTTTTCCTCGACGACACCCTGCCCGGCGGCATGACCTATGTCGGTGGCAGCCTCGATTGCACGGGGGGAAGCCTCACTCCGGATACATGCACCTTTGTCGGCAATACCCTTACAGCTGCATGGACGCAGCTCACGGGCTTCCCACTCGGCAGCGCCAGCGTCTTCACGTTCGACGTAACCCTGGACGCATCTGTCAGCCCCGGACAAGTGATCACGAACTCCGCCACCTTAACATGGACGGACCTGCCCGGTGACGAATCCACGCCTCGATCGCTCCACAATCCCGCATCCGTCGAACGCACCGGCATCGGCGGGGTTAATGACTACATCGCGATCGGCGAGGGCAGCGTAAACATCACCGGCAGCCCAACGAAATCGATCGTGTCTACATCTGAATCCCATACCGGTTTCGTTAGTGGATACGAGCGAGTCGTCATCGGCGAGATCGTTCGCTACCGATTGGTCTACCATATTGCCGAGGGCACGGCCTTGAACTTCCGTCTGCAGGACGACCCCCTAAGTGGTTTACGGTTCATCGATGATGGTACCGCCATGGCCACGCTGGTATCGAACGATGCCGGCATTGTCTCCTCAGACTTCGACCCACTGGCAAACCCATCACTGTATGTCACCGGTAGTGAAGCTAATGTAGGAGCGATCGTCCCGACCTTCGCACTTCCGGATACCGCCATCTCGAGCAGCCCCACAGACCCCAACGCTGACATATACAACAGCGGCTCTGATGTCTATTTCTGGTTTGGTGACCTGGTGAATAACGATCGTGATATCGATCAGGAGTTCGTTGTCGTCGAATTCAACGCCCTGGTCGAAAACGCCTTCGGCAGCCAGGCCTATGACAATGCAAGCGGGGCCACTACCACGTCCACCCTGACCAACCGCTTCCGCTCCCGCGTCGGTTCGGGTGCCAGCGAGATCATTAGCTCGTACTCCTCGTTTATCTCTGTACAAATCGCCGAACCTTTGATCACGAATCTCTCCAAAACCCTGTCGCTGGCACCCTCGGATGCCGGCGATACAGTTGAGTATCTATTCACTTTCACGAACAGTTCCAGTGGAGCCCGTGCTGTGGCGGCCTTTGACCTGGCGCTCAACGACACGCTCGACGCCAACCTTGTCTACCAAGACATCCAGCTGGTCAGTGTGACTGGCGGGGATTGTGGGTCGGTGACACCTAGTTTCAGCGGCGGCGCAGTCGGACAGGTCGTCTCCGGATCGCTGACCTGCCTTAACCCGGGCGGCACTGCTACGATTCGCTTAACAACGATTGTGGTCGATGACGCCCCCATTGGCGGCACGATCGACAATAGCGTCGCTCTCACCTACACAAGCTTGCCGGGCACGAACGGCACAGCGAGCAACCCCACCGGCTCGAACACTCCCGGGGTGCCGGGGGCGCCGACGGGTGAGCGCACGGGTCAGGATGGCGCTGGCGGATTGAATGATTATGTTGACATCGCCAATGTGAGCCTTACGCTGATCGATCCCGCCATCACAAAATCCGTCCTGAGCACATCCCTGGACACGACCGGCAGCGGCCAGCACAACCCGGCCATCGTTGATCTTGTCATCGGGGAAACGGTTACTTTCGGTATAACAGTGACTCTTCCGGAGGGCAGCGCACCCATAACGATCACCGACTACCTGCCCACCGTCCCGCCGGACGAGGGTATTCTCAGCGTCGTAAGCTCGCAGGTCATCGCCATTGGCGCCGACATCTCGGGTTCAACCTTAGCGGTGGGGGATCCGGGTGTGGTTAGCGACAGCGATGGTGACACCTACGACGATCGGGTCGTGTTTAACTTTGGCAACTTACTCAACACCCCCGATGGCGTGCAGGATGACGACGATCGCCTTACCGTCGAGGTGGTCGCTCTAGTTGAGAATCACCCCTCTATCCAGGATGGTGACCTCCTGGTCAATGACGCCCTGGTCGACTATGGCACGGGCACACTGACCGACTCGGCATCGGTCGAGATCATCGTCATTGACCTTGCCGTCACCAAGGATGACGGCCTGAGCATTGTCTCGCCGGGCCAGGTGTTGACCTACGTGATTGATTACGGCAATGTCGGCTCCGCGGATGCGTATAACGTCGAGCTCTCCGAAACCGTGCCGGATGGCACAACCTTCTCCGGACCCTCCGGAGCGGGTGGCTGGTCCTGTACATCAGGCGCCCCCGCGGGCACCGCTTGTACCTATGCTGCCGGGGATCTAATGATCGGCGACAGTGGGTCAGTCAACTTCATCGTAGTGATAAATGACCCGGCCGGGGTCACATCGATCGTCAATACCGTCATCATCGGCGATGACAACTCTCATGGTCCTGATTGGGATCCGAGCAATAACACCGCGACGGACACCGACAACCTGGCCACACTGCCCGACTCAGACCTGCTCAAAACACTCGACAGCACCGGCCAGCCTCATACCGGTGGTTCGGATGTAGCCATCGGCGAGATCCTTACCTATGAAGTCATTCTCACATTACCTGTCGGCACAGCGCCGTCCTCTCTTCTGACAGATGTGCTCGACCTCGGACTGGCATTCGTAGATTGTTTGTCGATATCTCCATCCCCGGCATTAACAACCGATCTTCCCGGGGGATTCGCCGCCGCATGCGCGGCCCCGTCTGTCAACGAAGAACCCCCCGGCAGCTCAGATCCGGCCGACCAGGGCCGTCGGGTTATCTTTGACCTGGGTACGCTCACGAACCCAGGCCCGGGCGATGCCACTCTTACACTTGTATACCAGGCGGTGACGCTCAATAACGCGGGCAATGTGCGTGGGGACTCGCTCAACAATGCGGTTCGCTGGACGTGGATCGGAGGCGATCTTCAACAGGCCGCTTCAGCGGTAACAATTGTCGAGCCGACACTTGCGCTCACCAAAAGCGCTTCGCCGCGCATCGTTCCCCCCGGGACACCTATCACCTTCACGCTGAACGTCACTCATGCGCCATCGACTGACGCTGAGGCCTTCGATCTTGTCTTAACGGATACCCTGCCCCCCGAGTTAATTTACCAACCCGGCACACTCAGCTGCAGCTCTGGTATATGTACCGAATCATTGGGGGTGATTACAGCAACCTGGGATGCGTTCGATCAAGCAGATACAAGCACCGTTCAATTCGATGCGGTGCTGATCAATCTTCCCGCGGGGTCTCGAGTTACGAACGAGGTTTCGCTCGAGTGGACCAGCCTGCCTGAGGATAACGTCTCAGCGCCGTTCTCACTCTCAAGCTACAACGCCCTGGCGACCGAGAGGCGCTACGATCCCGCCACTCCTGTGGATGTGTACCAGGTAATCGCCAGTATCACGGTGGGGACACCTGCCCTGCCCGCGACCGGCTTTGCTCCCGGACGCCCCTCCGACATTCCACACCAACCATCAGACCTGAGTTACAGAAATCTCGGTGAGATGTGGTTGGAAATACCCGCCCTGAAAATCAACGCTAGTATCGTCGGGGTTTCGACCGGCGATCAGGGTTGGGACCTAACCTGGTTGTGGGACCACGTCGGTTATTTAGAGGGGACTGCATACCCATCATGGCCGGGCAACACCGCATTAACAGCCCATGTCGTCTTGCCGAACGGCCTACCCGGACCTTTTGCCGATCTGGGGAAGCTGGCATGGGCCGATCGAATCGTGCTTCACGCCAACGGATTACAGTATGAATATCATGTGACCTATGTTTGGTCGACGCATCCTAACGATCTCTCGGCTTTAAGTCATGAGGAGACGGATTGGCTGACGCTCATCACCTGCGATGCGTATGACGAAACCACGGATCAATATCTGCGCCGCATCATTGTTAGGGCCGTCCTGATCGAAATCCAGCCGGAATAAAATAAAATCAAGTCCTTGATTCGCAGCGTAGAAGAAGGGCATTGCTCTTACCTTCTTCTTACCGCGACCGCCATCCCATCCCCGGCGGGGAAGATCAGGCTGACCATTCGTGGGTCTTCAGCAAGGCGACGGTTGAACGCCCGCAGCGCTTCGGTTCGCTCACTTGTGTCCGCCGCATTGACAACATCACCATGCCCGAACGCGTTGTGACCCGCGACGATACCGCCCGGTAGAAGGTTCTCAAGCGCCCAGTCTAGATACGCCGGGTAGCCCATTTTTTCGGCATCGATGAAGATAAAATCAAATGGACCCTCTGTGCTCAATTCGGGAAGCATCTGATGGGCGTCCCCCACGCGAATATCCACGCGCTCCGCAAGCCCTGCAAGTCGAAAATTATTAGCCGCGACTGATGCATGTTCAGGATTTAACTCAATCGTGATCAAGTGGCCATCGTCGGGCAGCCCTCTTGCGATCCACGTCCCGCTATAACCGCCGAGGGTTCCGATCTCCAAGGCCAGGCGCGCACCGGATGCCGCCACGATGAATTCGAGAAAGCGTCCGTCCTCCGGGTTGATAGACATTTGTGGAAGCCCGCTGGCGGCGATGTTCTCACGAATAGTTGTCAACACATCGTCTTCGATCGCGAAGTTTTCTCGCAGGTATGCTTCGAGAGCATCATCATACGTTGGCATATACACAACTCCTGGTTCCGCCGCTCACATCCTGGGTGGTGTCTTCTCCTGGCGATTTGAAGAAACACCGAATCGAATCGCTAGATAGGGCACGGCACATTCAGCAGGCGGCATGCTTCACTTGTCCCCTAACCCAGCAGACCAGTACAATTCAGCGCATGAACGTAACTCTACACGAAAAACTTCTGGGTTGGTACCGTGTTCATGGCCGCGACCTCCCCTGGCGTCGATCCAAAGATCCTTACGCGATATGGATCTCAGAGGTCATGCTACAGCAGACTCGTGTAGAGACGGTCATCCCCTACTATGCCCGCTGGATGGAACAATTTCCGAATATCCAAACCCTGGCCCGCGCCACTACAGACCAGGTGCTCTCCCTTTGGGAAGGCCTTGGCTACTACCGGCGCGCCCATAATCTGCGCAAAGCTGCTCTCATGATTCTGGATGAATTCCACGCTGCTATCCCTGACCAGCTCGCTGACCTCGAGCGCTTGCCGGGAGTGGGCGCCTACACCGCCGCAGCCATCGGCGCATTGGCCTTCAATCTCGACGTTCTCGCATTAGATGGCAACTTGCGGCGCGTCATCGCCAGACTCATCGATCTGGAGGTCGACCCGCGCCGGCGGCAGGGCGAACTCCTTATTTACGAGTGGGCTGATAAAGCGATGCCATCCGGGCAGGCTGGGGAGTTCAATCAAGCGCTGATGGATCTGGGGGCAACGATCTGCACACCACGAAAACCTCAGTGCGGCTTATGCCCGCTCATGCAGGACTGTCTCGCCTACGCTCGCGGCACCCAGCTCGAAAGGCCCATCCCCAGACCTGGCGTACGAGTTCCCCTCTATCATGTATCGGCAGCCGTGATTCAACGGGCAGATACGGTCCTTCTCGGTCGCAGACCGGAAGGAAAACTACTTGGCGGTTTATGGGAATTTCCAGGGGGAAAACAGGATCCGGGCGAGAGCATGGAGACTTGCATGCGGCGAGAGATTCAGGAGGAATTAGGCGTGGATGTTCAAGTCGGGAATCTGTTGGGGGTATTCCCTCACGCCTACACCCATTTCAAAGTCAACGTCCATGCTTTTCAGTGCCTGATTCTATCCGGAGAGCCACAGGCGCTGGATCATGATCAACTGTGCTGGGTTGCGCTGCCCGACTTGGAGAATTATCCGATGGGAAAGGTCGATCGGTTGATCGCCAATCTACTCATGTCCGGCGACCACAGCCCCTGATACCCGTTTCCCCACCAACCAGATATTGTGCTGTTAGATTTCTGACTTATCGATCGCCCGTTCGACTGTGGTGGACGATATAGACACCCAGCAAGACCGCCGCTCCGCCCACGATCTGCGCTGGCTGCAGCGTTTCGCCCAGGAGAGGGCCCGCCAGCAGGGCTGTCACGACGGGTTGTCCGAGCAAAGTCGTAGAGACGATCGTCGCCGGCAGGAGACCTTGTACATAATTTATCGCCAACACACCCACTCCCTGGCTGATCAAGCCGAGAGCCAGGAGATTGAAATAGGTCTTGGGGGGGAAGCCCAACATGGGTTGGCTGAGAAGAAGATTAAAGATGAAGAGTGCGGCCGTAGCGGTCACCCCTGAAACCCAGAAATAAGACAGCACATCCAACGATTTACGACCGATTTGTGTGATCAGGAAATACGCTGCATAGAATATACCGGCTATCAATCCCAAAAATGCACCGAGATCGAACGAAATAGCGCCCAAGGATTCCATCCCCAAGACCAGCGCGGTTCCGAGAAGTGCAATCGCCAATCCAAACCAGAACTTCCGTGGCAGCTCTTCGCGGAAGAAGAGCAGCGCTCCAAGCCCAACCCACACTGGAGCGGTGTTTGCCAGCAGCGTCGGAATAGTTGCCCCGCTTATAACCACACCGGAAGCCCAGAAGGATAAGTCGAGCGCGAAAACGAAGCCACCCAAAACAGCCCAGCGCAATGGCGGTCCATACCACTTTCGCTCTCTGAGTCTTTTAATGGCCGGAGCCGCGAGGATGACGGTTGGGATTGCCATACGGTAGAAGCTGGCCACAGTCCCGGGAACAGCCGCTTGATACACGAAAATCGCCGAAAATCCAATGGCGATAAGCCCGACAGACAACATCAGATAGGCGAGTAACATATCTCTGGATACCGTTTTCACGTCGTTATTAAACCCTCTCAGGGTCCCCTTTATAGATTAAGACCCTTATAAATTGCAACATTTATCCTGCTACTTGAGTATCTTTTAATACGAAGTGGTATTAGTGACAACCAAAGGACTTAAATCATGAGACGAATACCGCCTGCGCTCTTTCTCTTTTTCCTGGCTCCTGCGATCGGTGAGCTACTCTCCGGATCGGCTCCACCGGTGGAGTTCTTCAATCCTTTTATGCTTCTCATCCTCCCTGCGCTTTATGGAAGTGGAGCGGTGCTGGCGCGCGAGCTCACGCTGCGTTGGGATAAGCGTTGGCCAACGATCCTGACGCTCGGCTTAGCTTACGGCATCATCGAAGAGGGGTTAATGATTAAATCCTTCTTCGACCCGAATTGGATGGATCTCGGGATCCTGGGCACGTACGGTCGCTTAGCTGGTGTGAATTGGGTCTGGAGCGTTTCCCTCACACTCTACCATGCGACGGTGAGCATCGCCATTCCAATCCTGCTGACAGAGTTGCTCTACGCCGATCGGCGGGATGAGCCCTGGACCGGCCGACGCGGTGTGATCGGCTTGTCTATTCTCCTGGCGGCAGTTGTGATCTTCGGCGCTCTCGCCCTAGCACCTTATCGCCCTCCATTTATTCCCTACCTGTTCGCGATCATCGCCACGGTTGGTCTATACTTCCTGGCCCGGCGGATGCCCAGGCGATTCGGGCCGCCCAAGCCGGCTCCTCGCTTGCGTCCGCTTTGGATCGGAATGTTCGGATTTCTCTCCATCATTGCTTACTTCATCGGTGGCTGGGCGCTTCCTGAACTGGGCATTCCGCCTGTTTTAACCATCGGGTTCCTTATCCTCCTGGCTCTTGGCGTATTGCATCTCTTTCGTTGGGCTTCTGGAGAAGGAGCATGGTCGGACGTTGGTCGACTGGCGCTCGCGACGGGCACACTGACATTCTTCATCCTGCTCGCACTCCTCGCTGAAAGTAACGCCGACCGAACAGACAACCCGGCCGGAATGGCGCTCGTCGGCCTGGCGGCTGCAGTCGGGCTCCTCGCCCTTAACCTGCGAGTTCGACGCAGGGTGCGGGATGAGACACGAGTTGAAAGCCTCAATGGAACTCCTCTAAACCCTGTAGATGCGTGACCTAATCGCTCATACGTTTCCCGTCATAATCTAGCTGGTACCTCAAGATCTTTCGTTTGACCGATCGAGGGCTGCCTCACACGCGTCTCAATTCTGTGGAGTGAGGAGGCTCTGCTTCCGGTCGCGGGTTAAACCTCCCGTAGGTTTTGAACCTGCGGGAGGTTAGTGTTTGTTGGATGCGTAAGGTCGGCGGGCCG
>JAIWHF010000109.1:0-8369 GCA_048629905.1 Methanosarcinales archaeon
CGCCAATTGAAGAAAGCAAGGCTCCTGCCCAGTTTGTAATCGGTCCTGAAACAACCGCGTCGATCCACTCCAAGTACGGCTCCGAGACGTTAACGACCAGGCTGAAGACCAGGTACATCACTATCATAAATATCGGAATCCCCAGCCACGGATGCGTGACAACCCGGTCTACTCGCTCTGCGCGCGAGCGGACAGGTTCCTCTGGGCGTGTGAGTGACTGTTCCACGATCCTGCCCACACGCTCATAGCGCCTGTCAGCAATGGCAATATCCAGCCCTTCGGGGACCTGCGCCTCCAGCCGCTCCCGGATCGAATGAACCTGTGCCAGAACAACACGGGCATCTTCAGCGCCGAGAAAATACTCAAGAAGGTCTACCTCCCCTTCAAGCACCTTTACGGCGAGCCAACGCGGTTTAATTTGATTCGGGAGCACGAAGCGCTCTTCGATGAGCGCTCTCAGGTTCTCAATTTCAGGCTCGATCACAGAACCATAATCGATCTGAAAAGCAGTTTTGGAGTCGGGGTTCGTCATACAACCGGGTCCGGTGTTCGTTCTTTGGGTTGTTGTTTCGTATAAAGCAGTATCTCCTCTTTTAATTCTTCAATGCCCTTTCCTCGAGCGGCTACCATTCTGATCACCGGGGTACCGCCTAATTCTTCTGACAAATCGTCGATGTCAATCTCGAAACCAATTGTTTCCGCCATATCCGTCATATTCAAAGCTATGAGAACTGGAATCTGCAGTTCAAGGATCTGTACTACAAGATATAAGTTCCGCTCCAGGTTTGATGCATCTACCACGACCACAACGACGTCTGCTTGCCCTTCAAGCAGAAAGTCGCGCGCTACAATCTCCTCTTCGGAATACGCCGCCAGGCTGTACGTCCCCGGAAGGTCCACGACCTCTATCCACATGCCCGCGTGTTTATACCGACCGCTTTTGCGTTCGATCGTTTTGCCGGGCCAGTTCCCGGTATGCTGCCGCGAACCGGTGAGTCGATTAAATACCGTGGTTTTTCCGGCATTCGGGTTCCCCGCCAAAGCAATCGTCAGCTCCGTATTACGTCTCATCTTCGTCTCTACCGGATTGCTTCGGTTCAACGTCATCGATTGAATTTTTTCTCCACCTTCGAGATCGCCCGCTTCTCCATCCGCGACCTCTGGGTCCGCCCCCACGCCCCCAGCGGCGCCAACCCCTCCGCCAATTTGCAAACTCAGGCATCGGCTCCAGCGGGGTGACAAATAATTGATGAGCCACCCTGCGATCTACCGCCAACTGTGATCCGCGCACCCGCAGCAATAGCGGTTGGCCTGGGTCCGACTGAATAACCGTGATCTCAGTGCCCGGGTTTATTCCCAATTCTGCCAAGCGCCGAGACCGGCGACAATGGCGCCCAAATCCAACCATGCGCACGCGTCCACCCGACGGCACTTCGCTGAGAGGCCTATTGCTATATTTACGTTCTGTTTCTGTGCTCAACACTCACTCCGTTTCGTTGTCGTGCACCAACTCAATAAGGATATGCTCTGCCACCTCTCGGCCCAGAACCTGCTGCTCTCCATCCATCAAGACCGAACGCGGTCCATCATATGGAGCGATCTCCTCGATGCGAACGCGGCTGCCAGGTCGGACTGCACGAGCATCAAGATAATCCAGTATCTCGCCATCCTCCTCGCGGATACACAGGACGACTCCCTCCTGCCCGACGTCGAGATCAGAAAGCGGTGTCGTCTCCCTAACTTCGAGAGCACCCTGCACTGGTGGTATGGGGTTACCGTGTGGGCAAAAAGAAGGGAAGCCAAGGTGCTTGTCCAGCGCATCCGTCAACGCATCCTCACTAACATGCTCCAATTGGCATGCAAAATCATGGACCTGTTTCCAGGGAAGCCCGAGATGCTCCGTCAGAAAACATTCCCATAATCGGTGGCGCCGCAGGATGCCTTCCGCCCGTGTCATACCATCATCGGTCAGCCGCACACCCTTGTATGGTGTGTGCTCGAGCAAACCGCGGTCCTGAAGCCTGTGCACCATCTCGCTCGCGGAAACCGTCGAGATACTGAGTTGCTCAGCGATATTTGTAACCGGAACGAGATTCCCATGACGAGAAATCTCGGCGATTGTCTTTAAATACATCTCTTCGCTCTCGGCAAATTTGTGCAACTCTTTCATGTGACTTCCCCTGAACAATTAACTGCGCATCCCTAAAACAGGGAATCCAATAGTTAGGATACCCTTATATTAACTCAAAAGGCCGCCCTGACAATATGACGGGTGTCATATGCCAACAGCGACGTCTATCACAGCAAAAATATCCGGACAGGGGCTGAGTTCTTCTTCTAAAGCCTAGGGGCTTGGGGGATGGGTCAGGTCTACCGGGGTAGGAGTCGGCTCGATTACGAAACCGGTTCTACCGTGGAAAGTCAGAAAATTAACCCTGCCGGGGAGGAGCAGGAATTGAGCCGTGAACGGCCGCCCCACAAAATCAATTCTGACCTCATACGGGCCTGCGGGGAGGTCGCTGATCACAAAATTCTCGTTGTAATAATCATCCGGGTGTACTGTGCCCTCGGCATAGGTCCATACGTTCCAGCGCTGGTCAGTCTCAAGAGATCGAATCTGGACCAACTGCTCGCGAAGATCTCCACCAAATGAATTCTCTATTCGACCCGCCAGGACTCCCCACCCCTCTGGAGGAACCATCCACAACTCGGGATTGCGAGTGCTGAAGTAGCGATTCTCTCCCAGTCGAACTTCAAAATGAAGATGAGGACCTGTAGCGTGTCCTGTTTCACCTACCGTGCCCAGCAAATCTCCCGTCCTCACGCGTTCCCCGCTCCAGACCGAAATCGACCCTAGGTGGGCATATACTGTGTAGAGTTGCTGCCCCTCATAACCGAAGTCGTGACGGACCGCTATTGCAAGGCCGTACGGGTCCGTAGGGTCTTCAAGCCCGCGGTACAGGCCATACCCGGCCCAGACCACCTCTCCAGAACCAGCCGCCAATACATGTGTGCCCCGCGCTGCCCCCATGTCGACCCCCGTATGCATGCTCTCCGCACCGAATAATGTGCTGCCGTATCGGTATTGCGCGTTCGGCCAATTGACTTCCCCCGAAGGGATGGGCCGGCCAAAGAAAAAATGGTCCTGCGGTTGTACAGCCCAGGGGACAGGGTACGGCGGGGGACGCCATGTCACTTCGGGTTCTGGAGCTGTCGTCGGGAATACCAGAGGCCGCGGTGCGGCGGGGATAGGGGCTTCCCGCCGGGCTCCTTCGGCGCTCTGTGGAGTTACCTGTGACTTAACTGCCAACGTCGCGGTTGGCGTGACGTTCGTCTCAGGGTTAACCATCTCTGCCGCCGATACATCAGGAGACATACAAGCGCCCAACAATAACCCAATAAATAGGATGATGAAACCATCACGGTATGTCATTCTATGTTTCATTCGGATACTTACCTTGCCAACTTGGCTCCTAATTAAACCCGCCACTACATCTTGCGTCACCTATGTGATTATCCCAATAGGAATCCTGGCATAGCGATCCCGGCTTGATTCTCGACGCTTAATACAGCCCGTCGTCATCAATTCATGCGAGAATCATGCAAGAACAATGCCACGTTCGGGAGCAGGTTCGGATGTCTCTTGTGCACAAGTTGGATCGCTGTTTAATGAATACGTGTTGATGAAGCTTGGAGCTTACTCTCCCTCAGCTCCCATATGATGAGATCGGTTGTTTACTCATCGTCTTGACCGTGATCTTCCGCGCTGATATGATCACGCGCCGGAGACCTTCAGAAAATGCGCATGCGGGATGTTTACCCTGAACTAAATCGCCAAACCCCCTTCGCCAGCCGAATCAACATCATCCTGGTGATCGTGTTCCTCATTCTTGCGGCGAGCTGCTCAACGGGGTCAACCCCAGAAAATCTTCCCCCTGGTACCGCCTCTGGTGACGAAACCGCATCCGTAGAGAAAGCAACCCCAGATACCTTAAGCACGGTAAATCCTGAAATACTGCCTTCCTTCGACCCCCCTGGAGAGACCAGCGATATTTACCGTAAAGCCGATCTGCATACGATCATCCCTGACCGACCACGATTCGATATCCTTACATATCTGGTTCAGGAAGGCGACACCTTATTCGGCATCGCCGAAAAATATGGTCTTAAAGCAGAGTCTATCCTATGGGGGAACTGGTACACACTCGAACAAGATCCGCATACGCTAAAGCCGGGTCAGGAACTCAATATCCCGCCCATCGATGGCGTCCTCTACTCCTGGTCGGAGGGCGATAATATCTCAAAGGTCGCGGGCTCTTTTCATGCCGAACCGGAGGCGATCATCGAGTGGCCCGGGAACAACATCGGCTTCGATGTGGACTTCGCCAATCCGGACATCGAGGATGGCTCTCTCATCCTCATAACCGGTGGGCGCCGCGATGCACCGACCTGGCAGATGATCACCATTACTCGCTCCAACCCGGCCGCGGCCAGCATCTTAGGACCTGGATTCTGCGGCTCTGTGTCCAGCGGTCCGATTGGGACGGCCGTGTTCGACTGGCCGACTTCCTCACGATGGCTCTCGGGATACCCCTACATTCCTGGCGTCCACGAAGCGATTGACATTGGCGGCGCCATCGGACACGGTATTTTCGCCTCCGATAACGGTGTCGTAGTCTATTCGGGTTGGAATAATTATGGCTATGGCTACGTGGTTGTGATCGACCACGGCAATGGCTGGCAGACACTCTATGCCCATCTCAATACGATCAACGTCGGCTGCGGGCAAGCTGTCTTCAAGGGCGGCGCAATCGGCACGATGGGAGTCACCGGAAACTCATCTGGCCCCCACTTGCATTTCGAAATGCGCAGTGAGGTTTGGGGGCGAGTAAACCCGCACAATTTCCTGCCGTGAGCGGCTGATCTCAATAGTTTTAAGATGAACATTGTGGGGCGCCAATATTTGCGCCTCACTTTGGATTCTCGCAAGGGACACGCTGGCAAACTTTCTATTCGCATGTACGGGTGCTGGAGAAGAATGAGTGACACCAACATCCTGACGCAATAACTGGATTTTTTAACGATCAGAGAAGATGGTCACTAAGCAGTGATACCGTCGAATCGCGTGGCCAATAACCAACAGCACCCTGGGCACAGGGGATGCAATTGAGGGTCGAAAGTAGTACAGTATTTGTATTCAAAGAAAGGTGTTCCTACATGGGTTTACGTGAACTTTTCATTCTAGACCCCGCCGTAATCTACTTAAATCACGGTTCCTTTGGTGCTTGCCCAAGACCTGTCTTCCAGGCTTATCAGGAATGGCAGCTCCAACTCGAGCGCAATCCGATGGATTTCCTCGACCGAAGGGCGCCAGAATTAATGGCCGAGGCACGCGCAGTTCTGGCCAAATACGTCGGCTGTGGCCCTGATGACCTGGTGTACTTCCCTAACCCCACAACAGCAATCAACATGATTGCGCGCAGCCTGAAGCTTGGTACGGGTGACGAGATCCTCACTACGGACCACGAATACGGCGCTGTGGACCGGACCTGGCGCTTTATCTGCAATCGGCGAGGTGCACGCTATGTCAGGCGCGCAGTCCCGCTGCCAATTCCAGAAGATGAAGCTTTTGTTGAATATTTCTGGTCCGGCGTCAACGATCACACCCGCGTGATCTTCATCAGCCATATCACCAGTCCAACGGCCATCAAATTTCCCGTAAAGGAGATTTGTGCGCTGGCGCGCGAGGCCGGAATCTTAACCATTGTCGACGGCGCCCACGCCCCGGGTCAGATTCCTCTCCATCTGGCAGAGCTCGGCGCCGACCTTTACACCGGCGCCTGCCATAAGTGGCTCTGCGCACCGAAGGGAGCCTCCTTCCTGTACGCTCGCCAAGAAATTAAGAATACCCTCGAACCTCTGGTGGTTAGCTGGGGTTGGGGAGCCGAACAACCGGGAACATCACGGTTCGTCGACTATCACGAATGGCAGGGCACGCGCGATATAGCGGCCTTCCTATCCGTTCCTGCTGCGATCGAATTTCAACACAAATATCGATGGGATGAGGTCCGCCGTCGCTGCATTGAACTTGCTGCGGAGACGAGGGATCGTCTGATTGAAATTTTCAGAACCGCCAGGTTGACTCAATATCAGGGGTGGGCGTTGCAGATGGCTGCGGTTGAGCTTCCAGAACCCAATCACAATATCCAACGCCGATTGCGCGAGGAGCACAACATCGAGGTCCTTGTCCATCAATGGCATAAGCGGTCTTTTATGCGTTTTTCCTTCCAGGGCTACAACGACCTTGCTGATGCCGATTCGCTGATTGATGCGGTTCAGACTCTATACGCCTGATTATCATCCTTGTGTCGGCAAACGCTTTCTAAGATGACTTTCCTTGGTTTAGCCTCCTGCCTGTTTGCCATTATTGTCATCTCCGTAGACAATCCCGTTCACTCCTGCCGATGAAAAAACTTACACTCGATTGGACTTTGATTACCCTCACCTGTGTGGCTATTACCTTAGCGGGCGTCGCCTGGTGGAAGGGTGGGCAGGACCTCGCTCTGGAGGGGCTGCGCCAGGGCTTTCAAACCCTCGTGTCGGTCACGCCGATGCTGCTCGCGGCTTTCTTGACCGCAGGGTTAACGAACGTTCTCATCTCGCAGGAGCTGGTGGAGCGCTGGCTCGCGTCCAGTGCGGGCTGGCGCGGCATCCTGATTGGCTGCATCGGCGGAGCATTGATCCCCGGCGGGCCTTACGTGTATTACCCGATAGCAGGCAGCCTACTGCAATCGGGCGCAGGCTTGGGGGTGTTGGTGGCCTTCGTCACCGCCAAAAATCTTTGGTCGATATCGCGCCTTCCCTACGAATTCGCGCTCTTGGGACCACACCTGACGCTCGTGCGCTATGCCCTGACGTTGATTTTCCCACCGCTGCTCGGCTACCTCGCCGAAATCCTGTTCGGGAACACCATCGAGCGCATCCGTGAGGCCGTCCAGTGATCGAGTCCACCGTCATCCTGATCTTGATCGCGCTTGGCCTTCTAATTGTCGCCTGGCGCCGCCACGACGGCAGCCATGTAAAGGGAGCGCAGGTCGGGTGGGAAACATTAAAGCGCACATTGCCGCTGCTGATTGTCGCCTTCATCATCGTCGGCTACGTAAACGCCCTCGAACCTCAGTCCCTGGTCCAAAACTGGATCGGTCCCGGAACAGGGCTGCAAGGCGTTCTGATCGGGACAGCCGCCGGTGTATTCCTCCCCGGCGGGCCGTACGTGGTCTTTCCTCTCATCGCCGTCCTCTTCCAATCCGGTGCCGGACTGGGACCGACGCTGGCGATGATCACCTCCTGGGCGGCCATCGCCTTGCTAACCGTGTCCTTCGAGCTCCCTTTTATGGGCTGGCGCTTCACCGTGATTCGACTCAGCCTCGGCCTACCGGTCCCCATCCTGGTGGGGTTAGTGGGGATACTGCTTGCTGGGTAAGTCTTTCTAAATTCTCCGATCCGTCATAAGTTAGTTTTTTTATGCGCCATTACATCTTCTTGCTTGGCGATGGCTCCTGTGTCCTCAATAAGGGTAAACAGAAATAATGCACAATTTCATCGCTCCTGCTCACCATCAAATCCCATCTCCCCATTGGAAACGCTGAGCCAGCTAGTACCACGGGGTTTCCACATATACCTGAGTACCACCACGCCCCTGTAACATCAAGCCAGATTATCCGTTATCCATAGTAGGAACAGCCACTGGCGAAACGCCAGCGGCCATTTATGCTCTTATCAACAGCGATCCGCTCTGATCGCAAAGGAGATTGCAGAAATGACTGGTAAAAAGATCTTTCAAGCGGTAATCGTTCTTATGCTCTTGCTGGGTGCGCCTGTTGCCGCCTTCGCTGATGCTGTGCTACCCATCGACGTGACGACGACCGTGAATTGCGACAACGTTGACTTTGACATCGACCTCCCGGAGGGCTTTGGACCCTACACGGTCAGGCTCGAATTCGGCGACACTGAGGTTTTCAATGCCATCGACCAGCCCGCCGGGTCGTTCAAAGTGAATCACCTCTATCCCCACGGAGGCGATTTCAATTGGAAACTCATTGTCTCCGACAACGGCAACATCCTTGGAGAAGCGGAAGGCACAGTCACCATCGATGGGCCCACCGTTACCCTGGGCAGCACCCCCTCCCCGCCGCTCTTGACCATCGACGGGGGAGAGGCTTCGATCGAATTCGAAGCTGTGGTCGTTGATGGGGAAGAACCCTATTTCTACACCTGGGACCTCGATGAGGACGGCTTACCAGATACTGGTCTGAGCGGTATGAGTGTCGAGCTACCACCATTCAGCCTCACTGCCGATTACACGTACT
>JAIWHF010000110.1:0-8274 GCA_048629905.1 Methanosarcinales archaeon
CAAGCGCTTTCCGACTTGGAGGCTTGCAGCGGCTCCATTGAATATGTCGAGCGCATAACGAATATTTACCCCTGACCGCGCTTTTTCTGAGTCTGGCGGTGGATAATCCTCCACGGAAAAGCATGCGATCCAAAACTTAATAATGAGAGTGCCGTGGCCAATGTCTGAGGAGCAAAGCGACGAAGAATCTCGTTCCTGGCAAGCAACACCCGTCAATTCAAAGAACGAGATGCTTCATGGGGTTTAGCCTGAGCGATGCCGCGTATGGCCTCCGGGTTGGTGAAGGGTGGAAGCTTGCCGGATGGATGATCAATCGGCATATTCCCGAGTGACTTTATCCATAGAAAAAACACAAACCTTCGGGAAAACTATTTCCTTTCAAGGATAGCCTCGATGGTCCCTCCTGAACCTGTTGTGGAATACAATAATTTGCCATCGTCTAAAAGCTGCAGGTATTCATATTCATTACCTGGTTGTCCCGAGGACATATTTGTCGCTTTGAATTCAACCACATTACCATCCACATCAACAAAGGTAATGTCACCGGTAAGAGAAAAATCTGGGATTTCAAAAGTCCCGCATTTTTCGTTCAATACACATTCTGGTTCCAAGTAAAAGGTGATATGGTAATCTCCCGTAAACCCTTCCCAGGTGCCGGCTAGTTCGGTTAGGGAAATATCCGACTCCTCACCAGTGGGAGGCGCAAAGGTGGTTTCTCCGCGGAATATCTTAAAAAGTTGGTTTAGAATCGCCTCGTAGTCAGCGTCCGTCGCAAAGCGCGTATGCTGTGCCCCATTATTGAGCGCGATAGTCTGGCCCTGGAAATCGCCCGGTTCCGTTATCACATCAACGCCATCATAGATCCAAACGAAATTTTCCGGGTTCGTGACCGCAGTAATGGTTATCGTATCCCAGATAAAGAATCCTCCATCCGCCCAGCCGAATTGTTTACCCCACATCTCGGAAACATATTTCACGCCAGGGTCATCAATAGTTTGTATTGATTTAAGATCATCGGGCTGGACATAATACTGGATGGCATCCAGCGGGATAATGGACACGGGAACCCCTGAATTAAAGACGTACTTGGCAGCCTGGGAGTCTATATACATATTCCACTCTGCAGCTTCATTACTGGTTGCGTCAGGACCTTCATCTAAATTACCGCGCATATTGAAGGCTCCGCCCATAATGACGACATGGGAGATGTTGTCGATAATGCCCGGATCCTCCTGCAGTGCCAGGGCGATATCAATCATGGATGCCATTGCAACTAGGGTTACTTTGTCAGGGGAGTCATTCACCAGTTCAATGATCAATTCAGGCCCGAGAGCTGGTTCAAATTCAGTCACCTGAGCCGGTAAGGTCAAACCCCAAAAATTGTCAGCGGATTTTCTCCAGGCTTCGGGGAACTCATGTGAGTTTGGGTCCATACGTGCGTCTGTCCCCAGCGCGATGGCGGTGTCCTTGGAATTCAAGACATCATAGAGAAATACGGGCCAAAGATCCACCGCGATTTCTGGGTGAATTTCACCTCTACTGAGTACCAATCCTATCAAATCAACATTTGGATGTTTGTTGAGATAAACCATCCCCCCAATATCACAAGGAGCGCCGCCATGGGAGAAGATAACGGGTATCCTCCCGCTGAGCGGATCTTGGAAGATGTCCTCTGTGGACTGCGGGGTGGTCGTTGGCAGGTCTTCTTCCTGCATTTCGCTTGTGGCAGTCGGGGGTTTATTTTCGGCGGCGGGTTCTTCAACCGTGGTCGCGCATCCGGCAAGGAGACTGAAGATCAATGCTGTAGGGATGAGGAGTTTCCAATTTGTGTTCATTAGTCACTTCTTTCAATTCGTGATCTGGATGATAGTCTCAACTATATTAAGGAGAAGAGCTGCCCTAAAAGGGCAGCCCCTCTTTCATTTGCATTAACGGCAAGTGTTAGAACAAGCCGGTGATCTTGCCTGTTTCCAGATCCAGGTCGATATTCATGAACGCGGCATGCGTGGCCAGACCGGGCATCGTGCTCATCTTTCCCAGAATCGGGTAGATGAATCCCGCGCCTACGCTCGCGCGCACCTCGCGGATTGGCACCGTGAAGCCGGTGGGCACACCTTTCAACAACGGGTCATGGCTCAAGCTGAGATGCGTTTTCGCCATGCACATCGGCAGACCCCCGAAACCCGCTTTCTCGTAAGTCGCAATCTGCTCCTCAGCTAACGGTTCATAGGTTACCCCATCCGCGCCGTAGAACTCTTTGCATATGAACTCGATCTTTTTCTTGATCGGCCAATCCAGCGGGTAGAGGAATTTGAAGTCGCTTGGCTGCTCGCAGGCATCGACGACTGCTTGGGCGAATTCCACAGAGCCCGCGCCGCCATCGGCCCAATGCGTGCTGTTGACAGCCGCAAACGCACCTTGTTCCTCGGAGTATTTACGCACCATCTCCATTTCGGCGTCGGTGTCATCCTTGAAGCCGTTAACACAGACGACAACCGGGATGCCGAAGCGAATGGCGTTCTTGATGTGGAAGCCGAGATTCGGCAGGCCGGCTTCGAGCAGTTCAAGGTTCTCCGAGGTATACGCCTCGTCCAGAGGTGCACCGGGGGACACTTTTGGTCCGCCGCCATGCATCTTCAGAGCGCGCACAGTCGCCACCAACACAACTGCATTCGGGATCAAGCCTGAGTAGCGGCACTTGATATCGAAGAACTTCTCCATGCCGATATCGGCGCCGAAACCGCTCTCGGTGACGACGTAGTCTGCAACCTTAAGCGCGATTTGATCGGCGATGATGGATGAATTGCCATGGGCGATGTTCGCGAAGGGTCCTGCGTGCACCAATGCCGGTTGACCCTCGATCGTCTGCATGAGGTTTGGCATGAGCGCGTCCTTCAGTAGGACCGTAACGGCACCGGCTACACCAAGATCCTCAAGCGTGACTGGATCGCCCTTCTTATTCAATCCGACGACAGCCTTTCCTACTCGCTCGCGTAAATCGGCCAAGCTCGTTGCCAGGGCGAGGATCGCCATCAGTTCCGACGCTACCGAGATATCATAACCGGTCGATCTCGCAAAGACCGGGCTGGGCGAGCCATCTTTCAGTTTGTCGTCATTAAAACCTACCTTGATCTCGCGCAGGCTTCGATCGCATACATCAACGACGCGATTCCAGGTGATCGAATCAACGTCGAAATCGATGCGTGTTACACCTCGACGCTTGAGTGCTTCATCCGATTGCCGGCTCTCATGATACATACGAGTATCAAGCGCTGCAGCGACCAGGTTATGCGCGACGGTGATCGCATGGATGTCGCCGGTGAGGTGGAGGTTGAAATCCTCCATGGGGATTATCTGGCTGTAGCCCCCTCCTGCCGCCCCACCCTTGATGTTAAAGGTTGGGCCCATGCTCGGCTGGCGAATGCAGCACATCACATTCTTCCCCAGATGTGTGCCCATCGCCTGAGTAAGACCAAGAGTCGTTGTGGTCTTCCCTTCACCAAGCGGCGTCGGTGTGATGGCAGTGACGTCAATATATTTTCCCTGGGGACGATCAGCCAGCTTCTTAAGTACGTCGAGATGGACTTTCGCTTTATATTGGCCATAGAGATCAAGGTCGTCCATCTCCAACCCGATCTTCTCTGCGATCTCCAATATGGGTCTTAAATCTGCCTCCTGTGCGATGTCGATGTCCGAGGGGACTGGACGTTTTGGTTTCAGGACCATGAGATCAACCTCCTAATTAGGTAGCGGCTTGTGGACTTTCTTGCAAACGACTTGAACCTAAGTGTGCTTTGCAATCCTGTTAAAGGCAAGCGACATATTTCACAATCTCGACTGCCAACTATAACTATTGTCCTTGGAGGAGACGACTTGTTCCTAAACTCGCGATGCCCGGTTTAACTTTTATCAAAGACATTGTGCTCGAACATGGGTATTATGTAGGTGATCCATTCATAAACTAAGCTTATCTCCATTAGTTGACGTGTCTCTTTTCTTGCGCGCTTAATGCAGTTTTGTAACTTACTTTGTGTTCCACTCTCTCGTGCTTGACTTTCATCCAATTTGCGTGCGCTTTCTGTCACTTATATAATTTGTGAGAAAAATCACATACTTTATTAGTAGTATTTCACACCTTCTTCGTCGCGATCGCGAGGGTCTCTCACCCCGCAGCCCGACACAGGTTATTCAGTGAGTTTTAGGACTCATCAATACCCAAGCAACCGGGAGGTAATAGCATGCCAGAAGTGCCCACGAACGGATCCTCCAGCTCTTTCCAAACCGAAGTGATTAACGCCACACCAGGCGGTGAGAATTTAAGAATCTGCCTTCAGTGTGGCACTTGCGGCGGCTCCTGCCCCTCCGGGCCGGATATGGACTACTCACCACGCCAACTCTTCGCCATGATCGACGCTGGTTTCAGAGACGAAGTGCTCAAGAGCAATACCCCCTGGTATTGTGTCTCCTGCTACTACTGCACCGTGCGCTGCCCCAAGGAAATCCCCATCACCGACATCATGTACACCTTGAAGCAGATGGCGGTGAAAGAACACCTTTATGACGATAGCGATGCGCCTGAGTGGTCAGAGAGTTTTATCGGGTTTGTTGAGACCTACGGCAGAAGCTTTGAACTAGGTTTGGCAACACGCTACCACCTGACTCACAGCCCGCTAAAAAAGTTTAGCCTAGGACCTTTTGCAGTAGGTATGATAACGAAGAATAGACTCGCATTCTTGCCTGAGAGAATTGACGGCATAAACCAGCTCCAGGCGATCCTGGAGCGAGCGAAACAACTGGAGGCCGAGCTATGAAATACGGATACTACCCTGGTTGTTCTTTAGGCAAGTCCGCTAAACCCTACGATGACTCGACGAAGGCAATTGCCGACCAGCTTGGCATGTCCTTTGAAGAAATCAACGATTGGAATTGCTGCGGAGCAACGGAGTATTTTTCGCTTAACAAAACAGCTGCCTATGCTCTCGTCGCCCGCAACCTCGCGCTGGCGGCGGATCAGGACAACCTGAAAGAACTCGTCGCTCCCTGCAGCGCATGCTACTTGAACCTCAGGAAGACGGACGACTATATGGGGAAGTACTCCAAGATCGGCGAGTCGACCAACGAAGCGCTCGCCGCCGGGGGTCTCTCCTATGAACCCGGTTCACTGCGCGTCCGTCATCTTCTCGACGTTGTCGTAGAGGATATCGGATTTGAGGGCATCAGCGAGAAGGTTACAAACCCATTGACGAACTTGTGGGTTGCACCGTATTACGGCTGCATGGTCGTTCGCCCCGAGTTTGGCGACACCGATCCCGTAGACGCGGAA
Organism: Methanosarcinales archaeon; assembly: GCA_048629905.1. GTDB lineage: Bacteria > Chloroflexota > Anaerolineae > Anaerolineales > E44-bin32 > E44-bin32. Next base: position 5,324 of record JAIWHF010000110.1, read on the forward strand.
TATCCGGTGACGATGGACCATCTTATGGAGGCGCTTGGCGCGACGGTGGTTGATTTCCCCCTAAAAACCCACTGCTGCGGTGGCCATATGACCCAGATCAGTTCCGAGACTGCTTTCGAGCTGATCCGCCAATTGCTGCACAACGCAGACGAATCTAATGCCGATGTCATCGTGACGATTTGTCCGATGTGCCAATTGAATCTGGACGCATACCAAACTCAGGTAAACCGTCACTTCGGCACAAATTACAAAATACCAATTCTCTACTTCACGCAATTGATCGGTTTGGCGATGGGGATCCCCGCGAAAAAGCTCGGGATCGGGAAAGAGTTCGTCTCCGCATCCGCAGCGTTGAAGAAGATCGGTTTAGAGGTTGAAGAAGAACCCGCCCCGGCAGGCAAGCGTAAAAAGGACGACAAATCGCTGCCGATGCCGAGCGGAAGAGTGGAGGGTTAACATGGCTGAACGTGTTGGCGTCTATATTTGCCACTGCGGGAGCAACATCGCCGGAAAGGTTGACGTTGAGGATGTTTCTCAATGGGCAGGCGAGGAACTCGAGAACGTCGTTGTATCTCGCGATTACGAGTTTATGTGCTCCTCACTTGGCCAAGAACTCATCGAGGAGGACATCAAGAACGAAGGCCTTACGAGGGTCGTCGTTGGCGCTTGCTCCCCTCATCTTCATGAGAGAACCTTTCGGAAAGCCTGCAGCAATGCCGGTCTCAACCCTTACCTTTGCCAGATGGCCAGCCTGCGCGAACAGGTCTCCTGGGTCACTGAGGACGAGGCGCTAGCGACGGCGAAATCGAAAGCGCTTATCTCCGGCGCAGTCGAGCGTGTGCAGCTCCACGAGGAGCTTGAGCCCACCGAGGTTCCAGTTAACCCCCATTCACTCGTAGTTGGTGGTGGGATAGCCGGTATTCAAACCGCTCTCGAACTGGCGAATTCAGGCAACCCTGTCTTCTTAGTTGAGAGAGAGCCATCGATCGGCGGCCACATGGCGCAGTTCGATAAGACATTCCCCACCCTCGACTGCTCAGCCTGCATCCTCACCCCCAATATGTCGGATGTCAGCAGCCACCCGAATATCACACTCCTGTCATACAGTGAAGTTGAAGAAGTCACCGGATTTGTTGGGAATTTCCATGTACGTATCCGCAAGAAAGCAAGATACGTAATCGAGGAAGACTGCACAGGGTGCGGGATCTGTATTGAGAAATGTCCCAAGTCGGTCATCGATGACATCTTCGAAGCCGGCATTGGCTACCGAAAATCAATCTACCGCCCCTTCCCCCAGGCTGTTCCGAAATACCCGGTCATCGATACGGAGAGCTGCCTATACTTCGAGAAAGGCACTTGCAAGGCTTGCGAGAAATTCTGCCCGACAAATGCCATCGACTTTGAACAGAAAGATACATATATCGACATCGATGTTGGCAACATCATCCTAGCAACCGGCTACGATACCTTTGATAGTCGTAAAATTCCACAATACGGATACGGGCGCTTGGCGAACGTATTCACAAGCCTGGAATTTGAACGCCTGTGCAATGCCGCCGGACCAACCGATGGCCAGATCGTACTTAGAGATGGGGTGACAACCCCGAAATCTGTCGCCATCATCCACTGCGTCGGGAGCCGTGACACAAGGTTTAACGCGCACTGCTCTGCCGTCTGCTGCATGAGTGCCCTGAAATTCGGACACCTTGTGATAGAAAAAACGGGCGCTGAGGTCCACTCTTTCTATACCGATATGCGTCCATCCTTCAAGGATTACGAAGAGTTCTATCACCGCCTGCTTGAGGAAGGCATGCACTTTACGAGAGGCCGAGTAGCCGAGGTCACCGAGGCAGCCCTTCAGCCCGGCGAAGAGGGTAAGCTCATCGTCCAGGTGGAGGACACGCTTATCGGCCGGCAGCGGCGCGTCCCTGTAGATATGGTCATCCTGATGACCGCGCTTGAACCGAAGCCGGACGCCAGGGAAGTAGGTTTGAAATTTGGTATCTCCTGCAGTATGGCCGGTTGGTTTACAGAGCGCCATCCCAAGCTCGACCCGGTCGCTACAATGACCGACGGCATCTTCATCGCTGGAGCTTGCCAGGGACCAAAAGATATTCCAGCGTCGGTCTCCCAGGGAGCAGCGGCAGCCGCCCGCGTCTTAGGCATGATCATGAAAGGCGCGGTTGAAATCGAACCGATTGTCGCTACTATACACGAGGAGAGATGCTCGGGATGCAGGATCTGCAACACGCTGTGCCCCTTCAACGCCATCGATTATGATGAAGATAAAATGGTGAGCGTCATCAATCAAGCGCTGTGCAAGGGCTGCGGAACATGCGTGGCTGCCTGCCCTGCGCAAGCGATTAGCGGCGCCCATTTCAGCAACGAGCAAATCTTCGCCGAGATTGAAGGTTTACTCTTTGACGTTGTACAAGGAAACGGCGGCAAACCCGTCGTTGAAGAACCTGAAGCGGTTCCCGCATAGCGGAGGATAAATCCTATGGCTGATGAAAGATTTGAACCGAAAATTATCGCTTTCTTATGCAACTGGTGCTCCTACCGCGCCGCGGACCTGGCGGGGACGGCCCGGATCAAGTACGAACCCAATATTCGCATGTTGCGGGTCATGTGCAGCGGCCGCGTCGACCCTTCCTTCGTGCTCAAGGCTTTCGCCCTGGGTGCGGATGGCGTGATGATCGCCGGCTGTCACCCCGGTGAATGCCATTACATGGAGCAAAACTATAAGACCATGCGGCGCTTTTCAATGCTGAAGCATACCCTTCAAGCGATGGGCATGGAGGATGACCGTGTCCGCCTGCAGTGGGCTTCAGCCGCAGAGGGGGTATTACTAGCGGGAGCGATCAACGAAATGATTGAACAAGTTCGTGCTCTGGGACCGCTTGACTGGCCAAAGAACTGGTCTGAAAACGGGAAAATCGATGAAGCGATAG
>JAIWHF010000111.1:0-8254 GCA_048629905.1 Methanosarcinales archaeon
CCTCACCCGCGCGGGAGCAACCGCAATGTAAATACCATGAGCGTTGCTAAGTTTGATCTGAGCAAGCAGAATGTGGCCGATTTTAAAGTTTTACCTATGTGTCCGAACACCTGCAACCCATATGTCCGGCCTATACAATTTGGATGGTTGGTTTGAACAGAGAGCACGATGTTTGATCCGGGGGGTGTGGGGGAAGAAAAGAAAATCTTACGCAAAGGGCTGGCCTCATGGGGCAGCCCTTTGCACATAATTGATATCCCTCGTTCAAAGACCAACCGCGGCACAAACCAGTTACGCAACGGCTTCAACCGAGCTTAAGGATTGGCAACTCCATTCAACCAAAAATTCCCAGGGCACGGATTAGCAGCGAAACTTCAACAGCCAGAACTGCGATGAATCCAGCGCAGAGAATAAAACGGACCAACCGCTCGGCCAGATTCACTTTCCCTTGAGTGGTTTCTCGAGGGTGACCAAGATCTAGAAATCGTAAGGTATCCAGGATTAGAGATGACATGTCCGCACAACCTCACTGGTCCGATCTAAGATCATCATACAAGCGAAAGCAACAGTCGTGGGTCATCTGTAAACCAACTGAAAAGTCCCCAAATATCTAATAAACACCGGCGTGCTACAATGACGCCATGATCACCCGCACATCCAGGCGCTTATTGATTCTCCTGCTGCTAACACTGCTCAGCGCAGGCCTTATCCCTTCCGTTTCGGCGCAAACGGATATCAGCCTGCACCTCTCTGAGCTCAACATCGAGTCCTTCCCAATAATCTCGCTCTTCGCTAAAGTGACAGATGACAGAGGGTACCGAATCCTCGGCTTAACGTCCGACAACTTCCGTATCCTCGAAGAAAATGCGGAGGCGAGCGACATCGAGGTCCGAGAAACTACGGTAGGAAGCAGGATCGTTTTCGCATTGAACACAAACTTCGGGCTTCGCATCCGAGACACCCTGGGATATTCCCGCTTTGACCTCAGCCGACAGGCATTGTTGGATTGGTGGAGGCGTCCCGAATTCAATAGAGTAGGTGTTGACGACCTGAGCCTGATCACTATTGATGGAACGCTTCAAAGCCATAGTAGAGCAGCAGTCGATCTCGCAACCGCACTTGACTATCATCAGCCAACCTTCCCAGACGAGGAGACCGGCTACGAGTTTCTCTTCCAAGCACTGGATTTCACCGCAGACAGACCGCCGAATATCGGAATGCCGAGTTACCTGGTTTTTTTCACTGCATTATCAACGCCGCCCGAAGACACCACCGTGATGAATATCATCACCCGCGCTCAAAGTAATGAGACGGCAATCTTCCCAGTATTATTGGGGGAAGAAGATGTTCTCGATCAGCCCGAGGCGGTTATCCTCAATCAGATCGCCGAGGAGACGGGTGGCCAAGTTATCTTGTTTAACGACGATCAAGGACTCGATCAATTGATTGACCTGGTCATCAACCAGCGAACTCAGTACTCTCTCAGCTATACATCTCAAATCATTGACTCCGGACCTCATGAAATTAAGGTTCAGCTTATTATCGACGACACCGAGGTAGCCTCAGCCGTCAGAAATTTCGTCTTAGAGATTCAACCTCCAGAAATCACATTGCTCCAACCACCTCGAGAGATCTTTCGCAGCTCCGATGATCCGTCCACGCCGCTTGACGAAATTCAACCTACATCCATCGACTTGGAATTCGCAAAGACCTTCCCGGATGGTTTTACGCGCGAACTCACACTGAGCCAGCTGCTCGTAGACGGAGTCGTTGTAGATCAAAGCGAAGCCCCTCCTTACGAGCATCTGGTCTGGGATCTTCGACCCTTGCTTCAATCCGAGGAACACACAATACAGGTTTTCGTCGTAGATTCCTTCGGGCAGGAGAGCGCATCAGATATCCATCGAGTCCAACTGGAAGTTGAATTACCCCCGCGCGGCCTCGTGGCGATTCGGCCTGCATTGAGTTCACTTCTGCTGGCCCTCGGAGTCCTGCTCGTCGGCACCATCATGGCAGCTATCTTGCTTACGTACGGCCGACGGCCTCTAAAGACGGCTGAAGCCGTAGCCCAGGGGGGTTCGGTAATCGCATTTCGGAGAGCTTCATTGCGACGCGACCTCCCTGATGAACCCGCGGAGGCGTTCCTCCACCCATTGGGACCCTATACCACAACCGGCGAGAGTATCCCCTTGATTGGAACGGACATTTTCATTGGAAGTGATCCCTCGCTCACGGCAGTGCCTTTGGAAGATCCCTCCGTCGACAGAATGCACGCCCGCCTCATCCGTCAAGTTGACGGCAGCTATTTACTCAAAGATCAAGGTTCCGTCGCCGGCACCTGGGTGAACTACGAAGAAGTACCTGAAGAAGGGCTGCTATTGTCGGACGGGGATCGTATTCACTTTGGGCGCGCTTTTTTCCACTTCATACGGCCAAACGCCCCCCAACGTCGTATAATCCACGTTTCTAAACTTGAATCCAAGGGTGAAGACCCATTGGAGCCAAAGGAAAATAACACTCGTGATCGCTGACCCACAATCTCACCTAGCTTATGCCGCCCGTACCCACATGGGGAAGAAAAGGCGCGTAAACGAAGATCGTCACATTGTGATGGCATACCGTGTTGAAGAGAACAGAACACCTGCGCTATTGACGATCGTCGCTGATGGAATCGGCGGTCACAAGGCAGGTGATGTCGCCGCACAGTTGACTGTGGAAACGATCACCCAGGGGGTGGCAACTTTCCAGGGCGGCGACCCGCTCCCATGCCTCCAATCGGCGATTATCGAGGCTGGACGCGTGGTCTCGACAAATGCAGCCGAGTCTGCGGATCTCGCTGGGATGGGATCCACGGCAGCAGTTGCCCTTATCGTCGGGCCGCGACTCTATACGGTTACGGTTGGGGACAGTCGCATTTATCTACTTCGGCAGGGTCGATTACGTCAGATATCGATCGATCACACCTGGGTACAAGAGGCGATCGACTACAACATCATCTCACCCGAAGATGCAAAGGACCACCCGCAAGCACACGTCATCAGACGGCATATCGGAGGCAAGCAGCTTCCCGAACCGGATATTCGCATGTCGTTGGAGGATGGTGAGAACGACAGTCGTGCGATCTCGAACCAAGGGATGCATCTAAAACGAGGGGATCGCTTATTGCTCTGCACAGACGGCCTCACCGATATGGTGACCGATCTAGAAATCTATCAAGCTCTCAAAGAAAAGCCCGTGGAAGAAGCCGCCGAATCCCTTCTGAATCTTGCTTTGGACCACGGTGGACACGACAACATCACACTGGTCATCCTTGCGGCACCGAAGGGCAGGCATCAAAAGAAGCCTCGCTCAAAATTTGGATGCCTGCTTGCCACTGCAGTCAGCAGTTTGATTCTGATCCTCGTCACCGCCCTGGCACTCGGCGCGGTTTGGTGGTTTGGTTTCTGGCCATGGTCTCCGTAGAAAACCTTCAACGCAATTTGTCGACTTAGATTTAGCGATCTACGCTCTTCCCGCACGTTCAACCCAGGCGACCCCAAAAAGGATGAGTCCGCCCCCGAGTAGACTCATATCTGCATATGTAACCTGTTCTCTTGCGCAGTGTTTAGCGCTCGATTGTCAGACGGACGATATGGCGGTCGACGCCTCCGAGGCGGTACTTATACTCCTCGTCGCCGCGCAGGAAATCGACCTCTGTTCGGTCATGATCAATCGCCCAACGAATGAGATCGGCCATTAATACCCAGCCCGGGGAGAGCTCATAATGCGAGGGGTTGAAGCCGGAATTGTAAATCCAGAGCTTATCAGCGTAATCGAAATTCATGTAGCCAAATGCAGGTTCCCCTCCGACCTCGAGAAAAGCTAGTTGAAGCCAACCTCGCTCGTGCGAGATCAGAGCAAGGCGGCGAAAGAAATCCTGCATCCTATCCGTTAGGAACGCTCGTTTTTCCGAGTCGTTCTGCATAAGTCCTAGAAAAAGATCGATCTCGGGTTCAATCGGTGATTCTCCATCAACAATCCGCCAACTGACGCGTGCCGGATATTCTTCCGCCCGCCTGAGTTTGCGTTTGACTTCTTTGCGTCGTTTGCTGTTTAGTGCCTGGAGATACCCATCCCAGCTATCCGCAAGTGTCACGAAAGGCACCGGCGAGATACGCTCCTTTTCAAACCGCCACCCGCGTTTTTCCGCCGAGCGTTGCAGCGCTTGCACTGTAGATGATCCCTCGGGGAGATTATAAAGATCGAGAACCTCCCATCCTTCTGGTCCTTCAACATCCAAGGATCCCAGCAGCGCATCGACGAACTCCTCTGTGGCGGATTCTGAAACGATGAAATCCAGATAATCCGAAACTTCTATGCTTCCGACAAGAAGGATCGAAGGGCGACCATTTCGATCTTTACTAAAAAATAACGGGGCTATCCCTGCAATCTCCCCGCCCTCCACCTTCCCCACACCTAGCCAAAGCTCTCCATCTTCCCACTCGCCGCCCCCCATCGTCGACCACCAGGCGTCCAAATAACCTGGCTGCTGGAATGGCGTATTCGTGCCCGAGGTGCTAAGCAGCGCTTCCCAAATATCAGATAGTTCAGAGAAGGATTGGTCTGAGTGAAGGAACTGGAACTTCATCATGGGGATATCTTTGCGGAACAGCTAGGATTGTACCAGCCGCGGCAATGTTCTTGCATCTATGATTGCATCGTCTAACCCGTTTCGGTACAATAAACGCCATGGCTCAAACGTTCGAAACAGATATCGCTCTAATTCATATCGCCGGCGGCGCAGCTCGCCTGACTTCCCCCCCGGGAACTCTCGCGTTAACCGCACCGCGTCGTTCTGCCCGAGGCCGTGGAGATGACTTCCTCCTATTAAATCTTTCGCTGCAATCCTCCCAGCCCGTCTCGCCTGGTTATCTTGACCATCTCGTACGCATGGCTGCTGACGCGTATTACGGCACGCCAGGTTCTGTAACCTCCGCACTGCGCGAGGCGACTGCGGTGGTAAATGATCAACTGGTAGACACCAATCAGGATGAGTCTGAACCTGCGAATTATCAAGGCAACCTGATGAGTGCAGTCCTGCGCGGTAAAGATCTCTATTTTGGTCAGAGCGGGATCGGGCAGGTAATCCTCGTACGCCCTGGCGCAGTCAATCGTCAAAGCTCGGAGGAGGCTTCGGAACGACCTCTTGGAATCAGTCTGGCGCCTCACATCCGCTTCTATCACTTCGAATCACAGCCCAACGATCTTCTCATTCTTACGACTACACCAAGCGATTTGTGGTCCGACGCAACCCTATCCGGCCTGGCAACACTCGACCTCGAGCAAGCAATAGACCGCCTCGTCGCCGCCAGCAACTGCGATTTAACCGGTCTCTTGGCACGCATCGTACCGCCCGGCAGAGCCGGTCTACAACCATCCTATCAGCCAGCAACGCCCTCCGGTGAGACACCCCTGCAGTCAGAAAGATCGACACAGGAGCGATTCGGGACGGTCAAACGGGGCACACGCCGAGTTCAACTGAGCAGCTATATCGCCCCTCTAACCCTCGGTTTGAAATCCTTAACTTCTCGAACCCTGACATTCTTATCGCAGACTCTAAATCGTCTGGCTCCGGGCATTTCCGAACCTCTCCACCCCGATGCGTTATCCCGCCAAATGCTTATCGGCACCGCCATCGCCATCCCATTAATTATTGTGACCATTGCCTCGCTGGTCTACGTTAGAAAGGGCCGTAAGGAAGAATTCCTGTCATATGTCAATCAAGCGCAGATATCCGTTATAACAGCCCAAACGCTCCCGCTGGACGAGACTTCACGCGGCGAGTGGGAGAACGCGGCCAAGATGCTCAGCATGGCGGAGAGCTATGGCACAAGCTCGGAATCTGAGGTGCTTAGCGAACAGGTCCAATTGGCGCTTGATACCATCAACCTGGTATCCAGACTCGATTTCCGGCCACTCGTGAGCGGCGGGTTCGGCTCCGATTCCAAGATCACCGGGATAGCCGCCTCCGCTACCGATCTATACGTGCTCGATAGCAAACACGAAATCATCCGACATGCCTGGGGTGCACCCGAGCGAGGTTACGAGATCGATACAACTTTTGAATGCCTGGGTACTGCAACTGTCTCGCAGGAACTGGCGGCCCCCATTGACTTCGTTCTGCAGCCCGCGCCCGGCGCCCTTGGTATGGAAGGCGTGGTGACGATAGATGAGGACGGAACGTTGCTCTACTGCGCCCCCGACCGTCAGCCCGCTGTCGCCCAGCTCACCCCACCAGACATCGGCTGGGGCCGGATACAGGCGATAGACGTTTATGGGGACAGCCTTTATGTGCTCGACCCGGTGATGAACGCAGTGTGGATCTATGAAGCCGCAGGTGGTTTCTTCAGCGGCGTTCCTGAAATGTTCTTCGTTGAAGAGGTGCGCGAGCTTAAAGGGGCTATAGACCTGGCCATGGCACATGACGAACTGATTATCCTCTATGCGGATGGTCGGCTGGACCGTTGTCGCCGCACCGTTACCGGAGCAGTGGAAGAAGGCGGCAGGATACGTGTCGAATGTGATCCACAGCCCTACTTCCAAGATAATCGGCCGGGGAGGGATCCTACTGCGCAGATTCCAGGTGCGGTTCCCGTTGAGATGGACTATTCCCCTCCGCCAGAACCTTCCCTATACTTCCTCGACCTGCTCAGCAACAGCGTATTCCATTACAGCTTGCGTCTTGTTTATCAGGGACAATTCATGCCCAAGGAACCTTTTGAAGGGGAGATCACCGCCATGACCCTCGGACCTCCTAACGATCTATATCTAGCAGTAGGATCACAGGTATATCAAACACGGCTTCATTAAGATCGACTTCTTTGACAAGCCCATCGCCAGAGACTAAAATCAAAACCACGGAAACGTATAGGAGGCGGGTTAGTGAGTCGTTGGCCTGGTAAGTACGTCATCGGTCTGACCGGAAATATCGCAACAGGCAAGAGTGTCGTACGCAAGATGCTCGAGCACCTTGGCGGCTACGGTATTGACGCCGATGCTCTCGCGCATCGCGCCATAGCAAAGGGCGCTCCCGGCTACCCGCTTGTCCTTCGAGCTTTCGGGGAATGGGCTCTCGACGAAGAGGGACAGATCGACCGCCAGAAATTAGCGAAGATTGCCTTCTCTGATCCGATGGCCCTGGAACGGTTGGAAGTGATTGTTCATCCCCTCGTCGCACAGGCGATCGACCTTCTCATCCGAAGAGCAAAGCAAAGCATCGTCGTCATAGAAGCAATCAAGCTTCTCGAATCAGATCTGGCTGCTGGCTGCGATACGATCTGGGTTGTTGATGCGCCAGCAGAACTGCAAATCGCACGCTTGATGCATAAACGCAAGATGCCCGAGGCGGCTGCCAGGCAAAGGATCGCGGCACAATCGCCTCAGGCGCTCAAGCTTCGCGCCGCCAAGACGATGATCCGCAATAATGGCTCATTCGAAAATACCTGGGATCAGGTCCAGGAAGCATGGGGAAAACTGCCCAAACCCGAAGAACCATTGCTGCCCGAGCCCCCCGTTGTAAAACCCGGCGACCTTATCGTCCGCCGCGGTCGACCGCAAGATGCGGATGACATCGCTCGCTTCATTACCCACGTCACCCACGGCAAGAAACGCATGACGCGCCAGGATGTCATGGCCGCTTTCGGTGAGAAAGCATTCCTATTAATTATTCGTAAAGACGAGATTGCTGGCATCGCCGGTTGGCAGGTCGAGAACCTGATCACGCGTATCGATGAGCTGTACTTCGTATCCGGCCTGGCCATTGATGAAGCCATCCCCGCATTAATGGATGAGGTTGAGACCGCTTCTATAGAACTTCAAAGTGAAGCCTCGCTGCTCTTCCTTCCGCCCTATCTCGCCCAACACGTCGGTGCCTGGCGAGCTGTCGGTTATCGCCCGCAAACAGTTCAGGGCCTTGGCATCCGCGCCTGGCAGGAAGCAGCACTCGAGTCAATGCCGCGCGGCGCCTCGTTGTGGTTCAAGCAGCTTCGCGTTGATCGCGTCCTAAGACCTCTCTAATCTCTCCGTTGTCGTTAATTGAACAACGTTTTATACCCCTCATCCAAATTGCACGGACGGCCAATTGAATTTGCGTGCTCTCTCCGCCGGGAGTTGAGATTCCGAGATCAGCACTTATTTAACCTCCCGCAGGTTCGAAACCTGCGGGAGGTTTAACACATGCATCTCAGTGTATCGGTCCGCTCTCTATCCGCACTTA
>JAIWHF010000112.1:0-8233 GCA_048629905.1 Methanosarcinales archaeon
TCAAATGGAGGAGTTTCGTGAGCTATGGGCTGAGTTCGAGGAGCGAAGCACAGCCGAGGCGAAATTCGCAGCAACGATCGATAGACTCATGCCCTTGCTCCATAACTTTCATACAGAGGGGCGATCGTGGCGTGAACATGGCATAAGAGTGAATCAGGTGAGGGCCCGCAATGACGTTATGAAGGAAGGGGCACGCCCACTTTGGGAGTTTGCGATGTCGCTCATCGATGACGCCGTTGATAGGGACTACTTAAAATGAACGAAACGATTCGAGCAGGTTGATCTAAAATTACTCTTGGATATGCGTGTAGTCATTATTAGCAAAGGTAAATTCTTGGCGCAATAATGAAAGGGTCGATGGTGCTGACCAACACGCCCCTGATTTGTGCAGCCCTTTTAGTTCCAGTAATTCAGACTGGCAGCAAAATCGTGATCTGCGTCCCTTGATCAGGATCGCTTTCAGCGCTGATCTCACCCCCATGGGCTTCCACCAGCTTCTTGGCGATAGCCAGCCCCAGGCCGCTTCCTCCAGAATCAGCCGATTTGTAGAAGCGCTCGAAGATGTGGGGTAGGTCTTGGGGGTCTATACCGGAGCCGGTATCGACGACGACGATTCGGACTTGATCGGTTCCCTCCTGCTCAATTTGAACCTCGATCGTTTCGCCGGACGGCGTGTAGCGCAGCGCGTTTGCGATCAGGTTGGTCAGCACCTCCCGAAATCGCAATGGATCGACGTTGATGGGGGGAATACCATCTGTGGCGGTCAGGTTAAGGGTAATACCTGCCGCCTCGATTTGAGGGCGATAGGCGGCAAGTGTCTCGCTGGTTAGCAATGCCAGATCTGTGGCTTCTCTATGCAGGTGGAGTGCTCCGCTCTCAGCCAACCCAAGTGTCCGTAAATCTTCGATCAAACTGGAAAGCTGTCTTGTCTCCTCGAGCAGCGCTTTCAAATGAGCGTCATCTCGTTCGTATACACCGTCAATAATGCCTTCAATATTTCCCTGGATGACGGTTATGGGTGTTCGCAGCTCATGGGTGAGATCAGCCATTAGCTCATTGCGTTGGTTTGCTTGCAGCTCAAGTTGGCGGACCATGGCGTTGAACGATGATACCAGGGCAACCATCTCAGGGGACCCACGCTCCGGCACTCTTACCGAGTAGTCACCATCCGCGACGCTATCAGAGGCTTCCAGTAGATTATCAATGGGGGAAATCACGCGTCGGATCGTTCGACCCATTTGAAAGACCACGGCGGTGACAAGAATGCCCACGCCGATGAATACGGGCAGAGCGCCCGTCTTGCGCAGGTCGATCCCTGGCGACAGTCTCGTGAGTAAATATACGCTTCCCGAGCAAGTCACCGTAGCGATCACTAAAGTGAGAAGCGCTCCAAGGGCAAGGCGCGGGAACAATTTATGGCGGTTTTTTCGCCAGAGCGGTGGATCCGGTGGCCAGGATTCGTCCTTGGGCCACCAGTGTGGGGGTGGGCGTTTGGAACGGCGCTCGTGTACCTTGGCCCAGAAACGATGCGTGGGGTAGTTGTTATGCTTCATCGCTAAATCGGTACCCCACACCGTAAACTGTTTGGATGTATCGCGGCTCATGAGGGACAGGTTCGAGCTTACGGCGGATGTTCTTAATATGAGCGTCGATTGCCCGCTCGTAAGATTCGATGGCAACACCATGAACGGCATTGAGAAGTTGGGAACGGGTGAAGATTCGTCCGGGTTGGCTGGCGAGGGCTTGTAGAAGCTGGAACTCCGTTGCTGTCAGCTCGATCTCCTCACCGCCAACAGTGACCTGCATGCGGGGCAAATCCAGAGTGACATCCCCCACCCGGATAACTTCTCGTTCTTCCTGAGCCAGCTCTGATCTTCGCAAAACGGATCGTACCCTGGCGACGAGCTCCTTGGGGCTGAAGGGTTTGGTGATGTAATCGTCAGCGCCGAGCTCCAGCCCGACGAGTTTATCGGTTTCCTCATCGCGTGCGGTGAGCATGATGATCGGGAGGTTCGATGTCTTGCGGATCGATCTACAGACATCCAAACCATCCATGCCAGGAAGCCCCAGGTCCAACACCACAAGGTCAGGCTTCTCGATTTGGATAACAGACAGGGCGTGTTCCCCGTCGCCAGCGCTTAGGACCGAAAACCCAGCGTTCTCCAGGTAATCCTGTGTAAGCTGGATGATCTTCGGCTCGTCATCAACCACTAGGACCTTTTTCAAACAGGGGACCTCCAGATCTTGGAATCGATGCGCATGCCACTATTCTACATCAACTGGGTTGTGAGTCGGCTCATCTAATGGGAAAGGGCAAACCCGGGCGGAGGTGAAAAACCACCCGGGCTGCTGGAGACGAGGGTCAGACTTTGGGTGTGTCAGCCTCGTCGCTTTCTCCGGAATCGTGCATCTGCGAGTGCCACTTTTGGACAAATTCTGGGGTATCTGTCTCATCCCAATCCCGACAGGCGTACCTGCCCATCGGCCGCCAACCAGGGTGGTGAGGCCCCATTCGCATTGCGCCGACGCCAAATAGTGGGAAGAATATAAACCTGGCGATGGCACGCAGCAGGAAGAACAACAGCAAGAACCCCAGAAGCCCCATAAAGAAGGATGGGAAACGATGCACAGGGAAAGGTAAGCCCTCTACGCCGCCTTCCATGTAGACTTTGTGGGATAGGGGACCACCCGCAAAGACAAACCCTTCCAGGTCGCCACCAGTGGCCACGCCACGGGAGACGCCGATGTTGTAGAAGATCGCACCGACGACCACCAACGCCGCGATCAAAAGCACTGTCGCCCCTATTCCAACCCATGTATTCCTTTTCATTTTCATTCTCCTTTTAGTGAATGGATTTCGCATTGATTCTGCGTGAGGATTGTGAACTGAATATGAATGGAGAATGGAGAACTGGGGGAGATTGTGCTTTCGGAGCCACGATTCAAACTCTGGCCGTTTTGATCTCCATGAACTGCAGCGGTAGCATGCCAACGCACTGAAGCCATCTTCACTTCTAAGATAGAAAATGTAGCTAAAAACTGATACCATGTTTCCTTGAAGGTATTTAAGGACCGAGCGGAATTGTCGCTCGCATCCCGGAAATTACTAACAAATAACCCATGAGAGGTTGTAAGATGAACAAATTCCTGCTGGATATTCCCGAAAGGCTGGAAACCGAACGGCTATACATGCGCTCCTATAAGGCGGGAGATGGCTCTATGGTTTATGCTGCCAGCTTACGAAACCAGGACCATCTGGCCGAATTTGAATCAGACAACGTGCTGATGCACTTGAAGAACGAAGAACACGCAGAAGCGATCGTCAGAGAATTAGCAGCAGATTGGATAGCCCGCAATTGCTTCTTCATTGGCATCTTTGAGAAGGCTTCAGATGAATGGTGTGGGCAGGTGTACGTGGAGCCGACTAACTGGGAATTACCAGAATTCGCAATTGGATTCGTGGCCGATGTCAATTCCGAAGGCAAAGGATATATCTCTGAGGCCGTCACCAGCGTTTTGGGATTGTTGTTCGGAGATATGGGGGCGTATCGGGTGAAGAGTGATTGTAACGAGAACAACGTCCGAAGCTGGCGGCTCCTTGAGCGGTGCGGATTCAGGCGAGAAGGCCACCTTCTTGAGAACAGGAGAAACGCCGACGGATCCTTTCACGGAGATTACCTGTATGGTCTTTTGCGACGAGAGTACGTAGATCGTTGACCTAAGGAATTGACTTTGGCTTAAAACCGATAATGGTTAACGTGTCATTCTGGTTGGTTTTTAGCATTCCTCTGTTACGATAAAGGGGAAGTTCGATGAACAACGACGATGCGCAGGACTCACAAATGGAAATTACCTTCAAGGCAATAGGTCTCATACGCAGTCCTTTCCAGGATTTGGAAGCCATGCCCATTCAGCCCACCAGTAAAGCCAGCGGTCCGGGCAGGGTCGAGATTTTTCCCGAATATCAAGACGGCTTAAAGGATTTGGATGGGTTCTCGCATATCATCTTGCTCTACCATATGCACGCTGCTCGAGAGCAATCCCTCACCGTTACCCCTTTTCTCGATACATCCCCGCGCGGTATATTTGCGACTCGAGCGCCAACGCGGCCTAATCCAATTGGCCTATCTATTGTCCAATTGATTCGTGTTGAAGACGGCGTTCTCTATGTCGAGGATCTGGATGTTCTGGACGGCACGCCGCTCCTCGATCTAAAACCGTACGTACCCGAGTTTGACCATCGACCGGAAGCTCGGATAGGCTGGCTGGAGAATGCCAAAGGGGAGGTCAAAGGGAAGACAGCGGACGATCGATTCAGGTGATCTTTTTTATCAAAGGAGGCAGCTATGTTAAATCAAGTGCATGACCATATCGTCAGCGAACTGAGCCAGAGTAGTCGTACAGACACGATCTTTGTGGTGACAGCCATCCTCTTCAACCTCATCGTTCTCGGCATCAACTCCTCTGTGGCCGACGCTGCATCTGGAAGAAGCGGCGATACTGTAAATGACGTCGTGTTGATCGTATTCATTATCATGACACTCTTGATAAATGCGATCGCGATTTCTGCATTGAACCTCGGTAAGCGGACTCGTCAAATGCTGCTTGATGGGTTGGTCAAGATGTATAGCGACAATGACGTGGAGAAGTATTACAGCCCTTCGCTTATGTCGAATTACAATGCCCGTTATCTGCTGTTCAGCGGCGTCATTGGTACCCTGGCGCTTACCGCGATCGCAGTTCCAATGATCATCCGCTTCCTATAGACTTTCCCTGGAAGGACTTTAGGGGAAGGGATGAGCTGAATCTGCTATGGGTCGGTGGTATGGATTGGGAGAGTATGATTGTCAATTTTGAGACGTTGCCGCCGCTGAAGGCGAGTGAACCGCGATAATGAGAGCAAGGTTATCAAAGCTGCTCGGGCTGGCGCCGCTCATTTTGCTTCTATCCTGTGCGACACCTGTCGAGCAACAGGTTCCACCAGGCGTCGATATTCCGACTGAGACAAAAGTCGTTCCAGCAGAAGCTATGACCCCAGAACTGACGACGGAGCCACTATCGAGTGTGGACCCCACCGTACCCCATTCGGGGACGAGTTCAAGTAATAAAGAAAAATCGGACCGGGTAAACAACCTGTCTTCTGAAGATGGAACACCTACAGCGTGGGTCCACTTGGTGGCGACGGTTTGGGAGGAGGAACCGCGCCTCCCAATTCTCAATTATCACCAATTCTCGCCGGAATCCGCAAGATTTTCTACGGCGGTGAAGACCAGGCTTCCAGATTTACAAGCCCATCTTCAGAGCCTATATGATAGCGGCTACAGCCTGGTTTCCCTGGAAGGTTGGTTGAAAGGTGACCTTCGTGTTGCAGAGGGCCGTCGCCCTCTGATTATCACGATGGATGACCTTTTTTATAACAACCAACTTTTACTGACCGAGGGTGGAGACCCTGACCCAAGCACCGGGATCGGGGTTATGTGGGAGTTCTCACAGGCGCACCCAGATTTTGGGTTTCAATTAGCGCTATTCGCGACTTTGGGGGATAAGCTCTACGCGAACCCAAGCTTCCCGACATGGGAGGATAAGTTAGGGGAGGCAATCGCCTGGGGATTTGACCATGGAGCGATTACTTACAACCATTTCTACACCCATCCACATCTAGATCAGATAGAGCCGCGTCATATTGTTTGGAACGCCAGAAAGAATGATGAATATTTACGAAGCCTATTAGAGCAGGTAGGGCGAGATGACATCATCCCTGCTCTGAGCAATATTTTTGCTCTTCCATATAGCGTTTGGCCTACGAAGCCGATAGGCATTCAACTTCTCCTGGACTATGAAAACCCAGAGGGGCTTCCACTGCAGGCGGTCATGGAATCCGACTATATTTCTCGAGCGAAATTCTTACCACCGCCTTACGCGGCTGATTTTGATCCCTGGCATATCCTCCGCATCATCGCCGATCACAACGCGATTGATTACCTGGTGGAAAATTCCGGGCAATTCCCAACGGCTGTTCATTGTGAGTTCGAGAATCTTGATCCGACTCGAATTGAGGATCGAGCCTATCTGGCAGGAGAAATCAGACAAGCTCTGAAACAAGGGAGATGCCCCGAAGGTGTCTATAGCTTAGGCGGTAAGGTCTTCACCGCTTCATCATCGGGCGTCCATCTAATCTTTCCGGAAGAAGGTGGGGGGTAATAGCTACCGGGTCAATCTAATTAGCTCAGGGAAAATCACAGAAAACAAAATTGCCAACTTTGTTTATCTGCCCCTGATCCTGGTCCAGATGCTTGGCGGTTTGTGCTCGTCATATTAAACTTAAGGACTATGTCTGACGCCCTTGAACTCGACGCCCAGGTGTTCGCCCAGGTAGTCAAAAACGCTCCCCTCGTTTCGATTGACCTCATCCTGCAGGATCCGCTAGGCAGGATCTTCCTTGGGTGCCGCCGCAACCAACCGGCAAAAGGGAAGTGGTTTGTGCCTGGAGGCAGGATTCGCAAAGGTGAGCGACTCGACCAGGCGCTTCGCCGCATCGTAAAGGAAGAACTGGGGGTGGAATCCATTTCATCTGCGGCGGAGTTTGTAGGTGTATTTGAGCATTTCTACGAGGACAATTTCGCTGCGGAAGCGGGTTATGGGACGCACTTTGTCGTCCTGGCGCACAAATTTCTCCTTGAGTCGCCCTTGAGGAGCCTGCCCCCTGAGCAGCATACCGAGTACCGGTGGTGGGACATCGTAGAGCTACGTAAATCGCCGGATGTTCACCCCTATACAAAAGCCTACTTTTCATAACCTATTAGGATTAAAGATGCGAATGGAGGTTTCATTTCATGGCAAAAGAAGCGTTTCAGGATAACTACCCCGACGACTTAAGCTATTGCTACGGATGCGGCCGTCTCAATGAAGATGGACTTCAAATCAAGAGTTACTGGGATGGCGAGGAAACTGTGGCACGATACACACCGCGACCTAGCCACATCGCTATCCCGGGATATGTGTATGGTGGTTTGATCGCTTCACTGATCGACTGCCATTCAACAGGGACCGCTTCTGCCGCGGCTTATCGAGCAGAGGGGCGTGAGATGGACACGGAGCCCCCGCTGCGTTTCGTGACAGCCTCGCTGCATGTGAACTATCTCCGCCCGACACCTCTTGGCGTACCTTTAGAAATTCGAGGAAGGGTGATGGAGATCAAGGGGCGCAAAGTTATCGTTGAGTCAACCCTTTCCGTTGAAGGCAAGATTTGCGCGCAAGGTGAGGTTGTAGCTGTGCAGATGCCAGAGGATATGTTTGGCACGAAGGAATAAGGTGGCCAGTATACTCAAATGAGCCGTCTGAGTTCGCGGCTCACTCGAAATGACGACAAAGACTTAACATGTGAGCCCGGTCTGCTTTGTTTTTAGCTCATGAAAGTAGACATTACCTTAATTCCCCCGCTTTCATTTTCATATTAGTAACCTGTCCTGATTTTTTCTATCGTTAGGGGGCAACAGAAACTACGAAGTATTTCTTATCTAACTTTGGAAGGAGCAGTATGGTGGGGCAGCATTACACGAAGCTTATTGCTGAATGGTACGATGATTGGCTGAAAGATCTTACGCGTGATATTGACTACTACTCAGAGTTTTTTAGTGGTTTTAACGGACTGGTTCTCGAACTGGCCTGTGGCACAGGTAGATTGCTGATGCCTATTGCAGAATCCGGTGTCACGATTCATGGATTGGATTCCTCGCAAGATATGCTTGATATGTTAAAGAGGAAAGCCGCTAAACTCAATAGCAAGGGAATCGAATTACACAATGAATTAATGGAGAACTTTTCTCTTCCAACGAAATACAATGCCATCTTTGTCGCTAGCGGATCATTCCAACTTCTCATTTCATCTGAGGATGCTTTGAATTCCCTGGGGTGTGTCCTTGACCATCTGTCAGATGATGGTTTCTTGCTTGTGGATATTTTTATCCCTTGGGACAGTATCTTCGTACAGAAGCGTACCGACTATCATGTCACCAGGGATGTAGTTCGTCCAGACGGTAAGCGCAGCATTGTGCTTGAACGATTTGAGATTGACATACCAAAGCAAGTTAAGCGCGGCACATACAGATATGAGTTCTACGATCAAGAGCAGCTTACTGACTGCATTACCGATGATCTGTCTATCCGTTGGTACTGGAAAGATGAGTTCTTGGGTCTTCTTAACAAAGCCGGTTTTTCAAGAATATATGTCCTA
>JAIWHF010000113.1:0-8222 GCA_048629905.1 Methanosarcinales archaeon
CATGATTGGCAATGTGCAAGGCCAACGCTTCGCATAGCCACTCGTTGGCGTTTGGCCAGACGGCAAGATATGTATGAGTGGGTGGTAGAGAACAATCCGAGAAAATCGACCTTGCCAAAAGCTATGGACGAGCGAAGGTTTGTTATATAAAGCTGTGGTTCATGTCCTGCAGATACGAACGCTATTAAATAGTATAGAATAAATCGGCCTATCTCATGTTTTGAAGACACAAAGGAGTGAATCGTATGTGGATCAAACGAAAACAGTTCCTGATAATACTCGGATCGCTCCTACTGATAACCGCAATCATCAGTGGGTGCCAGTCGGAACCGGCAAGAAAACCTGTCAGTACTGAGCCACCAACAGTACCTCTTGAAGCGACGAAGGAGGTTGAACAGCCTGTGATTGAACCAACCGAAAGCCCTGAGCCAATTCAGAGTGAGAAGGAGTTCATCCTCACGAGCGAGGTTTTTCTTGAAGGCGAACCGATCCCATCCAAATATGCATGTAATGGGGACGACATTTCACCTCCACTTGCGTGGAGCGGAGCGCCCGACAACACGAACGCTTTTGTTTTAATCATGGATGATCCCGATGCGCCCGTGGGTATATGGGTCCATTGGGTTCTCTTCAATATCCCCGGAAATGCAACGGTGTTAGATGTTGGGCTGCCTGCAGATGCAGAACTTCCCGATGGCAGCCAGCAAGGGACCAACAGTTGGGGGAGGGTGGGATATGGTGGACCTTGTCCACCGAGTGGCGTCCATCGCTATTTTTTCAAACTCTACGCGTTAGACGCGCCGCTTGCGCTGGATGAAAGCGCGACTAAAGAGGAAGTGCTTGCGGCAATGGAAGGCCACATTCTTTTAGAGACGGAGTTAATGGGAACCTATAGCGCCTCCGGTGGTTGATCGCTGATCCATTTCCACCACAAATTCATCTCCGATACGCATTATCGTTTAAGGGACAGGCGCGTCTGTTAGATTAATTAGCCGAAGGATAATTGGAGAAGTTGGATAAAATGGCACGCCTCCAACGAAATTTCTTGGAGGCGTGTTCTTATTTATTAATGGAAACGTCAAACCTTCACTTGCAGGATTGGCAGTTTCAATGCCCACGGATTAATGGGTCTAACGCTCAATCTCCTCTTTCAGGCTTTGGAACTCAACTTCGGTGTCATCAAGCTCTGAGAGTACACCTTTCAATTGATCTTCCTCGCTGAGGATAAACCTTCGGTAGGGGGCAATCGCCTCACGCAGGCGTCCGACCGAGCGTTCAAGCTCGCGCTGGAAATTCTCTGTTAGAACCTCACGTAGCGACACCTGCAATTCCGACATTTTCTGCCGGAATTCTCGCTTCGCCTGATTACGGCGGTAGGGGATAACGGCCAGACCTAGGATACCTAAGACGCCTGCAGCGAGGATCCCCGTGACATCCGCGGCAGCGGTGGTGAGAACAGCGCTGAGGATTAGCCCAAGACTGATTGCGCCTACTTCAACCAACCCGACCAGAGCGACAGATTCACGAACGGAATCTGTCAAACGAGCGGCCTCGGCTTTCTGGTCAAAACTTGTGATAACTTGATCCGCCTGCGCTCCCACACTATCCAGCAACTGACGACGGTTGTACGCAAAACCGCTCGCAGCTTGTTTAGCTGCATCGCGGAGCGCCTCGGTTTCCTTTCGCCTTCCTAACTCATCCGCCATCAGACGCCATTGACGCAGCTCCCGCTCCACAAGCCAGTCAATGATCTCTTCGACGTGGTGTTCAATTTGCTGTGGGGTATCACCAACGACATCGCTCTCAAAGGCGGCACGCATTTTCTTCGAATTGAGCATGTCGCGGATTTTTAGAATGCGCAATCGGTCGTCGAGGAACTCCTCACCTCTCATCCGCATCGAGAGCAATTCCTTCTCAATTCGATCCAGGTGGCGTCCAAACTCCGACTGAGTGTCGCTTTCAAAGAGCTCGAGCTGGATCTGTACTTTCTGCAGCGTAGCCGAATCATCCGCTAATACATCCACTCGTTTCTGAGCGAGGTCTTTGTATTGCTTGGCGATTTTCAAACTTACGCCGAGTGGATTAAGTAGTTTTAAGTTGATGATACTTTCCTTCGAAAGTGTTTCTTGCAAATAATCCTGGAAACGTTGAAATGCTTCCCCTTGTTTCGAATCCGAGTCATCTGCCTTCATTTGCTGTGCTTCGCGTGCAGAGAGTTGGAAGAGTTCGGGCTCGAAATCCAGCAAGCGCTGAACTTGATTGCTGACGAAGGAAATGACTTCATCAATGGCTTCAGCATCCTGAAGAATGTCGATTTTATTGATGATCACGACGACTTTTTTGCCCCACTTACGGATGTTTTCCAGGAATTCACGTTCACTCTCTGTGAAGGGTCGATCTGCCGAAGTGACGAAGATAACCATATCGCTGCGGGGGACGAACTCTCGCACGATGGCTTCGTGATGGCGCATGACGGCGTTTGTACCCGGGGTGTCGACGATGTGGACTTCACGCAGGATTTCCGCAGGATAACGCACAACGCGTACGTCATCACTGATGAACTCCGGATTTCCTGGTTCGCCATATTTTACGATGTATATCCTATCCGTCGTCGGCGTTACACCCTCTTTAAGGAAAGTCTCCCCAAGCAAGGCGTTGATGAGCGCGGATTTCCCGCTGTTAAATTCACCGACGACGACGAGCAGGAAGAGTTCGTTGAGTTGATCGAGAGCCTGATGTAGGTGCTCGCTATCGCTCGTTTCGATTTCCCAGCCGTCAAGGATATGAAGCAATCCGCGAATGAGATCTCTCTCTCGCTGCCAGATCGCACTCTGTTGTTCATTCAGGAGGCGTAATATCGACATCCTAGTTGCTCTCCTCTTGGGTTATTTACGATGACTCCAAATAAGGTTTGTACCAGGATTCTATTGTAATCGCCCGAGCGCTTTCTCCAAAGGGTAAGGAATGTTGTTCGCTGCTGAGGCGTTAGATAGGTTCCGCTCTCAGGGATTCATCGGTTGATCACGTAGGAGCATTAGGGGTCTACCCGTACACGGCTAAGCCGTGTAACATTTTCTTGGGTTTATCGTTAATATGAGTGAAGAGATTATTCAAACACTGGATGACGCTCGTTTGATCGAACGGGCAAAGCGAGGTGAGGTAGAGGCCTTCGGCTGCCTGTACGAACGCTACCTCGAGTCGATTTATCGATACATTCGCACTCGGGTTGCTGAGGACCGAACCGCCGAGGATCTCACAGAGACCGTTTTTTTACGATCTTACGAATCGCTCAGTCGTTACAAAGAGAAAGGCTTACGATTTTCTGCCTTCCTGTACCAGATCGCTCGGAATCTGCTGGTGGACCATTACCGGCAGAAGGAGGAAGAACTACCGCTAGAGAGCGCAGACCAGATCAGCGTTTCACCCTCAAGGATTGACGACATAATCGTCATTCAGGACCAAGTGGATCGCTTGCGGGTGGGTCTGGAAGCTTTACCGGAGGAGTATCGAGAGATCATTCGGCTGCGGGTGTTACTCGAGCTCTCAACAGCAGAATGCGCGCAGTGGACAGGACGCAGCGAGGGCGCTGTGCGGGTCTTATTGCATAGAGCGATGAAGGCGCTGAAGCGCCAAGTAGTAAAAGATAATGAATAGCAAACTTGATTGGGTAATCGATGAATGTCTCTCCCGAGTTCAAACCGGGGATGGGACGGTACAGGACTGTGTTCAGGAGCATCCTGAGCTGAAGGATGTCCTGGAGCCTTTGCTCGCGCTTGCCATTCAAGTGAATGAAACACTTGCTCCCGAGATGCCGGACGCGCAGTTTGTACGCAACGCAAAACTCCGGATTTTGAATCGGGTCAAAGCCTCGGCAGCCTCAGCATCATTCGTGAAACCGCAACCCAGGCGTGCATGGCGCATTGATTTCCGCAGTCGTCGCTGGTCGACAGTACTTGCTGGCGTTGTGATCGCGGCCATGCTCTTCGGGAGCGGCATCGGGATGAAACAGGCTTCCGCATCTGCGCTGCCGGGAGATTCTCTCTATCCCGTCAAGCTAGCGGGTGAGGAGATCCAATTAGCGCTCAGCTTTACTACCGACGGTGATATCGCGCTGCTATATGAGTTCGCGGATTCCCGCCTGGAAGAGGCAGTAACGCTATCTGAAGAAGGGCGCTTCGATGATCTCGGAATAGCTCTTGATGGCTTTGAAGATGCCATGAGCACGCTCGAAGAGATCGCGCAAGAGGGTGAAATTGGCGACGGTAAATTGGACCTCGCTAAGATTCAGGCGAAGCATGAGAAGCATATCCAGGTTTTAGAGCGGGTGAGAGAACAAGTGCCTGAGCATGCTCGAGAGGCAATTGATCATGCTATCGAACGATCCGGTCATTCCCAGGAAGTGCTGAAGGTTATCCATGAAGGTGGAAAGCCAAGCGATTTTGCACCCGGTCAGAATAAAGATAAACCTGGTAAGGATAATGAGAAGCCAGCAAAGCCTGAGAAAACGGAGAAGCCTGAGAAGTAATCTAAACGACGGTTCCAGCAACCCCAAATATTGATTCGTCTCTCCTCCAAATAATGCGAAATGCCTGTCCAATATGTCGAGTCGGGAAGCTCTGCTTCCGGCCGCAGGCGCAGCCTGCGTTTTGAGATTTGCGCGGTAACCTTAAACCTCCCGCAGGTTTCAAACCTGCGGGAGGTTGGAAGAATCGATTGCTTGATGGCGGCGGACCGAAACACGGGTCGGCCCTTACGATATATTAGAGCGGCCAGAAGAGTGGAACGATGAGAAGCGTAACAAGAAGTATAACGATGATCAGTGGGAGTCCCACCTTGATGAAGTTGGCTACGCGGTAGCCGCCGGGGCCCATGACCAGGCTGTTTGTAGGGTGAGCGGCCGGGGTGAGGAAGCTGGAGGATGCCGAGATAGCGACGATCATTGTGAATGTGAGTGGTGAAACCCCCAATTCCAGTGATGCACTTATGGCGATAGGTGCCATAAGCACTGCTACAACAGCGTTGGGCAAGATCTGGGATGTTAAGGCAGTTAGCAAAAACAACCCGCCCATAATGCCGTAGACCCCAAGTTTACCTGCTGCGCCGAGAAGGCCTTGGGCAACAAACTCTGCGGCACCGGTCTGCTGCAAGGCAATCCCAAGCGGCAGCATACCGGCTATCAGGAAGACTGATTTCCAATCAATATGCCTGTAGGCTTCATCCATCGATAGGACACCTGTAAGGACCATAGCGGTAGCGCCGATGACTGCAGCCAAGGCGATGGGCAGGAATCCCATAACAACGCTCACAATGAAAGCGAACAGGATCAATAATGCTAAAGGGGCTTTCTCTGTGCGAGGGGCTTGTTGAGCTTCCTCGGTAAGGACTAGAAAATCAGGTTCCGCGCCGAGGACTTTAAACCTGTCGCGTAAACCGTGAAGCAGAAGCGCGTCGCCGAAACGCAACTGCATATCGCGTAACTGTGAGCGGTACGGTCTCCCTCCTCTCCATACCGCAAGGGCACTTAATCCATATTTCTCCCTGAAATGAAGCTCGCGCAGGGTCTTCCCGTCAAGTGTAGAATGAGGGGATAGAACAACCTCGCAGAGGCCAATCTGGTCGGATTGCAGCGTTCTCAAATCCGGTAAATCCCCTCTCATAACTTCCAGACCTTTTAGCCCCTGTAATACTTTTAAATCTTCTGGCCAAACTTCAACGAGCAGTTGGTCTCCATCTTGAATGATATGCTCGACATCTGGGGTAAGGTCCGTATGATCTTTATAGCGTATTCCCAGGACGCTGATACCAAAAGCGTCCGCCAGCCGGCTCTCAGCGAGCGTTTTCCCCGATAGACTCGATCCTTCCGGGACAGCCATGATGTGTATACGCTCGAAGAGTTTATATCTCTCGTTGACTTCATCCACATCCATGTATTGGAAACTCGACCATTCGGGTGAGTTGCGGATCTCTTCCAAACGCTCGTTCGATCCTTGCATAAGTAAAGCATCCCCCTCGAACAATCTCTTACCTTGCAGGTTCGTTCGCTGGGCGAATCCCTCATGTTTGATTGCGAGGACGCTCACTCCAAAACGCTCGCGGAAGCCACTCTCAATAAGCGTTTGCCCGATCAGATTGGGATCATATGCGAGCGTGACCTCACAAAGGGAAGTCTCGGCGGAGAAGAGTTGACCTACATCGAGCGTGTCGCGGGAAACGTCAAGGAAGCTTTGGTGTTGGAAGACCACAACGGACTCAATGCGCCCTTCAACTAATAAGCGATCCCCATCTTGAAGCACAGTCCCAGCCATTGGCGAGAGCACTGATTCTGTTTCGCGCAAGATCGCAATCACGTGGAGTCCTAACGCAGCACCAACACGGCTCTCGGCAAGGGACTTGCCTGAGAGGGGTGACCCTTCGGGCAAGCCCAATATAAAGAGCCTCTGCTCCACGTCATAAACGTCCTCAAGCAGTTCTTGCGGGGTTTGTGTAAGCGAATTATGAATATCCTTATCCGGAAGCAGACGTCGCCCAACGAGGATCATGATGAGGATGCCGGTGACGAGGAGGATTAAACCAACTGGTGTGAAATCGAAGAGATTAAATGTCTGCAATCCTGCGTCTGAAAGGACTTCATTGACCAAGATATTTGCTGGAGTTCCAATAAGCGTGGTGAGGCCGCCAAGCAAAGAGCCGTATGCCAGCGGGATGAGAAGTTTCGAAGGAGAGCGCCTTGTACGCCGGGCGATATCCATAACGACGGGCAGCATTATTGCGACCACGCCAACATTGTTCAAGAACGCGGACATCAAGCCTGCGCTGAGCATGATAGCGGCGATTAAGCGTGCTTCTCCATTGCCTGCCACGCGTAACACTTGCCGTCCGATTTGATTGGCGATTCCGCTGCGAGCAAGCGCACCGCTCATGATGAAGACAGCCCAGACTGTGATGACAGCCGGGCTGCTGAAGCCAGAGAGCGCCTCTGTTGGTGTGACAAGGCCGGTCAAAGCCAACGTCCCTAAGACCATCAAAGCGATAACGTCTACGCGGATGCGATCGCTGATAAGCAGGAGCAAAGCGCCCGCGACGATGATCAACACCTGCGCGATTTCTGGGGTCAATGGTTCTCCGATCGTTTCGATTGAAGCTCGTGAAGATTTATTCGACCTAGACTAAACCACAGTTGCTTTCCTGCCAAGTGGGGAGAACAGTTTTTAATGGTAGAGAATCCTTCCACCGGTTTGAGTTCGGAGAAGGAAGGTGCTGTCTTAGGAAGTAGGAGCTTATTTTTACTGGGATCAATTCACCACACGGAAGGATCTCGCGGATACCTTATGTCCTTCGGGTGAACGGTCAAGGGCCGCCACGAAGGGCGGCCCTTTTATTGTTGACCTATTCTGGATTACTGCTGGCCGTAGACAACGTTGATCTGTGCAATGGCGATATTCCCTCCGGTCTTCGGATCAGGCGAGAACGCGATAATCTGGCCGGTTGTACCCGCAGGTACAACCACACTCAACTGAGCTGACCAGGGCCCTGCTCCCCCTAGCTCACCGGTGTTCACCGTCGTAGTAATTTCAGCTAGGACCGTTCCATCACTCGATGTGGCTTGCACGACGACGGTGTTCTCCGGCAATTCGACACCGGTTCCGCTCACTGTGAATGAGGTCGTATCGGGGATCATGGCGCCATCAAGGGGTTCCACGATAGCGATAGCCGGGGCAGGGATCATTGTGACAAAAACACCGGCTGACCCAGCAATGCTGCCATCATCATAGAGGCCACCGGCGACGATTTTCCCATCTGTTTTAACGGGCGCGAATGCCCAGAGCGTACCTGTATACGTGCTCAGACCATTTGCATCTGGAGCGCCCAACGTTGCTGTCGACTCGCCGAGGATATTGAGATCCCCATCAATGGCGAAGATGAGTACTTGATCGTTCGGCATCCCAGCAGCTGAACCGGTCACCTGGATCGGTTCAACCAAGTTCCAATCGGTACCGTTCCCGGGTTGGATAATCGTGAAGAGCATTTCGCCCTCGGGCGGCGCTTCAGTGGCGCCTGGTTCCGTCGCCACGGGTGGTGCTTCCGTAGGCTGAGGTTCACCCGGTATCTCGGTTGGAGGAGGTGTGCTCCCTGAACCGCCGATGAGGCCCGTTAAGGAACCGATGACGAGCAAAACCAGGATAACGATGACCCCGATTAAGACGTAGGTGAGCCACTTGGGA
>JAIWHF010000114.1:0-8206 GCA_048629905.1 Methanosarcinales archaeon
TGGGTAACCCTACGCGCGCGTAATTTTTTTGATTGTTGTTAGATTCTCCCGAGCGCAGGTCTCGCCGGCGGCGATGATTTCAGCGGAGTGGGTGAAGCCGGAGAAGACACCAGCTTTGGCCGGAATAGGCGGGCAAAGAAGGAGATCGGGTGGCGTCTCTTTCAGCCTCACTTCTGTCATGGCCCGAGAGACGATGAGGGCGACGCGCATGAGGTCTTTGGCAATGCCGCGTGAAAAGATGGAACCATCTGTTTGGGTGT
Source organism: Methanosarcinales archaeon (assembly GCA_048629905.1). Classification (GTDB taxonomy): domain Bacteria; phylum Chloroflexota; class Anaerolineae; order Anaerolineales; family E44-bin32; genus E44-bin32. Next base: position 261 of record JAIWHF010000114.1, read on the forward strand.
CCAATTCACCCGCGTCTAACGCGGCGGTCACGTTAACGGCGATCACCACGTCAGCGCCGAGCCGCCGTGGCAATTCAGCGGGGAGGTTGTTCAGGACTCCCCCGTCCACAAGTTGGCAGCCGTGGAGCTCGACAGGCGGAAATACGCCGGGGAAGGCACTTGTCGCCATTACAGCATCGAGGACGTTTCCCTCCTGGAGGGTGTGCTCCGTGCCGCTTCTCAAGTCCACAGCTTGCATAGCCAGGGGATACTTAAGTTCGTCGAAAGTGAGGTCCTCGTCCACAAAATTGGTGAGGTATTTACGGACGTGTTTGCCAGCCAACAGCCCCCGGCGCGGCGGTCGGAGGTCGACAAGCGCCGCTAACTCCCGCAGGTTGGCCAGTTTCAAAGCCGCGGCCTCGAGTTCAGATGTGCTCATTCCCGCGGCATAAGCCGCAGCGATTAAACCGCCCATGCTGGTGCCGGCTAGGGCGTGAATCGGCACACCCTGCTCCTCGAAGACCTTGAGCACGCCGATATGGGCCAGGCCGCGCGCCCCGCCTCCACTTAAAGCCAAACCAACACGCGGTTTTTTTCTCCGTCGAAACAACGCTCGAAACATATTACCTAGGTTAACATGTGATGTGCCGCCCGTAAAGCACTTTCGATCTTGCGGTAGCGATCATGCCCGGCCTGATGGGGTGTACAATGAAGGGCAGGGTTCAAGCGGGCTGGAAGATTGATCGAGGAGGAATGCTATGCGCATCGCCATTTTCTCCAACGCTTATTTACCGTCGATCAGCGGCGTCGTTAATTCAATCACGCTGTTTCGGAAAGGTCTCATCGCCGCGGGGCATGAAGTCCACATCTTCGCGCCTGAATACGAGAAGTATGATGATGCGGAGCCCTACATTTTCCGTTTTCCCGCCCTCGACCTGTCCGATCAACTTGATATCTCGATTATCGTCCCGATAAAATATCGATTAGGACCGACTGTGGAAGGGATAAAGCCGGCGTTGATCCACTCCCAGCATCCTGTATGGATGGGCGATCTGGCCGTTTCCTTTGCGCGCTCATTGAACATTCCCCTGGTATTCACCTTTCATACGCAGTACGAGAAATATGTCCAGCATTACACACCCATCGCCTCGAAATTGGCGGGGCTTATCACAGATGAGGTCATCAAGCGTTATCTGCGGAATTGTGAACACGTCGTCGTTCCAACAGAGAGCGTTCGCGAGATGCTCGCTGAAAACTATGGTATCGAGCAGGGAGTATCCGTCGTCCCTACGCCAGTCGATCTGGTGAAATTTCAAGATATTCAACCCGAGAAGGTCAGAGCGAGTTTCGGATTAGAGGGAAAAGAAGTGCTTCTATTTGTCGGTCGCCTGGCTCGCGAGAAAGGGCTTGATATGCTCTTGCAGGCATTCACCCTGATTCATGAACAACGACCGGAAGTGCGGTTGCTGCTGCTGGGAAGAGGTCCTTATGAAGATGCGCTGAAAGCCAAGCTGGCAAAGTTAGGGTTTAGGGATCTTGTGATCTTCGCTGGAGCGGTGCCGCACGAGGAGGTCCCCGGCTATTACGCCGCGGCTGACTTGTTTGTCTTCCCCTCTACGACGGAGACTCAGGGGCTGGTCATCATCGAAGCCATGGCTGCCGGTCTTCCCGTCGTGGCCGTCCGGGCGCCCGGGGCGGTCGACGTTTTGGCCGATGGCGGCGGCGTTCTCACCGAGAATAAGCCGGAAACATTTGCGCGGGAGGTCGTGGACATTTTGGCGGATTCAGAGCGAGAGAGGGAATTGAGCAGCCAGGCGCGCCGGGCCGTTGAGCGCTATTCCATCTCAGATGCGACCGCACGCATGCTTAATGCTTATGAGACCACGCTTGACAGTTGGGAGAACCGGGATCGAGAACGGTGATGTGTGCCCCGCGTTTTTTATGGTGGCGAGCAACGATCCATTCTGCACCGGAACGCTAGGATAAGACCGTATTTGCGGTAGAATAGCAGAGAAATTCTCTTGGAGGAGACACCATGACTGAACAACCCGAACAACCTGTGCAACCTGAACAACCTGTACAACCACCACCGCCCGCACCGCAAGAAGCCAATGAAGGAGACGGCAATAAACACACCCTGCTCTACGTTCTCGTCGGGGTTGTAATTGCGCTGCTCCTACTTTTGCTTGTCATCAGTATAACTGGACCTTCTTCGCAGCCCCCATCCACCGAGGACCCAGCCGTCCCGGTAGATACAGCCATTCCCCCACCGCTGCCTACAGAAGGACCGACGCCCACACCGATCACGGGTGACCCCCGCGACATCCTCGGATCACCGGTATTTCTGGATAATTTCGACAATGATGAGAATTGGGATGTTTACGACAATGATTGCTTTAAGTCCGAGATTACGGGCGGTAAATTCCAAATGACCGCCAAGGGCGCGAAAGACTATGCCTCGGTCACTTGCTGGGAACTCACCTGGCCCAAGGTCACCGACTACTATCTGGAAGTGACCGCCACTTCACCGGCCGTATGTGAGGGCGTCGATCGCTGGGGACTCTTCTTCCGAGGACCCGATACAAAGCGAGGATACGCATTACTGCTCACCTGTGACGGTCGTTTCGTGATGGCCAACATCGATGGCACCGGTGTGCACTACATCGCCGGACCGGAGACCAGTGGCGCAATCAATGCTGGTCCGGGACAAACCAACCGGATCGGCGTAGGCGCAAAGGAAAACAACTTCTGGATTTACATTAACGGCGTCAAGCTTGCGGAAGTCCAGGACAGCGCTTATACGAACGGCGTACGCATTGGACTGGCTGTCGGATCGACAAACACCGAGAACATGACGGTCCTTTTCGATGAATATGCCTACTGGGACTTACCAGAGTAGATCGGAACAATAGAGCCAAATTGTTTCTCCGGCAATTCTGGCCGGGGACAAAGTTGAGTTTACAAAAGGTGCGCTGATCGTAACAAGATCAGCGCACCCTTTCGATTAAACCTGAGAGATATTTACAGGTGTGTTTACCAGCCAGCTCCTATCTTATTTTGATGATTCGGTTTATTTCACCAAGTCGAGCGCCGGCGGCAGAAAGAAGAGTTTGCTCTCGACATAATTGATATTAAGTTCTGCGTTGCCGCTGACCTTAACCGCCTCGCCGATGATCTGGGCGTTGATCCCTATCGTAGTGCCCCCACCCTCCAGCGTGACCAGAGAGGATGGGGCGTAGATCGTTCCGGTGTACAGTGTGTTTGATGCGCCGGTGATTGTAATCGGGTTGGTGTTGTTGGGGTCAACGTATAGAAGCATGCCCGCCCAGTCATTAAAGGATGGGTCTACCAGAGTATTGGGGGGTTCCACAGCGCTGAGGTTGACGAGCGTATTGCCGCCAAGGTCAAACCCGCCGTCCTCCATATAGATGAAAATGTCGGTGCCTGTGATCGAGCCGCCGTTGCTTGTGAAGCCTTTGTTGCCGTAGACGCAGTACATCCCCGGATCCATGGTGACATCCGCTCCGGCCAATACTGTGATTTCTGAGTACCGACCGGGGAAGATCGTATGCGCCCCGGCGCTGTTGATTTTCATTGCCCCATAATCCCAGAGAGCGCTGCAGTCGGGGGTGCCCATCATGGGTCGAATGCGTTGTTTCGGTACGAATTCGGTGGGTGCGGGGGTCACCGCGCCGCTTCCGCCCAGGTCGAAAGTCCCCACGACTTCGATGCCATGTGGATTGGCAACGTTAATCGCGCCGCCACCACCCTGTACGCCGGATTGGCAGCTCGCGCTGGCGGCGTCGGAATTCGAAAAAACACCGCCGCCGACAACGTTGGTGTCCCCTGTTCCAGAGAACCAAACACCCTTGCAATCATGGTCGGTGGTGGCGAAGATAGCGTACCCTGGCGTGAAGTTCTGCGTTGGCCAGACGCGTGACACGGCCTCGGCGGCGTCGCGCAATCCTCCTGAGAAAACGAGGTGGGCGAAGCTGGTATTTACCCCATGCTCAATATATACGCGGATATATTCGGGATTCCCGGCGTAGAGGCCTACACGCGGCGGGTTGGTCACCTCGATGGTAAGGTCGGTCCCGACACCCAGAATGCAATCTAATCCTGCAGGGCTGCAGGCTTGCGCTGTGGTAACGAAGTCGTTGCTTGTGGTGCTGGTTAGCGCTACGGTGCCGAGCGGTTGGCCTTTTACCTTAGCCAGGGCCGCCGACATTGCGGCAGCGTCCGCCGCATTTTGCGCACGCCGGTGCTCATGATAGAGCATGCCGCCATCGATCGCTAAAGCAGAAAAACCCAGCATGCCGACCATCATCATCGCCATGATGATGTAAGACTGACCTGATTCAGAACGCCTTCTCTTCATATCACACCATCTTTTCATGCGCTCAAAAGTCCTAGATTGTTCAGCAAGGAGGCTGAAGGATTGTGTCGATGGCTTCCGCTTCCAGATGCAGGATGTTGCCGGCGATGAAAGGGGCAACGATGTTGAAGTCGTACTCCACCGTCACGCTAACAGTATTGCCGGCACAGGCGCTGCCCGAGACAACAATATCAATTTGATCATCGCTGAAGGATGAAAGATCGAGTGGTGCCGAGGATGTATCGCGAACTCGGCCTCGAACACCTGTGATATCGGCAGGGGCGATGGAAGCATAGGCCGCGCCCTCTTGAGCCGCATCACGGATGCTGATGTAGCTAAAATAGGCACGACCGAAGTCCATACCGCCGGCGAGCAGGACCAGGATGAAAATCACCCCAACCGCAAACTCGGTGAGACTCTGACCTCGTTCTCCTTTGCGCTCTTTTTTCATCTTCATGATACACGCTCCTTTACCTGGCAAAATAAGTGCTGTTCCATAAATAGTGCTATTTAATATAGACATCCCGGAGGACGGTTCGTTTTGTTTCCGATGCGATCGGAATCGGCGGGACGTCTATCAATGGGACGATCGGGTCGAAAGTAAGGTTGACCTGCACGACGATCCGGTCACCGAGTTCAAACTTGCTGGGTGGACAGGAAGCTTCAAAGAAACCGGTTGAGGGGTTGTCATATTGGATCGTGATGTCACTATCCTGGATAGGAGCAAGCCCGGATATTCTTTTTGCGGTATCTCGGATCCCGGCGCAGTCCCGATAGTGTTCGATTCCGGACGGGCTAAGTCCCACAGATGCGCCGTAGCGCGCCGCTTCTCGACTGGCCGTGGCTGCACCGGTGTAGATGATCATCAAACGACTAAACTCGACGATGCCCATAATGAGCGTTAGAAATATAGGCATAACGAGAGCGAATTCCACCAACCCTTGCCCTTTTCTGTGTCGCTTAGTCATCGTGGACCTCTCACTCTTCATGATTCTCATTTCGTTTCTTCCGCACTATTTTCCCGATATCAGATTTCTGTAAATTTGGTTTCTTTCACACACTATCGCTTATCTTCAACCGCGTTGCTCACGGTTCTGTACCCTGGACCCTCCGCCCCGGAAAACGAAAAAACCGTGAGCAATAGGTCGCTACACGGTTAGAGATTAATGTCAAACCTTCTCGTTTCGGTAGCAGGCTGTCGTGGCTGATGGTTTCAGCTTTAGACCCTAATGCTTTGCGTCGCCACCTTTCGGTGGTTATGCCATTTCGCTGAGTCGGGCTATTCGGTTTTTCAGGTGCCGTCGACGCATATTCTGCGTCAACCTTACAAAATCTTAACAGATTCTCTTGGTAGTTGGTATCCCCCTCGCGTCCTATTCGATCAGAATGTTCACTTTCCGTATGTGTACCAACACAATTGCTGTGAAGTCAACATACGAAGTTTAACCCAGCTCTGTATTCCCAAAGCTTGGATTTTACTCATCCGTATGGGGGAACTCTACTTCGAAGGCGGTTTACAAAGCTTGAGATGAGCGAAACTTCCATGTGAGGGCATACACACAGGGAGGCCCGGTTTTGATTTCTGAAGATCCTGGAGGCCATTAAATTCCATCCAAGTCTTCCGCGTCGACGTCAAAAACACGATTGTGTGGTGGAAGCGGCTCAGTCGTCATCCATTCTGGAAGGCGATCATCGGCAGCGGAGAACCCCGCCGCACGGTTGAAAGCCCGTTCAAGCTGCAGGGTTTCCTCACCAAGCCTCTGAAGGATGTCGTCTGGAACATCCCACCCATAGCGACCGATAAGCAGATCGCGAATGGCGCCCGGCGCATCGGCAAAACCGAAACCGCTGAAAAGGCACGCGCCGAGCGTGTCGAAGCCGGCCATGTTGATCTGCGCATTGCGAGAGATTTCCGCCTGGCCTTGCGGATCCAGGTGGTTCACTTTGGCGCGGATCGTTAAGCCAGCTGTATGGTCGGCGCCCTGGGGGGATGTTGCGTAGGTCACCCCCGTGCCCTTCAGCGCGCGTGGGTCGTAGGCTGAAATCGCCTGCCCCTTTACTGTCGGAACGCGCCGTACACCCAGCGTTGATCCGGTGAATGCGGCGCCATTCCCCAGGGTTCGTCCAAGAGGCGTATCCCTGCGGATTTCCTCAACGAGAGCTAAAGCACGCTCCCCATCGCCGAACTCCATTAACCCGGCCTCAGCGGCGACACCCAGGGCTGCGCCGATTTCGATCGTATCCAGCCCCAGGTCGTTCAGCTCCCAATTTAGACGAGCGATCACATCCAGGTCGTCGATCCCCAGGTTGCTTCCTAACAGGGCGATCGTCTCGTATTCGAGCGGTGAAACGATTTTCTTCCCCGACGCGTCGGCGAAGCAATTCGAGCAACGGATCGTGCAGCCGGGCATGCAGGCATGCGTGGTCTGACTCTCGCCGCCGCGCTCGAGCAGCAGATCGCGCAGCGTATCTCCGCTAATTGCCTGTGCGCCCTCGAAGGTGCCGCTTGAAAAGTTGCGTGTAGGCAGTGCGCCAAAGCCGTCGCACATCATCGTCATCGACGCCGTGCCGTAATCGGCATAGACGGTCGTTTGCGGGTGTTCGAGCAGTTTATCGACGAAGTATTTTTGGGCACGTTTGAAGAGCGTCTCATTAACAAGCTGGGGCGGTTCTCCAGAGGAGGCATCGAATACAACTGCAAGCAGCCTTTTACTACCCATCAGGGCGCCTAAGCCGCCGCGGGCGTTAATTCGTGAGGGCTCATCGTCCTTGTCGAGATTCTGAATGCCGGCAGCGAGCATCTGCCTCTGACCTCCAGGTCCGATGAGGGCTACGCCAATCCCGGATCCATAGCGTTGGCGAATTTTCTCCGCGGTTTGATAGACGCCCTCTCCGGCGAGGTCATCAGCGGGTTCAAAACGACCACCCTGGGAGTCCAGAAGTAGGACATGCCAGAGATTGTCCATGGGTGCGGCCTCGATGAGCAGCGCTTTGATATCGAGATGGGCCAGCATCAAACCCGTTGTTCCACCGGCGTTGCTCTCCTTGACGCCGCCGGTGAGCGGGCTCTTCCCGCCCACTGAGATTCGATCGCAGGAGGAGAGGCGATGTCCCACAAGCAATCCCGGCGCAAAGATGAGTTTGTTGGGCGGACCTAACGAATCGCAATCGGGAGGAACCTCGTCGAGAAGGATGCGCGCAATCAGGCCGCGTCCGCCGAGACGCTCCCAGGCGGGAGGGGTCTGCTCTTGCCTCACAACCTGTCTGCTCATATCCGCGCGCCAGATCTGCATCATCACCTCCGCGATCTACAGTCTATTGTGTTCCAACCCGAGTGATTTCGCCAATTGAAGGGATATGCGCTGGAGAGTAAAAGGAACCGGGCAGCAAGACGACTGCCGCAGGTGCAGGAAGGGGAAACCAAGGTTTATTTAAAAAGGCTCGCCTCCAAATTATGTGGGTGACCAAGTGGATTTACAGTACCCTGCTCTACGACATTAATAAAACGTAGACAAGATGGAATGACCGACTCTCCTGTTTGCAAACCGTGGGTTACCATGTTTTTGCCAAACGGGCAGAGCCACAAGCAAAC
>JAIWHF010000115.1:0-8200 GCA_048629905.1 Methanosarcinales archaeon
GTATAGGTGCTCGTTACCGAATTGATTTGGAAGATGGTATTGGGGAAGTTGATATAGCTCTCGATTTGTTCGTACCCGTTCGTAGCCGTCGAGCCGACCAATTGGATATCGTAGGTTTCCCCAAGCATGAGCGTCATCGTCCCGCCCGGGGGGATGGAATCATTACCTAACTTCACATCCGTCGTTGAGTTGCGGCTCTGCGAGATCAGATGTTCGACGTAAATTTCGCGCGGGGTGGGCGTGCTGATGGTACTTGTTTCGGTTGAATCAACTTCGATGTGATACTCGCGCGTATGGTCATAGGCATTCGCATCTCGAGAGATTTCAACCTCAAAGTAGAAATCAGAACAGGTTCCTGCCGCGAGCGTGCTCGTCGTGATCGGATTCAATGAGTCGGCGCGTATATCGATATAAGCATCCGAACTATCCCAGACGAAATCGGCGATTACATTAGTGGCAGGGTCATCACCGGAGTTGCAGACACGCACACCCACAGGGAAAGTGTTCGGTCCAACGTTGACGTTATTGCTGTCGAGGCCGACGACATTCCATGTAATAGGCTCAATGGTTAATATGGCATCTGCATGGGCAAGAAGCGGGGAGCCGAAAACGAGCCAGCCAAGCAGCAGGGCTAGGGCAGCAGAAATAAGAATTCGAAACAAGGTCTTCTTATTCAAAACCATTGTGTAGACGCGCCTCAAGGTCGGCGGAAACTCCTCCCCCAATTTTCTTTATATTCAAGCTTTATACACCATATTGTAAATGGGTTGCCAGGTTCAAGCAAAGAGGTCAATTGCCCAGAAATAGTCGCTGACTCCAGGCAGATTCTCTGCTTGCGGGTCTCGGAAGTTAACAAGTATATTAGTTGGTGAAATAAGGTTGGCAGCCATGGGTTTCCAGTAAATTACTGCTGCGGATTCACAGCCAACCAAATCGGCAGGTAAAGCACACCGATGGGGCCAAGTTGAGTGGTCCCACCACGGATCTGATTGGCCTCCATATCGACGGAGGGGCTCTCGAGCATCACCATCTGCCCAAGCTCTTCATCGTAGAGGAACAATCTCAGATTAAGTTCATCGCCGGCGGGGACAAGCGTCTCGTCGTAGGTCAGGTGAATTGTCGCCAGTTGAAACGGTAATTCGGTCGAAATGATCACGAAATTACCGACCTGGCCAAAGTTCCCGGCGAAGCCCGGCGCGCCGACCATAGGATCTACAGTGATCGACTGAGTGTGATCTCCCATCCCCAGGATGTCGATTGAAAGCCCAATGTCATCTAGAGCTATGATCTGCAGGTGGTATTCCTGCCCATCGGGGATCCCATCGCGGTCAGTGTCGACATGGAATAGATCGGTTCCCATTCGCGCTTCGCTCTCATCGCTCAAACCATCCCCATCTGAGTCGCCGGTAATTGAGCCCATGTCATCCCCCAAGACCAACGCCATATCACTTATGCCATCGCCATCCGAATCGAGCTTCATCGGATCCGTCCCGAGGTCGCGCTCCATAATATTGGAAACACCGTCAAGGTCGAGGTCTTCATCCCCATCCATCACGCCATCATCATCGGTGTCAGCCAATCCGGGCATCGTTTGATTTCCCATCACAATGATCTCAAAATAATCGCTCAAGCCATCACTGTCTGAGTCCGTGCCAAAGGGGCTGGAGCCAAGACTCAATTCAAATAATTCAATGACGCCATCTTCTTCATAGTCCCCTTCGTATCGCAGACCCCATACGGAGCGTACGGCTGCCGACGACTCCCAGGCTGGCACAAGAAGGTTGATACCCCCGCGCACATCACCACGCCGCCAGGCGCCATCCAGCGCCACCATCAGATCCCGGGTACGTTCGAGTTCATTTTCGGCTGCCTGCACTCCGACATCCGAGATCACATCACCAGCCACGCGCGCTGACTTTACGACAACTTCCGCATCGGCTGCCGAGAGAGCAACGACCTGGTAGTCTGACAAAAGAAGCGTTTTGAGCGCTTGAAGATATGCATCCTGAACCTCGGGTTTTAAATTCTTTTGAGATGTCAATTTAAGCAGGCGGTTGGCAACATCTACATGGCGCAACAATACCGAGGAATCCTCCAGCCTGCTACCATCGAGGAAAAGATTAACATCCTCTAAGATGCGCGTCTCAACATCCGTGAGCTCTTGGGATGGGTGTGAGATCGAGAGAACGCGCAATATCTCGGCCGCCTCCTCACGAAGCTGCACGGGGGAACCATCTACCACCTGATCGGGCACATCTTTAACTGCAACAACAATATAGTCAGGGAGCGGCGCGGAGGGTGTCGCCCCTCCGCCAATCAGGTCCAGCACAAGAGGTTGAAGTTCATCTAAACGGTCACAACCTGCTGTGAGGAACAGCAGGGAAAGGAGCAGCGTCAGGAATAGGAGGCGTGGGAGCCGATTTAATTTGCCAGAAAGCATCGCATTTTCCCCTTCCGAAATGCGGCGGAAACCCCTAACATTATCGTGTAAACAATCTCGTCTAGTATTTCACCACATTCCAGCCAATAGTCTTATAGGAAATTGTGCTTACAACTGCTGATATTTCTATTGCCCAAGGGCTTTAGCTTGAAGTAAAAGAGCGTTCGCCGTGTCCCAGGCTGGTTTCCATTGATTCTGTCGGTCACGCATCAACAATAGCCTGCAACAATACCGTGTGGAAGGGTATATATTATATGACAAAGGAAACCGCCTATTCAGGCAATCAAGCACACAGGATAATTCGAAGGCTGTCAACATCTCCCACGGATTCACTGATCGGAGAACGTTCATGCGTTTACTGAAAACCATCATCCTGACCTGTCTCTTAGGATTCTCGGTCACTTTTCTTCTAATAGGATGTGGAGGTCCACAATCATCTGAGATGATTCAGGCACCTCCGCTCTTGCCGACGCAATCCCCGACAAGATTGGATGCGATCCCGGAGGATGCCATCAAGATGGCGCCATCTACCGACCATCACCCACCCATCCTGCACTCCGATGAATGGCAACCCCCCGTTCCCATGGAGGGCCCAATCAACACTTCTGGCGCGGAGGATTCCCCTTTCATCTCCGCGGATGGAAACGTCTTTAGCTTCTTCTTTGTCCCCGATGTGCGCGTTCCGCCTGAAAAACAGCTCCTGGATGGTGTTACCGGAATCTACCTCACGAGGAATATGGATGGGGTCTGGATCGAACCCGAAAGAGTTGTGCTCCAGGAGCCGGGGAAAGTTTCGTTAGATGGATGCCAATTCACTCAGGACGATGAGATCTGGTTCTGCTCTGCGCGCGAGGGGAATTACCGGGATATCGATATATGGCACGCCGAAAATCTTGGCGGCCGCTGGATGAACTGGGAGAACGCCGGAGAGCAATTGAACGTCGAGTACGAGATGGGCGAATTCCACTTTACCACTGACTGGGAAACCTTGTATTTTCACTCTGGCCGCGAGGGCGGAGCGGGCAATTATGATATTTGGGTCACGCATCTCGTCAATGGAGAATGGGCTCAACCCGAGAACGTGCGCGAGGTCAACAGTGACGCAGACGACAGTCGGCCCTTCGTCACCCAGGATGGAAGTGAGTTATGGATTACTCGGACCTACCTCGGCACCCCGGGCATTTTCCGCTCCTCTTGGACAGGGGAAGGATGGTCTGAACCCGAGCTCATCCTCTCACAATTCGCAGGTGAACCCACGCTGGACGCTGAAGGCAACCTGTATTTCATCCACCATTACGTCATCGATGATGAGATCATCGAGGCGGATGTGTACGTGGCCTATCGAAAATAGCAGGTTGGCCTCCTCCTCAGGATCCCATTTCCGACGTGTCTAAGGTCTCGTCCTGATACTCGAATGAACCACAGCCGGTGAATTCGGGAACGCTGAGACTGGTGATCGTGAAGGTATCGTCCCACGCTATATTCCCTATCGTTCGTTTATTGTTTAACTGCCCAACCCCCAATGGGAACTTCATAGACTTGTGTTCATATGTGTTATTAGTAATTATTATGAACTCATCCGTCTGCCCGGATAACACTACACCTTCTACCTCCATGGTCACTTCTGCGCCCTCCGCCCATACTTCTTTAACATAAACTTCCACGCTGCAATCTTTGGCGTTGAAAGCACCGTAGACCTCAAAATCAACATCAAAAATTGCCGATATATTCCCAGTAATACCCGTAGCTCCAGCGCCTACACCTGCCATTACAGCCGTGCCCTTGCCTGTAGAGAAAAAGAGGGGGGAATCATCCCCTTCGTCAAAGTAAAGTGTGATCGGAAACTCTCCAGATACTTCCCAGTGCCAATCCACGTCAGTACTTATCCCCGTACGTTCAATCCGTATCGTCGCTGTGCCCGCCTCCCCACTCGGCGCTGTCGGCTTTATCTCTGAGTCAGGTTCAGGTGCTAAACCCTCCGCTGAAGATCGGTCACACCCCGTAAGGAGCACCATGATGAGGATGGCGAAGAAGAGCGAGCGCTTGAGAGAAGACGAAATAGCCATGGTTCACCTCCAAGGTTAAATTAGTAACCGGACAATTGCGGCACTATAGGATGGATTGTCCAGAGAGGCAAATTGATTTACTCAGGCCTTAAGGTTCAACGAGTCGAACCCCTGCCGAGAAAGCACCCAGAGCTGGACGAGCTTCCCCCCGGCATCAAAGAGGGCGAACTCAACTTGGAAACGCGATCAATGCAGCGTGCCCTGGTTGAGTGTTCGTAATCAGGGCTCGACCGCCCACAGGATCACGCTTTCGTCGTTTGACCCCGTTGCCAGGAAACGACCGTCAGGAGAGAAGGCAATCGCCGTCACCCCCCCGCTGTGACCGATTAATGTGCGCAGTAGAACTGCATCCCTGAGTCGCCACAGATAAACTCCGTAATCCCTGCTGCCGCCAGCAACAAGCGCCGTTTCGGGCGAGAGCGCTACCGCCTCGACCCAATCAACCGGGCCGCTCAAGGTCCTTATCAGACCCCAATCCGGCACGTTCCAGAGCCATACTTCACCGCGCAGGCATTTCAAATTTGCATCGGAAAGTGCGCACATCGCCGAAGCTAACAGGGAACCGTCCTTTGAGAAGATCACACTCGTCCCCTGACCATCCTGCGCGAGGGTCTCAAGGAGTCGGCCATTGCTTACCTGCCAGACCTTCACCGACCGATCGACAGCTCCAGTAGCCAGGAATTGCCCTGTTGGAGAAAACGCCATACTGGGCACACTGTACGGATGCGCCCAGAAACTGCGAATGATGGTTTGTTGGGCAACGTCCCAAATATAAACCATCCCATTCCCAGCCTCAGCCACACCGGCTGCAAGCAGCCCGCCATCGGGTGAATATGCCAGGCTGTTGACCTCACCATTGTGCATCAAACCCCCAAGGTTGCTTAGATCTGTTGTGTCCAAGAACACAATCCTGCCATCCCTCAACGAAGTAGCGATCATCTCGCCATTGGGAGAAAAGACCACATCCCAGGCGATTGTGTCAAATTCTTCGCTGATGGCGAGCAGGTCCCCAGTGCTTACATCCCACAACCGCAAGCGGTGTTCCTGACGATTGCTGCTTCCACCGGTTGAGACTACCAGCGTTTCACCGTCCGGGGAGAAAGCTAGCGCCTTAACACTATTGCCATGCCCTGTGAGCGTGTGAGCAGCGGTGAGATCGAAGACATTCGCATCCTCGATTATTGGCGGAAGTGGGGTTACCGTCGGCGGAGGAGTTGTGGCGGTTCGTGTCGGTAAAGGCGGTGGTGCTAGCGTCGGGCTTGGTGGAAGCGATGTTGTCGTCGGTACAGCACCACCAGTGACAACACATGCGAACACACCCAGGCTCAACACGAGAAGAGCGAACAGTGAAAGATAGTTTCGCGAGGGAGTCATTGAGGGCTCCTTTCTGGAACTAGAACAGGCGGGGATGGCTTCGCCCTTCTTCCAGATCTAATGCTCATGCCTCTTCGTAGGAAACACACTTGGGCAAGTATATTCAAATCCAAGGACTCTGCATGACTGGGTAGAACCCGGCTAAGGATAGATGGAAGCCTGGACAACCTTGGAGTTTTCTGGATAGCATAGCCAAACAACGCTTTATAAATCCCAAATCTGGTTCTGAAACCATTCTCAGGATAGTTCACATTCCATGGAGCCAGTAGGATCGGCTTCCCATCGCAGGTAGATCCTGCGTTCTTCAAAGGAGTTGCGCCAATTACTTTTACAAATGGGTGGCGTTACATGTTTGAAGGATGGGGTCTGGGAACGGAAGGCTTCCGCGGTTGAGCTGGTTCCGGCAGTATGACCCGGGCAGCAAAACCTGTGGCTAAAAGAACAAGCCCGGTTACGACGAAAGTCCCCCTCAAACCCCAGGTCAAAGCTATCCACGATCCCAAGAGCGGCGCGACCGACCTCGCACCGGATCGTATTGAGGTATCCAAGCCAAATACAGCTCCTTCTGCACCGCTTTCCGTATATCGGGCCAAGATTGCACTCAAAGTTGGGATCACACCCCCGAGCGCCACACCGACCAGGATTGCTAGGACAAGAAGCTGCCATTCAGACGTGACCAGACTCTGGGGTATATAGAATACCCCAGCCAATATCGCGCTGACGGCAGCCACTTTCCGATGCCCAACACGATCCGCTAAGCGACCCAAGAACATTGCGCTTACCGTGGTAGCTGCTGCTCGGGCGCCAATCAAGAGCCCGGTGAAGCTGTTCACCCGCGCCGCATCGGTCATGAGTTCCACCACAAAAAGCGGCATAACCGGGATGAGCATGCTTCGGGCTAATTGTATAAGGAAGCGAAGGCTGTATGTCGGTTTCACGCCCGGAAACTTCAAGAGCTGGCCCCAAAAAGCGAAGATCCCCTGTCCTTTTTGCTCTTCCGAAACCTGCGGATGAAAATCCTCCTGGATCCCGAAGATAACCAGCACACCAGCCAGAAAGAGCATCGCCGCCGTTACATAGAAAGCAGAAGCGTAGCCATAGGTATCGGCGACGATCCCACCGATGAGAGGGCCAAAGGCAACGCCAGCTCCGAGCCCAACCTGAAGCGTGCCCATCGCGTAGCCCATGCGCTCTCTGGGAACTTGCGCAGCCAGCAGAGCAGAGTTCGCAGCGACGGTCCCACTGATCAAACCTTGTACGGCTCGAAGAGCGACCAACTGTTCTGCAGTTTGAACAAAGGCCATCAGCAATAGAACGATCCCTCCACCAAAGCTGGCGCGGATAATCATAAGCTTTCGCCCATAGCGATCCGCAAGCCGGCCCCACACAGGAGCGGCGAGCATCATGGTGAACGCTTGAGCGGAGAACACCAGACCAGACAAGAGCTCGACACTCATGCCAGTCGAAGAACCGAGGCTCTTCACATAGAGCGGCAGGAAGGGGAAGATACTGGAAAAACCGACCGCTGTTGCCATCTGCGAAAAGAAAAGGACGATGAGCGTTCGCTGCCAGCCAGGAATTTTGGTAAGAGCCTTCAGCATAAGGGGTAAATCATAGCAGAGCAGGTGGCTAAATCAAGCTGACAAGAGCCTGAATCCCTATTCCCGAGAAACTCTCCTGACCTGCCGAATGGTGAAATTGTTTATTTCCTCGCCTGGGGTTTGATACGCTAAAAGAAACACGGGGGGCTCAGGTTTAATTACGCCTCCCGTGGTGCTGCAATATATTCTGTTGAAGTGGTCAAGGTATTTCAGCAGGGTTTCGCGAACAACCGCGACCCTATTTAATCACGCAAGGACTTTAGCGGCTTCCTCATCACTCGTTTCGGGCAGCCGGAGGGGCAGGGTCACTGTAAAAGTGCTACCCACGCCCAGCTCGCTCTCCACCTCGATATCTCCGCCCATCATCTGGACCAGGTTATAAGCGATGGCCAGTCCCAGCCCAGTCCCCTTCACTTTCGAGGGGGAGGCGGTTCGGTCGAGTTGGCGATAGGCTTTGAATATCGTCGCGAATTGATCTTCGGGGATGCCCGGACCAGTATCGCGTACAATCATTCGCCATTTCGCCGTGCCCTGCGGCTCGATACGCACTTCCACTTCGCCCTCTTCAGTGAACTTGATGGCGTTGCCAGTTAAGTTCAGCAAAACTTGCGCCAGGCGATCATCATCTCCGATCAATCGTTCGGGCATCTCCGGCGATACCCAAATACTGCTGCTGATGTTTTTCTCCTCAGCTAACTGTAGGCAAGAGCTCTCGACTG